>DASWGI010000206.1:0-5898 GCA_036393835.1 Myxococcales bacterium | reverse complement strand
CACCGATTTCTGTCCCGCACTCAGCTTCGCATTCGCCTTGTCGAGGGGCTTCTCCTCTGCGGAAGCGTGGAACGAGAGCGCGGCGGCGAGGGCGGCAACAGCGACGGTTTTCATGGGTTTGGACAATAGCACCCCGCCGCGAAAGGAGCTGCGTGCTCTTGGCGATTCCGAAAGATGTTCCACCATCAGCCTCTTACCAGAGTCATCGAAGGGTAGTCGCAGGCGTCATCTGCGACGGCGAGCCGGGCTCGAGCCGTGGGGAAGGGCGGCCGCCGTCGGGGAGGCGCTCGCCCGTGCGATCGAGACCTCACAAACAGGGTCCGGCCAGCGTTGTCCAGGCATGACCCCGATCGCTCCATCGCCGCGCGCCAGGATGGGTCGCAGCCGCCTCGGCGGCGTGTCGACGGCCCTGCCGCCCCCGCTGGCTTTCGCAGAGCGCCAGCTCACTTTGGCCCTGGGCCCTGCCGCTGCCGGCAAAGACGCGGGCCATGGCCGCCGCGAGATGTGTTTGCCCGGGGTGGTGCGCGTCGCGGGATGGCTCGACCTCGAGATGCAGCGGTCGCTGGTCGCCCAGTTCCGGCGGTGGGCGTTGCCGCCGGCCGGCCTCCGGCACCCGAGGGTTCCGAGGGGACATCTGATGAGCGTGCAGTCCGTGTGCCTCGGTTGGCACTGGACGCCGTACGCTTACTCGAAGACGGCGGACGACACCGACGGCGCGCCGGTCAAGCCGTTGCCGGAGGAAGTTGCGGACCTGGCGCGGGCAGCCGTCGCGGAGGCGTACGGGCGGGACAGCGCCGAGGCGGCGACCTATGCGCCCGATGCAGCGATCGTGAACCTGTACGCGCCCGGCGCGCACCTCGGTTTGCACCAGGATGGCGAAGAACCCAGCGACGCCCCGGTGGTCACCGTCAGCCTCGGCGACAGCTGCGTCTTCCGGTTCGCGGGCGTCGGCCGGCGCACGGGCCCGTTCACGGACCTGGAGCTTCGCTCCGGCGATCTGCTCGTGTTCGGCGAGCCGAACCGGCGCATCCATCACGGCGTTCCCAAGGTCCTCGACGGCACGGCTCCCGGCGGGCTCGGCCTTCCTCCGGGCCGGCTCAGCATCACCGTGCGCGAGACCGGCCTTTGAGCGACGCCATGGCAAAAGTGGCAAGACGCGTCGACAAGCTGGACTGGGCAGCGATCTCCGGCGTGCTCGATGACGTGGGGTGCTCCCTCACGGGCCCGGTGTTGAGTCCGCCGGAGTGCCGCACGCTCACCGGCCTCTACAGCGATGACGGCCGGTTCCGCTCGACCATCGACATGGCTCGCCACCGGTTCGGGCAGGGCGAGTACCGATACTTCGATCGGCCCCTGCCGGAGCTGGTCGCAGAGCTGCGCGCCGCCTTCTGGCCGCACCTGCTGCCGATCGCCAGGGAATGGGCCGGACGGCTCGGGCAGCCAGCGCCGTGGCCGGACGACCTCGACGACTGGCTCGGACAATGTCACCTGGCCGGGCAGACCCGCCCCACACCGCTGCTGCTCCGGTACGGGCCGGGCGACTGGAACGCGCTGCATCGCGACCTCTACGGCGAGCTCGTGTTTCCGCTCCAGGTGGTCATCGGCCTCGACCGGCCCGTCGTGGACTACACAGGCGGTGAGTTCCTCGCCGTCGAGCAGCGCCTGCGCGCGCAGTCCCGCGGCACCACCACTGCCATCGGACGGGGTCAGGGCCTGGTCTTCACCACTCGCGACCGGCCGGTGCCGTCCCGCCGTGGCTGGTCGGCCGCGCCGATGCGTCACCGCGTCAGCGTGCTGCGCTCCGGGCGCCGCCACACGCTGGGCCTCGTCTTCCACGACGCCCGATGACAGTCTGGGCGCTCATGACCCGAACGAACCTCATGGAGTCCTCTCGTGGACCCTCACAGACCGGGCGGCCGGTGCGTTCGCGCGATGCCGCCGTGCGACCGTTCGAGGAAATCGTGGCCGAGCATGGCCCCGTGGTGATGCGCGTGTGCCGCGCGCTGCTGGGCCCGGCGGACGCGGCGGACGCCTGGTCGGAGACGTTCTTGTCCGCGCTGGAGGCGTATCCGAAGCTGCAGCCGGAAAGCAGCATCCGCGGCTGGCTGGTGACCATCGCGCATCGCAAGGCCATCGACCAGCTCCGCGGCGCGGCGAGGAGACCGCAGCCAGCGGGCGATCTGCCCGAGATCCCCGCCACCGACGCGGCATCGGCCGGAGAGTCATCGATGGACGACGACCTGCGAGCCGCGCTGGACGGCCTGCCGGCCAAGCAGCGCGGAGCCGTGATCTACCGCTACCTCGCCGACCTGTCCTACGCCGAGGTGGGCGAGCTGCTGGAGTCCAGCGCTACCGCTGCCCGGCGCAGCGCCGCGGACGGCATCGCAAGCCTCCGCAAGCATTTCTCGAAAGGAGCCAAGACATGAGCGACAAGCAGATCATCGACCGCCTCACGAACGCGTTTGCCGGCGCCGGCGTCGACAGCGATGGCCGGCTGCACAGCCGCCTCGCGGCGCTGGCGGAGAAGCAGGGGCTGCTCGACGTGTCCTACCGCACCGTCGACAGCCCGCTCGGGCTGCTGCTGCTCGCTGCGACCGGCGAAGGGCTGGTGCGCGTGGCCTTCAGCTGCGAGGACCACGACGCCGTACTGGCGCGCCTGGCCAGCGACATCAGCCCCCGGATCCTGCGCACCCCGCGCCGGCTGGACGAAGCGGCCCACCAGCTGGACGAATACTTCGCCGGCAAGCGGCGCGCGTTCAGCGTACCGGTCGACCTGCAACTGGCCCACGGATTCCGTCGCTCGGTGCTCGAGCACCTGCGCCGCATTCCCTACGGCGTCACGCAGAGCTATGCCGCCGTGGCCAGGGCGGCCGGCAATCCGTCCGCGGTCCGCGCCGCCGCGAGCGCCTGCTCACACAACCCGCTCCCGCTGGTCGTGCCGTGCCACCGGGTGGTGCGCAGCGACGGCACGACGGGCGAGTATCTCGGTGGGCCCGAGGCCAAGCGCGCCCTGCTGGCCATGGAGGTGGCGGCGTGACCGCCGGCGCCGGCAGGACCTGGCAGGTCGTCGGGCCCGATGGCCGGCCGCACGGCAGCGCCCGCCCCGGCATTCTCGGCGGCAACCGCCGCGGGCGCATCTACGGCCGGCTGGATTGCCGGGCGGCCCTCAGGGCGCTGGCCCGTGGCGGCTACCGCGCCAGCCGGGTGTTCTTCCTCGATGAAGCCACCGCGATCGCAGCCTGGTACCGCCCATGCGCGGTGTGCATGCCGCACTTTTAGGCTCTCGACCATAGGACCGATAAGCCGCGTTCTGCCAACTCGACGCTTCCTTCCTGCCCTCACGAAGCGTAGCAGACCTGCCCGCGGCCGTGCCATGCACCGGCTGCGCAGGGGAGGAAGGGCAAGAGAGACCTCAAGCGGTGCGAAGCCACTCTAGCCCCAGAGGTCCCAGCGACCGCCCAGCAGCACCGCCGCGGCGATACCCGCGTTGCAGAGTACATGGGCCAAGACGGCATCGCCGAGCCGGTCCCGGTGGAGCCGGGCGGCCGCGAAGGCGAGTCCGGCGGCCGTGCCCACGAGCCACTGTTGGTGAATGGCGCCGAAGGCGACCGACGAGAGGAGCACCGCCGGCCACGTCCACTTGTGGGGCGGCGCCGTTTCGAAGTCTGGCGAAACCAGCCATGGCAAGAGAAAGCCCCGAAACGCCAGCTCCTCCGCGAGCGGAATCGCGAGGCAGGAGCCAGCCGCCCGCACCGCGATCCAGGTCCATCGACCGACCGGCGACAGACGGGTGAGATCGTCGGCAAGTGCCGCGCCGTCTCCGCCGCCCCAGTGGATCCAGATCGCGCAGACGCCGGCGGCGAGCAGCACCGGCACCCAGGGCACCGAGAACGAGAGCCGGGGCAGGTCTCGGCCGACGAGGAGAAGCGCGGCCAGCGCCGCCGCGATGCGCGCCCCGTACCAAAGGTCGAGAGAACCGTTGCTCCAGATGCTGGTGACGAGGGCGGTCGCGAGAGCCGCGAGGAGAGGAGCGAGATACGCGGCGACGACCGGAGGCAACCCTCCATCCTCTGCCGTCGCGGCGGCTCCCGATCGCTGCAGCCAGGGAGTCCGTTCCGCGATGGCCACGCTCCCGAGCGCGATGGCGATGAACAGAATCCAACCAAGCTTGGAATGGAGTCCCCCGAACGCCAGGTCCCTTCTGCCAGACGCGCCGACCATCACGAGGGTGGCGATCCGCAGGACGTTCGCCGCCAGCGCGGCGATGGCGCCAAGCGGCAAGAGAACGAACGCGCGTCCCAATCGAAGCCGGGAACGAGCCATGGAGATCCAGATCGCCTGGAAGAGCAGGACCAGACCGACACCGTCCACGCCGGAGCAGATTGGAGCGATGAGCACCCGGAAGGCCCGGACCGCGATGAGATTCGTCGCCGGGTCGGTCGTCACGTCGAGGCCTAGGAGGCGGAGCACCGAGGCGACGGCTCGCAGCGTGCCCCCCGAGAGAAGCCCCCACAAGCCCTCGGCTGCCGCGGCCGCGCGCCACGAGAGCATGCCAAGCGCCAGCGCGACGAGCGGGACGCGCCAGCGGACCGCGACGAGGTGGGTAGTCCACCGCAACGGGGCCGCGCTGGCCACCGCAAGCAGGGCGGCGATTGCCGCACAAGCCAGCAAGCCTGCCAGCGAACGGGAAGTGATCGGTGGCGCTCCCGCCCCCAGCAGCCGGCGGGCGAGCAGGGCGGTGACGGTGAACGCGGCGAGTTGCGCCCCGAGCGCGGGCCACAGACGCCAGGGCGGCAGCGACGCGGCCATCTCCTGCAGCGCAAGGCGCGCCTGGCGCTGTTCCAGCAACCACGCGCCTGCGGCCGCGCCGATCATGACGGGGACCGCGATACGGACCGCCTCCACCAGCCGCATCGCGGGGCCCGCAGTCGGCAAATCCACGAGCAACGAGAGCGTCAGGTACTCGGCGAGGAGCAGCGCGGCCGGAAGAGCCCATCGCAGGACGGGCGCTCCGCCTCGAAGGCCCGAACCTGGTCGGGCTCCGAAATCGGGTGCCAGCGAATGAACCTGTCAGCGGCGGCGGCGGCGCGCCACCAGGACTCCGCCGCCAACCAGGAGGACCGCGACGGTCCCGACGGCCGCCACGCCGAACTCAGGGGCGCTGTCGTTCTCGTGCCCTTTGCCCTGCCCCAGCGCCGCAGTAGCCGCGAGGAGCATCGCGATAAGAAAAACCTTGGAGATCCGTTCCAGTACGTTAGGCATTGGATGCCCCCCCCGAATCGCGTTCAACGCACACCACACCACGTAGTCTGAAGTGTGCCCATGTCGGAGTCAACTACCATGAGTTCAGGACACGCTCGAGCCATAGGGCGAACAAACGGGGGGTTCGGGTCCGATAGCGACTAACTCCGTCCACTCCTCCCTGTCGGCGAGCGTGTTAGACCAGCGCGCGGCGGTGCTGCGCAGCCGCCGCGCAGGCTGAATTCAAAGCATGGACGCAGACTTGTCCGACCGCCTCGGTCAGCGCAGCGCCTGCTGCAGCTCGGGCACGTCGTCTTGCCAGGTCGTGAACTCGGACTGCTCGTGACGCCGCGCAGGTGCGATCGGCGGGCCGGTCGCTCGCAGACCCAGGTGCTCCAGGATGGCCTTCACCACCTTCGCGTCGGTGAGGAACGCGAGCACGACTTTCCGACCCCCGCAGGGGCACTGGAGCACGTCCTCACGGAAGACGCGCAGGAGCAGCTCGCTCCAGGGGATGCGGGTCTGCCGTCCGGGGCTGGCCGGAGCAGTGCTCGGCGGCGATTCGCCAGGCGGCGGCTGGGGCGGTGCCGGGTGGCAGGCCGCTGCTCCCGCAAGGACGGGCGGCAGCGCGCCGGCCTCGGTGAAGCCGACGTACGC
>DASWGI010000205.1:0-9952 GCA_036393835.1 Myxococcales bacterium | reverse complement strand
GCGGCGACCTGGGAGAACTTCGGATTCAAGGGCGTCGCCGCGTACGAGTTACACAAGCGCGTCAACCGCACCGGCGATGCGGGCGCGACCACGCCGGCCGGCGTGTCCACGGTCGGCGTGGCCGACGAATGGGCGTGGAAGTTCGGCGCGAAATACACGCTCGCCGCGACCGGGACCACCGTTGCCGGGCTCTTCGAGGACCTCCACCGCGACGACGTGGGGACCTTCAACGAGCGGCAGCGCTCCGGGTTCTACTTCTCCGCCTTGCAGAAGGTCACCCCCAACGACGACGTGATGGCCGCATGGGCGCACGCAAACAGCACTCCCGGCGACCCGACCATCGGCCCGATCTCGAACTCGGCGGACATGGTCACCGGAGGCTACCGGCACTGGTTCGATCGGAAGACGACGGTGTACCTCGCCTACGCCCGGATGATGAACGGCGACGGCGCGCACTACGCGCTCGGGCCGAGCGGGCACGGCGTCACCTGGGACTGCAAGGACGGCAGCGGGCCGGCGACGGCCGGCGTCGCCCCCGGCATCGGGCTCATCGGGAACGGGACGCAGTGCTTCACCGGCACCAACATCCAGGCGTTCTCCGCGGGCATGACGTACGACTTCTGAGATCTAGTAGATGGCCAGCAGGCGCACGCGGGAGTGCGCCCGCTTCTGCAGCGGGTACCAGCAGTTCCGCGGGATGAAATCGTCCAGCGCGCAGCCCGCGATCGGGAGCGGCGGGACTTGCGAGAACTCGGTCTCGAAGGCCCAGAGGGTCTCCCTTCCTTGGCGGGGAGGCCCGAGCTGGAGCGTGCCCAGCGAGCGCGCCTGGCGCAGCGCCAGCCGGTCGTACGCGGCGTTCCCGCTCGTGTCGAGCAACTCGACGGCGAAGAGCGAGCCGTCCTCGCGTTGCGTGACTCGCACCGAGGCGATCAGCCGGTAGTGCCAGATCTGGCCGGCCGCGCTCGCGGCCGCGCTCACCATGCCGAACAGGTTGAGCGTCCGTCCCAGGCTCACGCTGCCCAGGCCCCGGTCCTCGTTGGCGAGCTCGAGGAACTCCTCGCCGAGAGCCTTGCGCGCACCCGGCGCGTCGGGCGACCCGGCGAAGGGGTTGCCCGTCCTCCCGTAGGCGGCGGCCTGCTTCTTCCACGTCTCGACCAGAGCGCCAAGGGTCGAGCTTGGCGTCTTCCGAGGACCTTGTTCCAGCACGTCCCATCCAGGTTCGAACCCGCGCCGGAGCGCGTCCTCGACGGCTTGCCAGTAGTCGTCGCGGGTTTGCGCGCGCTCCTTCGCCTTCACGTCCGAGACCCAGCTCTCGATCCGGTGCTCGACGGCCGCCTTTTCCTCGGCAAGCTTCGCTTCGCGCGACTTCTCCCGGACGGGGCCCGGGAGGCGGTCGGCTTGGGGGCCACCGCCGGGATCGAGCGCGTCCTCGGGATGATCGAGCCGCAGCGAGGCGCCGCCGCCGGGACGGTCGATGCCCTCGGCGACGCTCCAGTCGCGCGACCACGGCTCGGGCCCGGTTCCGGCCTTCTCTCCGCCGGCCGGCGTTTCACCGGGCGCCGCGATCCGGCCGGCCGGCGGCGTGGCCTTTCGCGAGGCCGTCGCTTTCGGCGCCTCCTTGTCACCGCTCGCCGGCGGCCTGGCGCCCGGGACCTTACGTAGCTCCACGCGAAGGACCGCCGGCGGGCGAGGGGCGACCTCCTTCGCGCGCGGCAGGAGCGTCAGCGCGAGCAGGACCAAGGCGTGGAATGCCAGCGCCCCCGCCGCCGCTGCCCAGAGCCGCTGGTACCGGCGATCCATCGCTCTACTGGTTCACGGTGGGCTTGCCGTCCGGCCCGATGTTGGTCCCCTTGCACGCGCAGACTTCGCAGCCGCGCTGCTTGTCGAGGGCGCAGGTCTGCCCCCCGAGGCAGCGCTGACCGCGGTACTCCGGACAGAGAGTGCGATCATCCTTGCCGTGCGCGCAGGCGCAGAGCAGCAAGGCGGCGGCGAGGAAGGCGCGCATCGAAGCACCCCGTACCGACAGGTTACGGCAGGCGGACCAGAGGCACAATCGACAAGCTCCGAAGCGTCGCTCGAATCGTTGGCTATGTCTGCTCGATCGCCCCGCGGATGCGCTGCACCGCCTCGGTGAGCACCTCGGGCGCGCTGACGTACGAGATGCGGAGGTGACCGTCGCCCACCGGGCCGAAGGCGGTGCCGGAGAGCGTCGCGACGCCGTGCTCCTCGAGGAGGCGGGACGCGAGCTCGTTCGCGGACACCGGCAGGCCGCGGACGTCGGGAAAGGCGTAGAACGCGCCGCGGGGCATGGCGCAACGGACGCCGGGGATGTCGCGCAAAGACGACACGACCAGGTCGCGGCGGCGGCGGAACTCCGCCACCATCCGGTCCACCGCGTCCTGCGGGCCGCGCAGCGCCGCGAGGCCGGCGAGCTGCACGAAGGCGGCGGTGCAGGAGTTCGAGTTGATCACCAGGCGGGTGAGCGGCTCGGCCAGACGGCGGGGGACGACCCCGAAGCCCAGCCGCCAGCCGGTCATCGCGTACGCCTTGGAGAAGCCGTCCGAGAGGATCACGCGCTCCCGCATCCCGGGGAGCGCGGCAATGGATCGGTGCGGCTCCTCGTAGGAGATGCGCGCGTAGATCTCGTCGGCGATCACCCACAGGTCGTGCCGTTCGGCCAGGGCTGCGATGCGCTCCAGGTCGCGCGCCGTGGTCGCCCCGCCGGTCGGATTCGCCGGGCTGTTGAAGATGAGCATGCGGGTGCGCGGCGTGATCAGGCGCTCCGCGGCGTCGACGTCGAACGAGAAGCCGCTCTCCTCGCGTACGGGCACCGGCACCACGCGCGCGCCGGCGAAGCGAACCACGGACTCGTAGATGGGGAAACCCGGATCGGGCACCAGCACCTCGTCGCCGGGGCCGACGGTCGCGAGCAGCGCGAGGAAGAGGATGGGCTTGGCGCCGGGCGTCACAACCACCTCGTCGGGCGTGGCGCGGACGCCGCGTTCCGCAAGCATCCGTTCGCAGATCGCCTCGCGCAGCGCGGGCAGGCCCGGCGGCGGCCCGTACCGGGTGTGTCCGTCGCGGAGCGCCTGCACTCCTGCCTCCACCACGTGCGGCGGGGTGGGGAAGTCCGGCTCGCCGATCTCCAGGTGCAGCACGCGGCGGCCCTGCGCCTCGAGGGCGCGGGCCCGGGCGAGCACGTCGAAAGCGGTCTCGGTGCCGAGGTCGGCCATCCGGGAAGCAAGGTCGCGCATGGCCGCAGTCTACCGCGCCGGCTCTTACTGCGAACGTCGTACCCCTGCTAGAGTACGCGCCCGCTGTATCTGGCCGCGCCCTGCCACCGCGCCCGAGGAACAAAGATGGCGCTGCTCGAGATCGCCCATCTGTCGCTGCGGTTCGGCGGCGTGACGGCGCTGCAGGACGTCAGCTTCGCGGTCGAGCCCGGCGCCATTTCCGCCATCATCGGACCGAACGGCGCGGGCAAGACCAGCCTGCTCAACTGCATCAGCGGCGTCTACCGCCCGCAGAAGGGCACCATCCGGTTCGACGGCGCCGACGTGACGCACCTGCGGCCCGCCGCCCGCACGCGGCTGGCCATCGCGCGCACCTTCCAGAACATCGCGCTGTTCAAGGGCATGACGGTGCTCGACAACCTGCTCATCGGGCGCCACTGCCACCAGAAGACCGGCGTGCTGGGCGGCGGGCTCTACTACGGGCTGGGGGAGCGCGAGGAGATCCGGGACCGCGGGCACATCGAGCAGATCATCGACTTCCTCGAGATCGAGCCGGTGCGCAAGCAGGTGGTGCACACGCTCGCGTACGGCCTGCAGAAGAGGGTCGAGCTGGGGCGCGCGCTCGCACTCGAGCCGCGGCTCCTGCTGCTGGACGAGCCGATGGCGGGCATGAACGCGGAGGAGAAGGAGGACATGGCTCGCTTCATCCTCGACATCAACGAGGAGCGCGGCACCACCATCCTCATGATCGAGCACGACATGGGCGTGGTTATGGATCTCTCCCACCGGGTCGTGGTGCTCAACTTCGGCCAGAAGATCGCCGACGGGACTCCCGAGGAGGTGCAGCAGAGCCGCGAGGTGCAGCTCGCCTACCTCGGCGGGGAGGCCGCCGCGTGACGGATGCGCTCGGCGGAGCGGACACCTTCCCCAAGCTGCTGGCGCGCAACGCCGAGCGGCTGGGCGGGCGTGCCGCGCTGCGCGAGAAGGACCTCGGCATCTGGCGCGAGACCAGCTGGCGCGCCTGCCAGGAGCGCGTGCGCGACTTCTCGCTGGGGCTCGTCTCGCTGGGCCTTGCGCGCGGCGGGAAGGTGGCCATCATCGGCGACAACCGGCCCGAGTGGGTGATCGCGGAGCTGGCCGCGCAGGCCGCCGGCGCCGCGTCGGTCGGCATCTATCAAGACTCCAACCTGACCGAGGTAGGGTTCGTCATCGACCACTCCGACGCGCGCTTCATCGTCGCCGAGGACCAGGAGCAGGTCGACAAGATCCTGGGGATGATCGACCAGCTCCCCAAGGTCGCGTACGTCGTCTACTCCGACCCGCGCGGCCTGCGCCGGTACCGGCACGAGAAGCTGCTCTCCTTCTCCGAGGTGGAGGTCCGCGGCCGCGCGCTCGCGAAGGAGAAGCCGGGCCTGTACGACGAGAACGTCGCTCGAGGCGGCGGCGGCGACCTGGCGATGATCTGCTACACATCGGGCACCACGGGGCAGCCCAAGGGAGCGATGCTCTCCTTCCAGAACCTGCTCACGATGGCGCTGAGCCTCCACCAGGTGGACCCGCGCAAGCCCGGCGACGAGTTCGTCTCCTTCCTGCCGCTCGCGTGGATCGGCGAGCAGATGATGTCCGTCGCCACCGCGCTGGCCATCGGCTTCACGGTGAACTTCCCCGAGGAGCCCGAGACGGCCCTGCACGACATCCGCGAGATCGGCCCGCACGTGCTGTTCGCCCCGCCGCGCATCTGGGAGGGGCTCAACTCGACCGTGCAGGTGAAGATCATGGACACCACGCCGCTCAAGCGCTTCCTGTACGAGCGCCTGATGCCGGTGGGGTACAAGACCGCGGACCTGCGGCTGAAGCACGGCCGCGTGCCGCTCCTGTGGCGCGCGCTGTACCTCTTCGCGGACCTGCTTCTCTTCCGCGCGCTCAAGGACCGGCTCGGGCTGCTCCACCTGCGCAGCGGCACCACCGGCGGCGCGGCGCTCGGCCCCGACGTGTTCCGCTTCTTCCACGCGATGGGCGTGCGGCTCAAGCAGATCTACGGGCAGACGGAGATCAGTGGGATCTCCTGCATCCACCCGGACGACGCCATCAAGTTCCACACGGTGGGCAAGCCCATTCCCGGCACCGAGGTGCGGATCAGCGAACGAGGCGAGATCCTCTCGCGCAGCCCGTCGGTGTTCCTCGGCTACTACAAGAACGAGGCCGCGACGCGCGAGGCGCTCTCGGACGGCTGGCTGCACTCCGGCGACGCGGGCTACCTGGAGGAGGACGGCCAGTTGGTCGTGATCGACCGCCTCAAGGACGTGCTCCGGCTCGCCGACGGAACGCGGTTCTCGCCCCAGTACATCGAGAACCGGCTCAAGTTCTCGCCTTACGTGAAGGAAGCCGTGGTGATGGGCCAGGATCGGCCCTATCTGACCGCGCTCCTCTGCATCGACTCGGCGGTGGTGGGGAAGTGGGCCGAGAAGCAGAAGATCTCGTACACCACTTACACCGATCTCTCGGCCAAGGCGCAGGTCTACGACCTGTTGCAGACGGAGATCGACCGGGTCAACGAGACGCTCCCCGGCGCGGCGCGCATCCGCAAGTTCGTGCTGCTCTACAAGGAGCTGGACGCCGACGACGAGGAGCTGACGCGCACGCGCAAAGTGCGGCGCGGGTTCGTGGAGGAGCGCTACCGCGGGATCATCTCGGCGCTCTACGGCGACGAGGAGCGCATCGCCATCGACACCACCATCCGGTTCCAGGACGGGAAGACCGCGCGCATCCAGGCCAACCTCTCGGTGCGCCGGCTCGAAGCGGGAGGGGCGTGATGGAGTTCTTCCTCCAGGTCCTGCTCAACGGCCTGGTGGTGGGCAGCATCTATTCGCTGGTCGCGCTCGGCTTCGTCATCATCTTCAAATCGAGCGGCATCCTGAACTTCGCGCAGGGCGAGTTCCTGCTGCTCGGCGCCTACGTCTTCCTGGCCATCTCCAGCGCGCACGCGCCGATCGGCGCCGCCCTGCTGCTCACCTTCGCGTTCTCCGCCATCCTCGGCCTCGTGCTCGAGCGCCTGGTGCTGCGCCCGCTCATCGGCGAGCCGATCATCTCGGTGATCATGGTGACCCTCGGCCTCTCCAGCCTGCTGCGCGCCATCGTGCAGGGGATCTGGGGGACCGACACGCGGCCGCTGCCGTCCGTTTTCTCGCTCGACCCGATCCAACTCGGGCCGCTGCCGATCGCGCGCGGGTACCTGTACAGCGCCGGATGCGTGGCGGTGCTGCTGGTGGTGCTGACGCTGTTCTTCAAGTACGCGCGCCCGGGCATCGCCATGCGCGCCACCGCGGACTCGCAGCAGGTGGCGCTCTCGATGGGCATCTCGGTGCGCCGGATCTTCGCTCTCTCGTGGAGCATCGCCGCGGTGGTGTCGGCGATCGGAGGGATCCTCCTCGCCACCATGCGCGGCGGCGTGGACGGGTCGCTCGCCATCCTCGGGCTCAAGGTGCTGCCGGCGGTGATCGTGGGCGGCCTGGACAGCATCGGCGGCGCCATCCTCGGCGGCCTGCTCATCGGCGTGCTCGAGAACCTCTCCGGCGGCTACCTCGACCCCGTGTTCGGCGGCGGGGTGAAGGAAGTCGCCCCTTTCGTGGCGCTGGTGCTCATCCTCATGGTCCGGCCCTACGGCCTGTTCGGCAAGGTCCGGATCGAGCGGGTTTGACATGCGCAGCGGCGAGTTCCACACCAGCTACCGCGCGGACATGGCCATCTTCGACACGGCCCGCGCGCGCCGCGTGCTCGCCGTCTTCCTGGTGGTGCTGTTCGCGGTGCCGCTCGTCGGCTCGTCGTACTGGCTCGACGTGCTGAACCGCGCCGCGATCGCGGTCATCGCCGCCACCGGCCTCAACATCCTCACCGGGTTCACCGGGCAGATCTCGCTCGGAAACGCGGCGTTCCTCGCCATCGGCGCGTACTCGACCGCGTACCTCGCCGCGCACGGCGTGCCGTTCTTCGCCGTCATTCCGGCGTCGGGGATCCTGGCGGCCCTGGCGGGGATGGTGTTCGGCGTCCCCTCGCTGCGCCTCAAGGGCCTCTACCTCGCCATGGCCACCCTGGCGGCCCACTTCATCGTCGAGTTCGCGGTCACGCACTGGGACTCGGTGACGGGCGGCGTGAACGGTACCAGCGTGCCGCCGCCGTCGGTGTTCGGCCTCGCGCTGGCGAACGATCGCACCCTCGCCTTCCTCATCCTTCCTGTGTGCATCCTCACCCTGTGGTTCGCGAAGAACCTCTTCCGCACGCGCGTCGGGAAGGCGTTCGTCGCCATTCGCGACCAGGACATCTCCGCCGAGGTGATGGGCGTCCAGGTGTTCCGCTTCAAGGTGCTCGCGTTCGGGGTCAGCTCCTTCTACGTGGGCGTCGCGGGATCGCTGCTCGCCTACCACGCCCGGATCATCAGCCCGGAGAACTTTCCGCTCTCGCTGGCCATCGACCAGCTGGGGATGATCATCATCGGCGGCCTGGGGAGCGTGCTCGGCTCGATCCTGGGCGCGATCTTCTTGACGCTCCTGCCGGAGGTGCTGCGCCTTCTCACCAGCGCGCTCTCCGGGCAATTCCCCGCGCTGGTGCAGCTCTTCGCGCCGCTCAAGCTCGGCGTGTTCGGCATCACCATCGTCCTGTTCCTCATCTTCGAGCCCGACGGGCTGGCGGCGCGCTTTAGGCGCATCCGCAACTACTTCCGGCTGTATCCTTTCTCGTACTGACCTCAAGGAGGAGTCCCATGCATTCGATCCGGACGGCGCTGCTCGTTCTCTGCGCGGCCGCGGCGGCTCGCGCGCAGGCCCCCGCTGGCGGTGAGATCAAGGTCGGCGGCATCTTCGACCTGACCGGCATCACCTCGGACGTCGGCAAGCCGTTCGCGCAAGGCGTGCGCGACGGCGTTTCGTGGACCAACGACAACGGCGGGATCAACGGCAAGAAGATCCGCCTCGTCGACGTGGACTACGGCTACAAGATCCCGGAGGCGGTCGCCGCCTACAAGCGCATGGTGGGCGACGACAAGGTGGTCATGATCAACGGGTGGGGCACCGGCGACACCGAGGGGCTCAAGGCGCAGGTGAACCAGGACAAGATCCCCTACCTGTCCGCCTCGTTCTCCGGGCACCTGACCGACCCGTCCAAGACTCCGTACAACTTCTTCGTCGCGCCCAGCTACTCCGACCAGCTGCGCGCCTGGCTCCACTGGGTGAAGGACGACTGGAAGGACAAGTCGCGGAACCCGAAGGTGGCCTTCTTCTACGGCGACAACGCGTACGGCAAGGCGCCGATCGAAGCCGGGCGGAGGTACTGCAAGGAGATCGGCGTCGACCTGGTGGACGAGCAGATCGTGCCCGGCGCGTTCCAGGACGCGACCACCCAGCTCCTCAACATGAAGCAGAAGGGCGCCGACTACGCCTACATCAACGTCACCACCACCGGCGTCTCGACCATCTTGAGGGACGCGAAGAAGCTCGGGCTCGCCACCAAGTTCGGGTCCAACCCGTACGGATTCAGCGAGGCGCTCCCGCAGGTCGCGAAGGAAGCAGCCGAGGGCGTCACGGGCGTGATGCCGCACGTTCCCTTCGGCGAGAAGGTGTCCGGAATGAAGCGCCTGATGGAGTTCCACCAGAAGAACCATCCGCAGGACACGCACGATGCGTTGTACGTGCGCGGCTGGACCTACGTGCTCGTCTGGACCGAGGCCCTCAAGCGCGCGGACAAGGCGAAGGCGCTCACCGGCGAGGGCGTCAAGGCGGCGCTGGAGACGTTCAAGGACTTCGACCTGGGCGGCCTCACCGAGCCGGTGACGTACACGCCGACCGACCACCGGCCGTCGACCAAGACGCCCATCTACCAGGTGAAGGGCGGCAAGCTGGCGAAGGTGGCCGAGTACGAGATGCCCCGCAAGTCCGAGTGGCTCGGGTTGTAGCCGCCCCATGCTCCGGCTCAGCAACGTCGAGGTCATCTACGACGACGTCATCCTGGTCCTGAAGGGTCTCTCCCTCGAGGTGCCCGACGGGAAGATCGTCGCGCTCCTCGGCTCCAACGGCGCGGGCAAGAGCACCACGCTGAAGGCCATCTCGGGCCTCTTGCGCGCCGAGGAGGGCGAGGTGACCGACGGCGCCATCGAGCTCGGCGGGGAGCGCATCGACGAGCTGCAGCCGGAGCAGATCGTGCGGCGCGGCGTCTTCCAGGTGATGGAAGGCCGCCGCGTGTTCGAGGACCTGACCGTGGACGAGAACCTGACCATGGGCGGGTACACGCGGCGGGACCGGGCGGGGCTCAAGCGGGATCGCGACCTCTGCTTCGACTACTTCCCGCGCCTGCGCGAGCGGCGGAGGCAGATCGCCGGCTACCTCTCCGGCGGCGAGCAGCAGATGCTGGCGATCAGCCGCGCGCTCATGGCCCGGCCGCGGCTGATCCTGCTCGACGAGCCGTCGCTGGGCCTTGCGCCCCTCCTGGTGCTGGAGATCTTCCGCATCATCCAGAAGATCAACGCCGAGGAGAAGACCACCATGCTGCTGGTCGAGCAGAACGCCAACGTGGCGCTCTCGATCGCGCATTTCGGGTACATCATGGAGAACGGCCGGATCGTGCTGGAAGGCGATCCGGAGAAGCTGCGCAGCAACGAGGACGTGCGCGAGTTCTACCTGGGCAGCGGCGAGGGGAAGAAGAGCTACAAGGCGGTCAAGTCGTACCGGCGC
>DASWGI010000204.1:0-9757 GCA_036393835.1 Myxococcales bacterium | reverse complement strand
GGTCTGCTACGCTTCGTGACGGCAGGAAGGAAGCGGCGAGTTGGCAGAACGCCTCTTATCGGCCCTATGGCCTCGATGGCCTGCAAGCGCAGCTCGTCTGGCAAGCGTCGATTGCTCGGCCGGCCGCGCTTGCCCGAGACGAGACCCGCTGGCCCGCGCTCCTTGAAGGCCGCGCACAGCCGGCGCACCTGACGCTCCGACAGGCCGATGAACTCTCCGGCCTTCGCCTGCGTGAGCCGTCCCTCGACCACGCGCCGCATGACCTCGAGGCGCTCCAGTTCTTTCTTGCTCATTGCGACCAGCTCCGTGCCCATCCATTCGGCTCCCTGGCGACACTGCGCCGCGGAAACCGGACATCTCTACCTGGGCGGAACCGGACATTTTCATTTTGCTGCTACAAAACATAGGTCGGATAACGACTGTTCCGTCCACTCCAGCCCCCTATTGCGGTGACTTCCAACGTAGCAGACCTGCGCGCGGCTGTGCTACACACCAGCCGCGCAGGGCCTATCGCCCGACAAGAAGCTGGTGGAGATCATCGAGATCAAGAACCATCCAAACTTCCTCGGCTGCCAATTCCATCCCGAGTTCAAGAGCCGCCCGTTCGCGCCCCATCCGCTCTTCCGCCGCTTCATCCGCGCGGCGCTCGAGGCCCGCGCCTCCGGCCGGAGGGGCAAGCCCGCCAGCAACGCAGGGCAGGGCGTGGGTGCACTTTCGGCGCAGGTCTAAGGAGGTACGGTCGATCGGATGCTATAAGCTTCCTCTTGAGGAAACGGCTCCACGCGTGAATCACCGCCCCTCGGCCTGCGGCTCGTGCGACACGATCGCCCCAGCCGCCTGGTTTTTTCCATGAGCGCGCGCTCCCCCCGCGGTCGCGCTCTCATACTGACCGCCGTCTCGCTCTGTGGCTGGTGCGGCTGGGAACTGGTTCGCGAATTGCCCCACCCCTTCGCCGATATTTCTGCGGGCACCTACTCGGATCACTTCTCCCATATGAACGCAGCGCGCCTGTTCCCGAGGGTCGGTCTCGATCTTTGGCGCAAACCGCTGCAGCAGCACGGGCACCGCATCACGCCGCAGGAGATGACTGCCATGCCGGCCGACATCCAGCGGCCGGCCCGGTGGAACGGCGCGTTTTTCGCGATCGAAGGCTGGCCGACCTCGAAGCCATTCGCTTCGTCGTGGATCGATATCCCACGCCTTTATCCGCCGGGAGATCTGCTCCTTTTTGCGCCGGCCGCGCTTGCTTACCACTTCACGCCCCTCTCGTTCTCGGGCGCCAACCGTTGGTTGATGGTGCTGCTCCTTCTCTATGCGCACGCCTCTCTCTATCTCTTCTTCGAGCTGCTGTTTCGAGAGCGGTTGTCGGCGGTCGCGATCGGTACCTGTCTCCTCGTCTATGCCGAAGTGATGTATTGGACACTGGAAGGCTTCTACGATGCGGCGACGATTGTGCCGCTCGTGTGGTGCGCACGCTTTCTGCGGGAGCGGCGCGGGCTAGCCGCGCTCGTCGCTTACGCCGCTGCGGCGTTCATACAGTTCAAAGCGTATTTCCTCGGCCCCTTTGCGCTCTATGCCGCTTGGATCATCCTCCGAGATCGGCAATGGCGCGCTTGGCGAGTGCGGGATTGGTTGGCAGTCCTCGCAGCAGCGCTCATGGCCGGTTGTTCATTGGGGACCTTTTTCCTGGAGCGGCGCGTATTCGGCAATCTGCCCGCGAACAACCCCGTAGGTCTCGCGGGTGCGGACATCAACTACGCTGCGGTCCTTGGCTTCGTAGCGACGATCGTGCTGATTTGTGCCGTCGTCGTCCGCGCCCGCGCGTGGCGCGAGCTCGTCACCATCGGGTGGCTCTCCGGGACGCTCCTCATCATGAGAGGCATCTACGGCTGGTATCATCTGGTCCCCCTCGCTTTGCTCGCTGTGCCTCTACTCGACCCCGGCGCGACGAAACCCTCGTGGGTGCGCGGTGCCCGCTTTGCGTTTGTCGCCTGCGTGGCCGGCGCGATGCTCGCCGGACAAGCCCTCCCCGCTCCATGAGGCGAACCTCGCTCGCGAGCGCCGGCGCGGGCTTCACGCGTAGGCGCTCGCCATCCACCGCCGCGCCGTTTGACGGTATGGTGCGTGGCTCTTCAACCCATCGGGGGAGCTGAGATGTCCGCACGCCTGCGCAGAGTGCTGTTCCTTCTCTTCTTTGCTTCCGGCTTCTGCGGGCTGCTCTACCAGGTCGTCTGGGTCCGGATGGCGTTCGCCTCCTTCGGTGTGATCATGCCGGTCCTGTCGGTCGTCCTCTCCGTCTTCATGTTCGGGCTCTTCGCCGGCTCCTGGTGGGGGGGCAAGCTCGTGGGGCCGCTCGGCGCGCGGACGACGCTCTCCGCCGTATGGTTCTATGCCGTGGCCGAACTGCTCGTCGGCCTGGGCGCGTTCGCCGTGCCGCGGCTTTTCGGCGCGGGCGACTCGGCGCTGCTCAGCCTGGGCGAGAGCGATTCCTTCGGGTACCTGCTGTGGTCGGCGCTCTTCATCGCCGGGGCCATCCTCCCTTGGTGCATCTGCATGGGCACCACCTTCCCCTTCATGATGGCCTTTGTGAAGGAGCGCGATCGGTCCGAGGAGGCGAGCTTCAGCTTCCTCTACCTCGCCAACGTCATCGGCGCGATGGCGGGCACGCTGGTGACTGCGTTGGTTCTGGTCGAGTTGCTTGGCTTCCAGGGCACGCTGAGGGTCGCGGCGGTGACGAACTTCCTCGTCGCGGCCACGGCGGCGGCGCTGGGGCTGCAGAATCCCCGCCCGGCCGGCGAGACGCGCGCCGCGGCGCAGCCGGCGCCCGAGGGCGTCGCGCGCCCACTCCAGAAGGCGCGCCTGCTCGCGCTCATCCTCTTCACCACGGGCTTCACCTCCATGGCCATGGAGGTTGCATGGATGCGCGCCTTCACCGCCGTGCTGATGACGGAGGTCTATTCGTTCGCGGGGCTCCTCTTCGCCTACCTCCTGGCCACCTGGATCGGCTCGCTCTTTTACCGGCGCCACCTGGCGCAGAAGCGCGTGGTGCCCACCGGGCGCCTCTTGGCGTGGCTCGCCTTCGCCTCCGCGTTGCCCATCGTGCTCAACGATCCCCGCTTAGGTTTCTGGATCCCCGGCGTCTTCGTCGGGATCATCCCCTTCTGCGCGCTGCTCGGGTACCTGACGCCCAAGCTCATCGACCGCTACTCGGCGGGCCGGCCCGAGGCGGCGGGCTTTGCCTACGCCATCAACGTGCTCGGCTGCATCCTCGGGCCGCTCCTCGCCTCGTACCTGCTCCTGCCCACTCTGGGCGTCAAGTGGACGCTTCTGCTGCTCGCTGCGCCCTACGCCGCGCTGCTCGCACTCTACGCGAAGAAGCTGGCCAACCACCGCGAGGTCTTCGCCGCCGCGGGTGTGTTGCTCGTCGCCCTCGCCCTCAACAAGACCTACGAGGACCAGGTGAGGGGGTTCCGCGGCGAGGGCCTGGTGCGGCGCGACCACACCGCTACCGTCATCTCCTACGGCAAGGGCATGAAGAAAACGCTGCTGGTCAACGGCGTTGGCATGACGTACCTGACCACCCTCACCAAGGTGATGGCGCACCTGCCGCTTGCGGTGGTCAAGACGCCGCGCTCGGCGCTGGTGATCTGCTTCGGCATGGGCACCACCTTCCGCTCGCTGACCACCTGGGGCCTCCAGGTCACCGCGGCCGAGCTGGTCCCGGGCGTGAAGGACTCCTTCGGCTACTTCTTCACCGACGCCACCGAGGTGCTCTCGCGGCATGGGGCCCACATCGTGGTCGACGACGGACGGCGCTTCTTGCGTCGCACCGGCGAGACCTTCGACGTCATCACCCTCGACCCGCCGCCTCCCGTCGAGGCGGCGGCCTCCTCGCTCCTCTACTCGGAGGAGTTCTACGTCGCGGCCAAGGCGCGGCTGAGCCCGGGCGGAATCCTGCAGCAGTGGGTGCCCAACACCGAGCCGCGCATCCTGCAGGCGGTGACGCGGTCGCTTCTGGCCTCGTTCCCGCACGTGCGGATGTTCCGTTCCTTCGAGAGCCCGAGTCCGGACAGGGAGGCGCAGGGGTTCGGCTACCACATCCTCGCCTCCATGCAGCCGATCGAGATGCCCTCCGCCGAGGAGCTGGCGGCGCGCATGCCACCCAAGGCCCAGGCTGACCTGCTGGAGTGGACCCCCAGGTTCAAGGACGCGGCCAGCTTCCTGCGCTTCGTGATCGCGCTCGAGGCCGACCCGCTGAAGGTGGTGCAGGGCGGCGAGGAGCGCATCACCGACGACCGGCCGTTCAACGAGTACTACCTGTTGCGCCGCATCGTCGCGGCGATGCGCGGGGACGGCGCATCGACCGCGGCACCGAGCTTCCGCCCCCGCTGCGAGAGGAACGCGGGCCGTTGAAGCCCCATGCGCTTCAGCCGAAACTGGAGCGCGGCCTTGAGGACACCCAAGCCGTAACGCACGCTCTTGCCGAATCGGATGGAGGAGGACCCCAGTTGGTATCGTGTGGGGCAGGTTACCTCCGCGATCCGAAACCCGAAGTAAACCGCTTGCACGAGCATCTGGTTGTCGAAGACGAAGCCGTCGTCGTTCTCCTCGAGCGGCAACGTCTCCAGGAGTCGGCGCGAGAACGCGCGGAAGCCCGTATGGTACTCGGAGAGCTTCTCCCCGATGAGCAAATTCTCGATGAGGGTCAAAACTCGGTTCGCGACATACTTGTAGAGCGGCATGCCGCCCTCGAGCGCGCGCCCCCCCAAGATTCGCGAGCCCAGCGCGACGTCGTAGAGCCCGCTCGAGATGCAGGCGCAGAGCGCCGGAATGAGGCGCGGCGTGTACTGGTAATCCGGGTGGACCATCACCACGATGTCCGCACCACGCGCGAGCGCCTCGGTGTAGCAAGTCTTCTGGTTGCCGCCGTAACCACGGTTGGCCTCGTGAACGATGGTGGCAAGCCCTAGCCGCCGCGCGAGCTCGACGGTACGGTCGCTCGAACAGTCGTCGACGACCACGATGTCGTCGACCGAAGGCCGCGGAACCTCCGCCACCGTCTGCGCGAGGGTGGCCTCGGCGTTGTAAGCGGGCATCACAACGCATATTTTCTTGCCGTCGAGCATCTTAAGCTGCTTCGCCTTTTAGCATGACTCCGCTCTCCTGCGCGGCCGGTGCATGGCACGGCCGCGGGCAGGTCTGGTCAGCGTTGCCGCCGAGCTCTTCGTACTCGACCACCGGGTTCCAGTCGGGGAAGTGCCGCCGGCCGAAGCGCAGCATCTCGGAGACGACGCGCTCGTCAATCTGGTGCCTCGCCCGTGCGCGCTGCCCGATCGGGTTGTTCCGACAAGCGCACACATCTGCTCGCCTCTCGGCAACCGCTCAAGGCTTGCCACTTGCATCTAGCGCAACTATACTAGTTGCGTGAGCGTCCAACCATGACCGAGAAGGTGTCCACCATCGATGTCCGCCAGCGGATCGGTGACCTGCTCAACCGGGTCGCCCTCCGCCACGACGAGTTTGTCATCGAGCGGAAGGGCAAGCCACTGGCGGCGCTCGTGCCGATCGAACGGCTGGAGCAGATGCGGCGCTTCGCACGGCGGCACGCGCTGGAGCTCCTCGAGAAGCAGAAGCAGAGCACCGTGAGCGAGGAACAAGCGCTCGAGATCGCGCTCGAGGCGCAGCGCTCGGCGCGAAAGCAGGTCCGAAAGCCGCGGCGCAGGGCCAAGTAACCATTGCTCCGCGCCGTCCTCGACGCGAACGTCTACGTCAGCGCGATCATCCACCCGGGCGGGACGCCGGGCCGGATCGTCGAGGGATTCCTGCGCGACGCGAGCTTCGAGGTCGTACTCTCGCCTGCCATCGTGGACGAGGTGTTGCGCGCCTTGGCCTACCCCAAGGTGCGCAAGCTCCTCCGTAGCGCTGACGCGCGGCTCTGGTTCGAGGACATCGTCGTGCTGGCGGACCTGGTTGCTGGCGCGCAGCAACTCTCCGGCGTCTGCGAAGACCCCGACGACGACAAGTACGTCGCCGCGGCTCTCGAAGGACGCGCCGTCTACGTCGTCACCGGCGATCGGGCATTTCTTTCTCTCAAGGAGCATGCAGGCGTGGAGATCGTGACGCCTCGCGTGTTCCTTGATCTACTCGGTTCGTGAGCGAACGAGCGCGACCAGCGCCGCCGGCTCGACACGGATCGCGTTGGCGATGCGGACGTGCGCCAGACGGCCCTCGTCGCACAGCATGTAGACCGTGCGCGTCGAGAGTCGCAGGAACGCCGCGACTTGGCGTACCGTCAGCAACCGGTCAGCAAAACGAGAACGGAAACGATGCCCCTTGGCTTCGACATGATGGAATCTCCGGGGGCGAGGACGCTTTGAGCGTCCGCCGCGCGGCTTACACGCCGGTCGGAACGAGGGTCAACGAGCATCGCGGCAACGCCGTTTCCAGCGTGCGAGCGCATCCGAAAACGAGGCGCGAGCGCTACGGCCGGCGAATGTTTCTGTTCGTTTCAGCGCGCCGAGACGCCGAGGACGACGGGACGGGGCTCCGGAGGCGAGGCCAGCTCGGCCAGCGTCGTGCCGCGGTACACCTCGAGCATCCGGTCCTGCCCCGCTTTCCAGACGTGGTACATGGTGCAGCTGCTGCTCACGTCGCAGCGATCCTTGTGATCCAGGCACACGTTGAGCTGGACCGGCCCCTCGGTGGCCTCGATGACCTCGAGGAACGAGATGTCGCCTGCCGGGCGGGCCAGTTGGTACCCTCCGTGTGCCCCCCGGGCGCTGCGGACGAGCCCGCGGTCGGCGAGGATCTTGAGGATCTTGGCGAGGAACTCGCGCGGAAGGTGCAAGGTGGAGGAGAGGTCCTGCAGCGAGGCGATCCGCCCCTCCGGAAGCCCGGCGAGGTGGATCATCGCGCGCAGCGCATAATCGATCTTCCGGCTGATCTGCAGGACGTGCTGCATCTCTACAGGAGTTAAACCCCGGCGTTCCGGGCCGTCAAGGAGAGCCCGCAGCCGCCGCCGTATTCGGCGGCGCTGTGCCTTTTCACGCCGCGGGCTGTATGAGATGTACTCCGGGTGATCGACCTCCACTCACACACCCTGCACAGTGACGGGCAGCGCTCGCCCGACGAGCTGCTCGGCGAGGCGGCCGCTGCCGGGGTCAAGGTGCTCTCGCTCACTGACCACGACACGGTCAGCGGGATCGCCGACGCGACGGCCGCGGCGACGCGGCGCGGCATCCGCTTGGTGCCCGGCATCGAGCTGTCCTGCGAGCTGCACGGGCGCGAGGTGCACGTCCTGGGGCACTTCCTCGATCCGTGCTCCGGGGCCTTGCTACAGCTCGCGGCCGACATGCTCGCGGAGCGGCGCGATCGCATGGAGCGCATGGTCGCTCGCGCGCAGGCGGCGGGGTTCAAGCAGGTGACGATGGAGCGCGTGATCGCGGCGAGCGGCGGCGAGAACCTCGGGCGCCCGCACCTGGCGCGCGCTCTGGTCGACTGCGGCCACGCGAAGAGCGTCAAGGACGCGTTCGAACGGTTCCTGCACTCGCGCGGGCCGCTCTGGGTGGACCGGCGCAGGCTCTCGGTCTCCGAGGCGGTCGGTCTGGTGCGCAGCGCGGGCGGCACCTCGAGCATCGCGCATCCGGGGGCGAACGGCGTTTCCCGCCAGGAGCTGAGGGTCTGCGCGGATGCGGGGCTCGACGCGGTCGAGGCGCTGCACCCGGACCACGTGCCGACGCAGGCGGAGGCCTACGAGCGTTGGGCGGCGGAGCTTCAGCTCCTGGTCACCGCGGGCAGCGATTACCACGGCCCGGCGGTGCAGCCGGATCGGAAGCTGGGGGACCGGACGCTGTCGGCGGAGCGGTTCGCCGCGCTGGAGGAACGCAGCCGCCGCCGCTAACCGGCACGTTCTTCGGGCGTCACCACGTGGTCGATCACGATCGCCGACTTGGACGCGTCGAGCGAGTAGCGCACGGTGGTCCGGCCCAGCGTGAGGAAGAGGGGGACGCTGGGCCACGACGCCGGGTCGGACGCGTCCGCGATCTCGAACAACATGTGCTGCAGCCGCTGCTGGGTCTCGCCGTCGAGGACGAGCAGGCTCATCATCGCCGACGGAGCGACCTCGAGACGCACGCCTCCCGGCGAGCGTGCCCAAACCCAGCGAGTCGGTCCCTGCGAGTCCATTTCCGCTCTCCGTTCCAGCAAGGCGCATACCAGGCCCCAGGAGCGCCTACCTGAGCGGAAACCGGCCTGGTGACGGCAGCTTGGATTTGAGCGCTCCCACGGCGAGGCCGTCGATTTCACCGTCTTCCAGCGGACAGCCGGAAAGATCTTCCGTTCGGGGTGATGCAGATCACACCGCCGGCGTGCCACCGAACGCGGTCGCCGCCCAGCGGATCAGCGGTCCCCAGTAGAGGCCGAAGACGAGCAGCGGGATCGACAGCGCGACGAGCACGCCGGTGTAGAGCGCGGGGACCTGGATCGGCTCCGCCGCGGGAGCGTCCTCGAGGTACATCGCCTTGATGATCCGCGCGTAATAGAAGAGCGACACGGCGCTGTTCAGCACGCCGATCACCGCCAGCACCACGTTCCAGAACCCGCCCTGCTGCACCAGCGCGGCGAAGATGAGGTACTTGCCGGTGAACCCAGCCAGGGGCGGCAACCCGGTCAAGCTGAAGAGGAACACGGTGAGCGCGAGCGCCGCGATGGGCGCGCGGGTGCCGAGGCCACGGAAGTCCGAGACCGTCTCGCCGCCGGTGGCGCGCGAGACGGCGATCACCACCAGGAACGCGCCCACGTTCATGAACACGTAGATGACGAGGTAGACGAGGATCGACTGCACTCCCGCGATGCTCGCCGCCGCCAGGCCCATCAGCAGATAGCCTGCGTGCGCGATGGAGCTGTAGGCGAGCATCCGTTTCAGGTTGTCCTGCACCAGCGCGGTGACGTTCCCCAGCGTCATGGTGGCGGCGCTGATGATGCCGATGATCGCCGGCCAGGGGACCTCGCTCACGTGCGCGTAGGCGCCGCCGGGGAGCTGCTTCTCGAAGACGGCGAAGAAGAACCGGATGGCGACCGCGAACCCGGCGGCCTTCGGCCCCACGCTGAGGAAGGCGGTGAACGGCGTGGGCGCGCCCTCGTACACGTCGGGGCACCACATGTGGAAGGGGACGCTGGCGATCTTGTAGCCGACGCCCGCGAGGACGAAGACGACGGCCACCACCAGCGCGAGCTGCGCGGCGGGCTGGCCGCCGAAGGCGTGCGCGAGGAAGAGCCGGCTGCTCACGTCCGAGAGCTGGGCGCCGATGCCGCCGTCTCCGATCACCCGCGTGGTGCCGAACAGGCCGTAGAGCAGGCTGATGCCGTAGAGCATCACGCCGCTCGCCACGCCGCCGTAGATGACGTACTTGAGCGCGGCCTCGTTCGCCTTGCGATCCGCGCGGCGGAAGCCGGTGAGCACGTAGCTGATCAGCGAGACCATCTCGATCGAGAGGTAGATGGTGAGGAGGTCGGTGGCGCTCGCCATCAGGTACAGGCCCACCACCAGGGCGAACAGCAGTGCGAGGAACTCGCCCAGCCGCGCGGGCGAGACCTGCTTGCTGGAGGGTACGATGAGGATGGTGAGCAGCGTGGCGCCCAAAAACAGCCAGGCGAAGAACATCCGCATCGGGTCGTGCATCAGGAGCCCGCCGAAGAGCGGAGTGGCGCCGCCGGGAGTCTTCCAGGTCGCGAACGCCGCGAGCGCGAGCCATACCAG
>DASWGI010000203.1:0-3327 GCA_036393835.1 Myxococcales bacterium | reverse complement strand
AGGGCGATCTGGGCTTCGAGGAAGGACTTCATGGGGGTGCCTTCGGCGGCCAGTTGCTGGGGGATGAAGGACATCCGGGTCAGGCCGGGGAGGGTGTTGATCTCGAGGAAGACGGGCCCGCGGTCGGCGCAGATCACGTCGGTGCGCGAATACCCTTCGCAGCCGAGCGCCTCATGCGCGTCGAGCGCGACCTTCTGCGCCGCTCGCGAAACGTGGGCAGGGACCTCGGCCGGAGTGATCTCGCGGGTGCCCTTGCCCAGGTACTTGCCTTCGTAGTCGAAGGCGCGGCCCTGCTCGAGGCGCACCTCGCTCGCCGGGAGCGCGCGCGTGCCGCGCTCGTCGTCCACCACGCCGACGGTCAGCTCGGCCCCGGCGACGAACGCCTCGGCCAGGTACTCGTCGCTCGACGCGGCGATCGCGGCGGCGGCGCGCTGCGCGTCCGCCACCGAGCCGACGTGGTGCAGCCCGACGCTCGAGCCGCCCGCGACCGGCTTGGCCACCACGCGCCCGTGCCTGCCGAGGAAGCCGAGCAGAGCGCTGCCGATCGTCGCCTCGCCGCCGCGCGGGAGGTGGACCGATTCCGCGATGGGGACGCCCGCCGCAGCCGCGACGCGCTTCGCCCACTCCTTGTCGAACGCCTTCGCCGACGCGTCCGAGCCGGGACCGGTGAAGGCGATGCCGCGCTGCTCGAACAGCTTCTGCGCGGTCCCGTCCTCGCCGCCGGTCCCGTGGAGCGCGAGGAAGAACGTCAGCGTGCGCGAGCGCGGATCGTCGAGCGCGTCCTGCAGCGACGGCCACGAGGGCGCGTTGTCCGGCGTGAACTCTACCTCGAACGGACGCTGGTGGCCGAGCAGCGCGGCCCGGTCGACCGCGTGGATCTCGCCGCCGGGCGCCCAGAACCAGGCCTCCGCCTGCTCGAGCAGCGAGGCGACGTTCTGGCCCGAGGCCACCGACACCTTGCGTTCGCTGGAAGGACCGCCGAAGAGGACGACGAGATCGCGCATGTCCGCCGGAAGATAGCAGACGGGCGCTGCGCGCCGGCGCGCGTTAGCATGTGCGACTTCGGGAGGTAGATGTGCGCGTGCGCTCCACCACAGTCGTCTGCGTCCGCCGCGATGGCAAGGTCGCGATGGGCGCCGACGGGCAGGTCACGATGGACAAGGTCGTCCTCAAGCACGGCGCCCGGAAGCTGCGCCGCCTGGGCGATGGCCAGGTGCTGGCGGGCTTCGCGGGAGCCACCGCCGACGCCTTCGCGCTGTTCGAGAAGTTCGAGGGCAAGCTGAAGGAGTACGGCAAGAACCTGTCGCGCGCGGCGGTCGAGCTGGCCAAGGACTGGCGGACCGACCGCTACTTGCGCCGGCTGGAGGCGCTCCTGGTGGTGGCGGACGAGGAGCGCACGCTGATCCTTTCCGGCACCGGCGACGTGGTGGAGCCCGACGAAGGAGTGGCGGCGATCGGGTCGGGCGGGCCGTTCGCGCAAGCGGCGGCGAGCGCGCTGCTGAAGCATTCGCAGCTCCCCGCCCGGCAGATTTGCGAGGAGGCGTTGCGCACGGCGGCCCGGATCTGCATCTACACCAACGAGCAGCTCACCTTCGAGGAGCTTTGACCGATGGCCGAGCCGCGGAGCCTCACACCCAGCGAGATCGTCTCGGAGCTCGACCGCTACATCGTCGGGCAGAACGCGGCCAAGCGCGCGGTGGCCATCGCGCTGCGCAACCGCTGGCGCCGCTTCCGCGTCGAGCCGGAGCTGCGCGACGAGGTGATGCCCAAGAACATCATCCTGGTCGGACCGACCGGGGTGGGGAAGACGGAGATCGCGCGGCGGCTCGCGCGCCTCGCGCAGGCGCCGTTCGTGAAGGTGGAGGCGTCCAAGTTCACCGAGGTGGGCTACGTCGGGCGCGACGTCGACTCGATGATCCGCGACCTGATGGAGCAGGGCGTGCAGCTGGTGCGCGAGGAACAGCAGCGCGCGGTGCAGGGCCGCGCGCAGGAGATGGTGGAGGACCGGCTGCTCGACCTGCTGCTTCCGCAGAGCGCACAGCAAGGCACCGCGGGGTTCGCCCCCAACGACCGGAGCAGCACGCGGGAGAAGCTGCGGGGCATGCTGCGCGCCGGCGGCCTCGACGACCGGATGGTCGAGGTGGACGTGCAGGAGCGCCCGCAGGGCAACATGCAGATCTTCGGCGCCCAGGGAATGGAAGAGATGGGCATCAACCTGCAGGAGATGCTCGGCAACCTGCCGTTCGGGAAGAAGACGAAGAAGCACAAGCTGCGGGTGCCCGAGGCGCGCCGGCTGCTGGAGCAGCAGGAGGCGGAGAAGCTGGTCGACAACGACGCCGTGGTGCGCGAGGCGCTCGAGCGCGTGCAGTCGAGCGGCATCGTCTTCATCGACGAGATCGACAAGGTGGCGGGACCGGGCGGCATCAGCGGCCAGCACGGCCCCGACGTGTCGCGCGGCGGCGTGCAGCGCGACCTCTTGCCGCTGGTCGAGGGCTCGACGGTGAACACCAAGTACGGGCCGGTGAAGACGGACCACGTCCTGTTCATCGCGGCGGGCGCCTTCCACGTGGCGAAGGTGAGCGATCTGCTGCCGGAGCTGCAGGGACGCTTCCCCATCCGCGTGGAGCTGGAGCCGCTCACGCAGTCCGACCTGGTGCGCATCCTGACGCAGCCCAAGAACGCCATGACCCGCCAGTACGCGGCGCTCCTCGCCACCGAGGGCGTCGAGCTGGCTTTCGACGAGAGCGGCGTGCAGGAGCTGGCGCGCGTCGCCCAGGTGATGAACGACCGCGCGCAGAACATCGGCGCCCGCCGCCTGCACACCGTGGTGGAGAAGGTGCTCGAGGACGTGAGCTTCCAGGCCGACTCGCTGCGCGGCCGCGCGATCCGCGTCGACGCGGCCTACGTGCGGGAGAAGCTCGACAAGGTGCTGCAGGACGAGGACTTGTCGCGTTACATCTTGTGATTCACTGGCAGGCGAGCGTCGCGTTTTGGTCGGCGGGGCAGACCGGTGCATCGAACGTGCCGGTCACATGCTCGCCGAAGCCGAAGAACAGATCGAACGACCCCGCGTAGCGGTTACCGACCGACGTGAAGGTGACCGTCCCCGAGCTCGAGCATCGAGCAGACGCCGCTCGCGCTGGTGATGCCGATCAGCGCGGCATGTCCAGGGCCGTTCGCGCTGAAGGAGATGTTGGCCGCGATCGCATCGTGCGGGACGATCGCCTGTCCGCCGATGGTCGAGCCGGTGAGCGTGGCGGATCCGGTAGTGGCGCCGCTCCCCCCGCCACACGACAGCAAAGCCAAGCTGATAGCCGCCAGGACGAT
>DASWGI010000202.1:0-1902 GCA_036393835.1 Myxococcales bacterium | reverse complement strand
GAGCTGCCCCAGCTCGAGGAGCTGCGCTCGCGCCCAGCGCGCGCCCTCGCGTTCCACCGCGTCGCGCAGCGCGCGGTCGGCGGCGAAGAGGTTCACCTCCAGCGGAGGAGGCTGGTTCAGCACCTCGTGTGTGGCCATGCGCCCAAGTGTATCGCGATCTACAGGGCGGGTTTCGGCGCCCGGCTGGGGAGCTTCTCCTCGAGCTCGTCGATGTTCCTGGGCCAGTCGGACTTGAGCAACCTGGAGAGTGAACGGTCCGAGAGGATGCGCCCTTCGGTCTGGCAGCGCGGGCAGTAGTTCGTCTCGTTGTCGGCGTAGGCGATGCGCTGAACGGCCGTGCCGCAGACCGGACAGGGCTTTCGGTACCGCCCGTGCACGGCCATGCCTTCGCGGAAGGCGGTGACCTTCTCCGGGAACCCCGCGCCGGTCTCGACGCGCAGGCGCTCGATCCACTCCCGGAGCACCTCCTGCGTCGCGCGGTGGAGCCGCGCGATCTCGTCCTCGGAAAGCTTGTGCGTGGTCTGCACCGGCGACAGGCGGGCGCGGTGCAGGATCTCGTCCGAGTAGGCGTTCCCGACGCCGCTGAACAAGCGCGGGTCGGTGAGCGACCTCTTGAGCGTGTGGTTCTCTCGCAGCAACGCCTCGCGGAAGGCGGCGAGCGGCGCGTCGAGCACCTCGATGCCCCCGCGATCCATGGCGCGCACGGCGTCCACCCCGCGCACGAAATGCAAGGAGGCGCGCTTCTTCGTCGCGGCCTCGGTAAGGATCAGCGTCCCGTACGGGAAATCGATCGCGGCCAGCCCGACCTTGCCGGGCACCTTCGCTCCGCGATCGAGCCATTTGAGGCGGCCGGCGACCATGAGATGTACGACGAGGAACAGATCCCCCTCCAGCTCGATCGCGATGCGCTTGCCGACGCGGTGGATACGCACCACCTGCTTGCCCACCGCCTCGGAGATGGGCGGATCGAAGGTGCGCAGCACGAAGGGAGAGGCAAGGCGCACCGCCTGGACGGGCTGGCGCAGGATGCGCACGTCGAGCGCCTCGATGTAAGCGGTGATGTCCGGCAGCTCAGGCACGCAGCTCGACCAGCTCGAAGACGTAGCCGTCCGGGTCCTCGAAGTCGCGCGAGCGGCCCCCGGGAATGTCCTGCGCGGCGCCGAGCGCGCGCGCGCCGTTGCGCTCGACCAGCGAGCCCATCTCTTCCAGGGACTGCACGCGGATGCCCAGCACCGGCCCGCCGCGGTCGTAGCCGCGCCGTTCGAGCGCCGGCGGGTGGAAGACGGGGTGCAGCGCCAGGTGGACGCCGGCGCGCAGCTCCAGCTCGACCCAGGTGGCGGTGGCCGATCGCTCCGGCAGCCCGATGATGTCGCGCCAGAAGCGGCGGGACTGCTCCACGTCCGGCACTTGCAGGGTCACCCAGGTGAGCTCGTTCACGGCGCGGCAATGTAGCTTGAAGCGGGCTGTGGTTGAATCGGTTCCGGCGCAGGCATCGGAGGCGGCCATGAAGGTGGTCATCGGCGGGGCGAACGGGCTGATCGGATCCGAGCTTGGGCGGGCGCTGCGGGCCCGGGGAGACGAGGTGGTCGCGCTGGTGCGCAAGCCGCGGGGACCGGGCGAGGTGAATTGGGACGGCCGCAGCGTGCCGGCCGGCGCGCTGGAGCGGGCGGACGCGGCGGTCAACCTCTCGGGCGCCAACATCGGAGCCCGGCGGTGGAGCGAGCCCTACAAGAAGGAGATCGTCGACAGCCGGGTCGAGTCGACGCGGGCCTTCGTCGAGGCGATGCGCGCCGCGCGGCCGCGGCCGAGGGCGTTCGTGAACGCCAGCGCGGTCGGAGCGTACGGGGGACGCGGGGACGAAGAGCTGACGGAGGATTCCGCGCCCGGCGGCGATTTCCTCGC
>DASWGI010000201.1:0-14061 GCA_036393835.1 Myxococcales bacterium | reverse complement strand
GTGAGCGGAAAGGACTTCTTCGTCGGCGGGGGCTTCTACTTCACCGACGACGACATCAAGCTGCTGCTCAGCGCCTTGCCCTTGCGGTTCTAGCCTGCTAGAAGCGCCGCCCCTCACAGGAGCGGACATGGCCGTCGAGCGAACCCTCAGCATCCTGAAGCCGGACGCCCTGCAGGCCGGCGTCATCGGCAAGATCCTGACGAAGTTCGAGGAGGCGGGCCTCAAGCCGGTGGCCATGAAGATGCTGCAGCTCACGCAGAAGCAGGCGGAGGGCTTCTACGCCGTCCACCGGGAGCGGCCGTTCTTCAAGAGCCTGGTGCAGTACATGACCAGCGGCCCGGTCATCGTGCAGGTGCTGGAGGGCGAGAACGCGGTGGCGCGCAACCGCGAGGTGATGGGCGCGACCAATCCCGCCAGCGCCGCCGAGGGCACCATCCGCAAGCTGTTCGCCAGGAGCATCGAGGCGAACAGCGTGCACGGCTCCGACTCGCCCGAGAACGCGCGCACCGAGATCGCCTTCTTCTTCGCGCCGGCGGATCTGGTCCGGTACGACTGGAAGCGGTAGCCGGCCTGCCGGCTGGCTGACCGCCGTGGCCGCCTGCCGCACCGGTCGTGAGCCAGCCTGTTAAACTCCCCCGACCGTGGTCCCGACCTGGCAATGGGTGAGCCTCCTCGTGGGGCTCCTGCTGGCTGCATTCTTCTCCGCCTCCGAGACGGCGCTCACCGCGCTGGGCGAGGCGCGGGTGCAGCACCTGATCGAGACGGGTGGCTGGCGCGGCGCGCTGCTCAGGCTGTGGAAGCGGCACCCCGACCGCATCCTCTCGACGCTCCTGCTCGGCAGCACGCTGGTCAACGTGGGGCTGGGCTCGCTGACCGCGGTGATCGCGCACGACCTCGGCCTGGAGAGGAGCCTGGCGATCATCACCGGTGTCACCACGGTGGTGCTGCTCATCTTCGGCGAGATCACGCCCAAAACCTTCGCCAAGCGGCATGCCACCGGCGCCACGCTGGCGCTGATCCCGCTCATCGCGCTGTTCTTCTGGCTGCTATGGCCGTTCGCCTGGCTGTTCGTGCAGATCCCGCGCGGGCTGGCGCGCCTGGTCGGCATCGGTGATCCGGGGGCCGAGTCGGTTACCTCGCAGGAGCTGGAATACCTGATCGAGCAGGGCAGAAGGCATGGGTCGCTCGACGAGACCAAGGAGCAACTCCTCAGCTCGGTGCTCGCCTTCACGGACATGCTGGTGAAGGAGATCATGATCCCGCGCACGCAGGTGGTGGCCCTCGAGGAGAGCGCCACCTACGACGAGGTGATGAAGGTCGTCGTGGAGACCGAGCTGTCGCGCATCCCGGTGTACCGCGGCTCGCTCGACGAGGTGGTCGGCGTCCTGTACGTGAAGCTGCTGCTCGCCGACGCGCGCAAGGGGATCGATCCGGCGCACTTCCAGCTCTCCAAGTACCTGCGCCCGCCCTTCTTCGTGCCCGAGGTGATGAAGGTCTCGAAGCTCCTGGCCGAGATGCAGCGGCGCAAGACGCACCTCGCCATCGTGGTGGACGAGTTCGGCGGCACCAGCGGGATTGTCACCCTCGAGGACGTGGTGGAGGAGATCGTCGGGGAGATCCACGACGAGTCGGACGTGGAGGAGAAGCGCATCAAGGTGCTCTCCGACGGGGTTGTGCTGGCCGACGGCTCGGTCCCGCTGCGCGAGCTCGAGCAGCACCTCGGGCTGGACTTCCCCGAGGGCGGCGACTACGAGACGCTGGGCGGCTTCCTCACCGCCACGGCGGGGCGCGTGCCGCCGCCGGGCTCCCTGGTGGTCTGGGGAGGGCTCACCTTCACCGTGAAGCAGGCGGACGACCGGCGCGTGCTGAAGGTGGAGATCGCCCGCAAGCCGGAAAACAAGCCGGAGGGCAAGCCGGCAGCGACGGCGGGCATCTCGTCGGAGAAGGTGCACTGACGTGCCCGCGGCCTTGCACGCGCCCGATCTGCGTTCGATGTCCCTCGAGGAGCTGGCCGTGCTCGTCGAGCGCATGGGCGAGAAGCCGTTCCGCGCCCGCCAGCTGTTCCGCTCGATCCATCACAGGGGCGCGGCGTCGCTCGACGAGATGACCGACCTGCCCCGCGCCTTCCGCGAGCGGCTGGCGGGCGAGACGCGCCTGACCACGCTGGCGGTGGACGCCGTGCAGCGATCGTCGGATGGGACGCGCAAGTACCGGCTGCGCACCGGGGACGGCAAGTTCATCGAAGCGGTCTACATGCCGGAGGAGCCGGGTCCCGACGCGTTCGATCCCGAGGCGGACGAGGAGGACGACCCCGGTCGCAAGCGCGTGCGGCGGACCCTGTGCGTCTCGACGCAGGTGGGCTGCGCGATGGGCTGCGGGTTCTGCATGACCGCCACGATGGGGCTGGTGCGCAATCTCACCGCGGGGGAAATCGCCGACCAGGTCTATCGGGTGAATGCGGATCTGAGGGACGAAACCGGGACGGAGGAGCGGGCTCTGCCCGCGACGGGCCGGAGCCGAAGGGCGGAGGCATCGATCGAGGAGCGGGCTTTGCCCGCGACGGGCCGGAGCCGAAAGGCGGAGGCACCGATCGACGCCCAGCGTCCCCTGACGAACCTCGTCTACATGGGGATGGGCGAGCCGCTGCACAACTACGTGAACGTGAAGCGGTCGCTGGACTTGTTGCTGCATCCGGAGGGCGCGAATTTCAGCCACCGCCACGTGACGGTGAGCACGTCGGGGCTGGTCCCCAACATCCAGCGGCTCGGCGAGGAGACGCGCGTCAAGCTGGCCGTCTCGCTGAACGCCACCACCGACGAGCAGCGCGCGAAGCTCATGCCGGTGGACAAGAAGTGGAACATCGCCGCGCTGATCGACGCCTGCCGCAAGTTCCCCATGAAGTACGGCCGGCGCATCACCTTCGAGTACGTGCTGCTGAAAGGCGTGAACGACACCGACGCCGACGCGCGGCGCCTGGCCGATCTGCTCGCCGGGCTTCCGGCAAAGGTGAACCTGATCCCGTACAACGAGAACCCCGGCCTGGGGTTCGGCGATCCGGGCGCCGAGCGCGTCCAGGCCTTCCGCCGCATCCTCGAAGGCCGAGGTTTCGCCGCCATGGTCCGCAAGAACCGCGGCCGCGACATCTCCGCCGCCTGCGGCCAACTCGCCGTCGCCGGGCAAAAAGAAGCGCCGATCCGCCTCGGAGTGCGTGCCTAGCCGCGAAGGACTAAAGGATCAACGCGGAGGCGCGGAGGCGCGGAGATTTGTTTCCGTCCACTACCCGGGTGCCCCGTGGCTGATTCAACCAGTGCCAGCCATCCGCGACCGACCAACCGGTTTTCTCCGCGCCTCCGCGTCTCCGCGTTCTGCTTTTCGCCTAGTCCGGCTCGCCGCGCTGCCGGCGGTCGATCATCCACAGTCCCGCCGGCAGTGCGGTGAAGTCGGCGATCAGCGCGAGCAGGAAGGCCGCGCTGGTCACCAACCCGAACTGCCGCAGCGGTGGGAAGCTCGAGAACGAGAGCGCCAGGAACCCGGCCGCATTGATCAGGGTGGCGAAGACGATGGCGCGCCCGGAGACTCGCAGCGCGTGCCCGAGCGCCTCCGCGAGCGGCGCGCCGTCGCGCTCGTGGAGATGGTGGAAGAAGTGGATCTGGTCGGTCTCCGTCGTGCCCAGGACCGTGGTGGCGATGAGGATCGTCGCCAGGTTCAGCGAGGCGCCGAACAGCCGTATGCCCAGGAACGTGGCGAGGATGGCGAAGAGCGACGGGATCATCGCCAGAAGCCGCGCCGAGGGGCTGCGGAAGATGAAGAGGAACACCACGAAGATGAGCGCGGCGGTGAGCGCGAAGCTCTCCGCCAGCGTGGGAACCAGGCTGGCGCCCACCTTCGCGTGCAACAGCGACTCGCCCACCACACGCATCTGCGCTCCGTCCAGCGGCGCGGCCTTCAGCGCATCCCAGGCGCGCCCGATCGTCCCCGACAACGCCGCGTAGCCGGCGGCGTCGCCCTGCCGGAACAGCACCGTGATCTGCACGTCCCGCAGCCCGTTCACGTCCACGAAGCCGCGCAAGCCCGATTCCGACAGCAGTAGCTGCTCGAGGTCTGCGGCGGCGCGCGCGAACTGCGCCGGATCGTCCGGAAGCCGCTCGCCGTCTCCGGCGAAGTAGCGCCGCATGCGCAAGAAGGTGGTCGGCCCCACCGCTGCGATCACCGCGGGAACGGATTCGATCTCGCCCTGGAACCGATCGACGGCGCGCAACACCTCGGGATCGGTCGCCGCGGAGCGCGGGAGATGGATCCAGACGTGCGCGACGTTGAGGTCGGCGACGTGCTCGCGGAACCAGACGAGGTCCTGGCGCAGCGGCAGCGAGGCATCCATGTACGTGAGCGTGTCGACGCCGACGGACATGGGGCGCAGCCAGCCGGGAATGCCGAAGAGCGCGGCGGCCCCCGCGATGCAGAGCAGCAGCACGGCGGCGACGAGCCTGCGGCGATGCCGGAAAGCGAAGGCCGGCACCTCGGCCGCGACGCGCTGGTAGAGCCCGCTCCGCGCCGCGCCGGCGGTCCCGGTCGGCGTGCGCAGCACGAGTTGCAGCGCCGGGAACAGGGTGAACGCCACCAGCCAGGAGATGGCGAGGCCAAGCGCGGTCCAGATCCCCAGCTCCCGGATCGGCCGCACCTTCGAGACGGAGAGGGCCGCGAATCCGAGCACCGCGGCGAACGTCGACGCGGTCACCGGCAGGAGCTTGTTGCGGAGCGCGGCGAGCTGGTGCTCGCGCAGCGGGACGCCGGCGGGGCGGTCGACGAACCGCGAATGCAAGTACACCAGGCTCGCGAGCGTGGTGACCAGGACGGTGAGCGGCACCAGCACCGAGACGATGGTGAAGCTGAATCCGAGCAGTCCGCCCGCCGCCACGCCCAGCGCCACCGCCGATCCGAGCGACAGCATGAACGCGAGGAGCGTCCGCACCGACCTGTAGAGCAGGAGGGCGACGCCGACCACCAGCGCGCCGAAGAAAGGGAAGTACCGGGCCGCTGCCGCGCCCGACTGGTGCTCGAGCCACGAGTCGACGTAGGGCGCTCCGACCCGGTGCACCGGGCCCGCCCCCGAGCGCGCGAGGGCGGCGTCGATCGCCGCAAGCGCGGCGTCGCGCTCCCGGGGGCCGTGCACGTCGAGATCGGCAATCACGGAGAGGAAGCGGTCGCCCAGAAGCCCTTGCTTCCGGAAGAACTGCGTGCCGGTCGCCAGCCGGCGCAACTCCTCCGGCCCGGCTCCGGGACGCGCGCGGCGGATCGCATCGAGCACGGAGAATGCGCCCACCCGAGGCACCGCGCGCAACTCCCGCTCGGCCGCTTCGACGCGCGCCAGGCTGGCAGGCGCCCAAGGGTCGTCCGATTCGAAGAGGAGCAGCACCGAAGGCGAATCGGGAAAGATGCGCTCGAAGGCGCGGGTCGCCGCGAAGTCGGGATCGCTCGGCACGATCAGCCGGTCGAGCCCGCCCTCCGACGGAATGCGCGCGGCGCGGACCGCCGCCAGGGGAACGAGCAGCGCGTACGCCACCAGGATGGGGATGCGCCAGGAGACGATGCGCGACAGCATCCGGGTCGGGAGGTCGTTCACCGCTGGAACCCTACCGCGCCTTCGCGTAGAGAGGCTTGAATGATCGCACTCGCTGCGGCGACGCTGGTGGTCTGCGCACCGGGATTTCCCGGCAGCTCGGCGGAGGCGCGACCGGCGATGGACGCTCTCGCCAGATCCCTGGTCGGGGCGGGCCACCTGCCGGCCGGTTCGCTGACCGCCGTCTACGAGGAGAGCGAGGGCGGCGGCCTGCGCCGCCTCGCGCAACAGGACGCTGTGCTGCTGCTGGCCCCGCTGCCGTTCTTCCTCGACCACGAGAGGGAACTGCGGCTGGTCGCACGTCTCTCGGCGGTGCCGCGCGGCGGCGAGGCGCTGGAGCGCTGGACGTTGGTGGCAGGCAAGGACCATCCCGCCTCGCTCGAGGGCTACACGGTGCAGTCGAGCGCGGGCTACTCGAAGCGCTTCGTGCGTGCCGCGGCCCCAGGGCTGCCGGGGCAAGTGGAGATCCGGGCCGGCAGCGCGGTGCTCTCCGCGCTGCGGCGGGCCGCGGACGGCGAAAAGGTGGCGGTGCTGCTGGACGGTGCACAAGCCGCGGCACTCGGGAAGCTGCCCTTCGTGTCCTCTCTCGCCGTGATCGGGACCTCTACGCCGATGCCGGTGGCGGTGGTGGCGACGGTAGCGAAGCGGATGGACGAGAGTCGCTGGAAGGCGCTCGAGCCCGCGTTCAGGCGACTCGCGGATGATCCGGGGGCGCGCGAGGCGCTGGAAAGTGTGCGGATGGCGGGCTTCGTGTCACTGGATCAGGCGGCCCTGGCCGCGGCGCGGGCGGGCTGGCGGCGCGCGCAGTGAAGCGCGCGGCGCTCCTCCTCTGCACCGCCTGCGCGAGCGCGCTCCACAAGCCGCCGCCGATCGAATCGATCGCCCCGGCCCCGCGGACCGGGGCCGCCCAGCTCCTCGCCGAAGCCGATGCCGCCTGGGCGCGGCGGGCTGAGCCGGGACAAGCCGCCGCTGCCGAGGACCTCTATCTGCAGGCGGCGCGCGCCGACCCCCGTCGCCCCGAGTCGTTCGCCGGCGCCATCCGCGCCAAGGCGTTCCGGCTCGGGCGCGAGAAGGACGGCGCCGAGCGGCTGCGGCTCGCGCAGGGTGCGGTGGAGGTCGGCCAGCTCTGCGAGGAGAATGCGCCGGCGGCGGTGCCCTGCGACTACTGGCTGGCCGCCGCTCTGGGTCTGCAGGCGCGGGAGCGCAGCGCCACTGCGAAGGACGCGTTGCCGCGCATGACCGACCTGCTGCGGCGCGCCGCGCGCGCCGATCCGTCGATCGACCACGCCGGCCCGCACCGCCTGCTCGCGACGGTCCTTCTGCGCGCCCCGAGCTGGCCGCTGGGTCCAGGCGATCCCGAGGCGGCGCTGCCGGAAGCGCAGGCGGCGGTTCGGATCGCCCCGGAATTCGCGCCCAACCAGCTCGCGCTGGGCGAGGCCTTGCGGAAGAATGAGCGCGCCGCCGAGGCGCGCAGCGCCTATTCGAAGGCCCTTCGCCTTGCGACGGACGCAGCGGCGCAGGGCGATCCGGACGCTGCCGGTTGGGCCGACGAGGCCCGGGGCGCCTTGCAGGAGGTGGGGATTCGCCACCAGGCGAGCACCGCCACGGTCACCCCCGCGTAGCCAATCCCGAGCAGCACGTCGATGACGTAATGGTGCTGGAGGTAGACCGCGCTCAGGCACATGAGAAGGAAGAAGAACACCGCCGGCGCCCGCGACCAGCGCAGCTCCCGCGTGCGGAAAACCATCCACGCGGCGATCAGTGGATACGCGACGTGGAGGGAGGGAAAGGCGCCGTAGACGTCCACCCCACGCCCGTACATCTCCTCGAAAAAGCGGGTCCCCAGCAACTGATCGAACCGGCTGGCGGCCGCCGCGGCAGGGTGGATGTCCATGCGGACCGGCCCGAACCCGTACTGGGTCACGTACCAGGGGGGCGCCACCGGGTAGATGAAGTAGGTGGCGAAGCCGAGCAGGTTGACGACCAGGAAGCAGAGCGCGAACGTGCGCAGCGCGTCGAAACGGCGCCGGAAGAAGAGCAGGAACGCCACCGCCAGGTACTCGCCGACGTACACGAGGTATGCGAAGCCACAGGCGAGGTCGAGGCCCGCAGTGTGGTGCGCGTCGAGCCACTCGTTGGGGGTCTGGCCGCCGACGCCGAACCACTCACGTTCGAGCAGGTAGGGTCCCGCAACGTGGACGCGGCCTTCGATCGCCGGCCAGTAGAAGTAGCGCATCGAGTCGAAAATCGCGCCGGTGGCGATGAACGGAAAGAACTGCGCCAGGAAGAGCCGCGTCTTTTCATTGTAGAGGTCGAGAAGCCCGAGGAGCCCGATGAAGACATGGTCGGGCCGGAGCCCGCCGAGCACGGCGATCACGGCGATATAGGCGAGGCCGATGGCCGGTGGCCCGATGCGCCGCTTCATCGTCCGCGACGGAAGCAGCCACTCCCGGGCAAGCATGGGCAGCGAAGCCCGGGCTGCGGGTGGCAAGTCAGCGAGCACACGCACGCACTTGCGATGCAGGACCCGCGGACGCGGTGCAAAACCAATACGGAATGCAGGTGGAGTTGCAATCCGGCCAGGCGGGCCATAGAGGCGGCGGGATGCCGACCGCGGGCGACGCCGGATGAGTCGCCTGTGGTTGGCCGCGCTGATTGGCTGCCTGCTCTCCGGTCCGCCCGCCGCCGCGACGGGCTCTCCGGGCGCGTCCGGCCCCGGGTGCCCGGCCGGGCTCGAAACGCGGATCGTCCCGCTGCCGGTGTATGCGACCCTTCCCAACGAGGGAGATACTTTTGGTCTCATGCCCGTCTTCTTGCGGGTGTGCGACGCGAACCAGAGGACCGAGTCGATCATCGCGCCGAGCGTCACCTGGAACGACGTCATCCACGCGACGGGGACGTTCCGCTGGTTCCACTACCCCACCGACGACCAGACCCTCACCTTCGTCGCCTCGGTGAGCACCCGCATCAACTCCGGCGTGCTGCTCCTGTGGAAGGACCTCCCCCGCGGGCCTGGGGCGTCCACCAGCGAGATCGAGCTGCGCTGGCAGCGCAGCGTCTTCTATCGCTTCTTCGGCCTGGGCCCCGACACCCCGGCCGAGGCCGAGAGCAGCTACACGCGGGTTCGCGGGCACGCCGCCGCCCGCCGTGGCCTGAACCTCGGCGGCAACTGGAACGTGGGAGTCACCGTCCTCTTCGATGGCGACCTGGTCCAGGACCTGGGCGTCCCGGGGCTCCCGCTCAGCCGCCGCGAATTTCCGGCCGTGCCGGGGATGGGGGGGTCGACCCTGCTCGGGCAGACGATCGATGCCCGCTTCGATACCCGCGAGCGCGGCGAAAACTCCGAGCGCGGATTCTTCGCCGAGCTCGCCGCCGGCGCCGTCGAGGGCCTGGCGGGTTCCCCCGCATACCTGATGTCCCACGCGCAGGTCCGAGCCCTGCAGCCGGAGACGGAGTGGATTTCGGCAGCGGCGCGATTCGACTGGCGGGGCGTCAGCTCGCCGCGGGCGCCGTTCTATGCGCAGAGCTCGCTCGGAGGCGCGTACTTCCTGCGCGGGTTCACCGAGGACCGGTTCGTCGACCAGAACGCCTGGACGTTCGAGATGGAGCAGCGGATCCGCCTCTTCCAGACCCACATCTACGGGGTGACCGCGGACTGGCGGATCGACCCCTTCATCGCCGTGGGCCAGGTCTACCGCGCGCTGGACGAGGCGTTCTCGCATCCGCGGGTCGTCGCGGGGGCGGGATTTCGCGCCTGGGTCCGGCCCAACGTCGTCGGCCGCGTCGACGTCGCCAACGGTGGCGAGGGGTGGAAGGTGTACGTCGAGATCGGGTACCCCTACTGATTGGCAGCGACCCCGCGGGCCGGAGCGGCGTCCAGCGCGCCGAGCTCCACCAGTTCCTCGGCGCGCAGTGGCGCATCGAGCATGCGCACGAACCACTCGGTGGCCTCGGGCTTGCCGAGCGGCGGCCGGCCACGGACCTCGGGCAGCTCGGGCAACAGCTCGGCGAACTGGCGCCGCAGGGCCTCGTCGTCCTGCGCGATCTCGGCGGTGCGGCCCAGCAGCGCCATCGTCTGCGCGCGGCGGCTCTCGCGAGGGCCGTGCAGTTGCGCGAGTGAAGCGGCGCCGAGCATCAGCGACCAGGCGCAGAAGGTCCGGTAGCCGCGCTCGCCGCGCGGCAGCGAGGTCAGGTAGGACAGCGCGCCTTCCGCATCGGCGCGGAGGCTGGCGAGGAGCTCTCGACGGTGGGGCACCAGGAACCGGCCGGCCGCCTCGTCCTCGGCCTGGTCCTTGAGGATGTTCACCTTCTGCAGGAAGAGGCCGAAGCGGTAGGCGAAGAGCATCCGGGGAGGCGCGCCGCCGCCCAAGGCCCAGAGCTGCGTGAGCAGCTCGCCGACCAGGCCGGCGACGATGCAGCAATAGCGGCACACGTCCTCGAGATCGAGCAGCCGCAGGGGAACGGGCCGCCGCGCATAGGCCGCCATCCCTTGCGCCATGCGTCCGATGGCGCCGAACACCACCTCGCGCGCGATGGCAGGCAGCTCGTGGGCGTCCTCGAGGAAGGCCTCCGTGTCGGCCAGCAGAGCGCGCTCGCCCTCGGTGAGGCCACCGGGAAAGCTGGAGCGAAAGGCGTCGACCTGCGCGCGGGTGGGCCGCTTTTGCAGGAACTGCCGGAACGAGTTGAACTGGCGCTGCTGCAGCAGCCGGTCGGAGAAGGGTGCATCCTCCACGGTGTCCAGCACTCTCAACAAAAGGTAGGAGAGCGCGACCCGATCGCGGAACGGCGCGTCGAGCCGCGGGATGCAAAGCGCGAAGGTGCGGCTCACCGCATCGAGATGGCGCTGGTAGAACTCCGGCGGTCGCATGCAGTACCTCTCTGACTCGGGGACAGGCGCCCGGACCCGCGAAGGGTGGCCCGATAACGGCCGAGGGCGAGCAGCGGAAAGCAATTGCGATAGAGGTGGTAGCGGATCATGAAGCCGGCGGACAGCTCGCGACCCTCGACGATGCGTGCGCCGCGCTCTTCACCGATGCCGTAGCCCGGAAACCCGCACCCGGTGAACGACTCCTCGTCCCAGGCGCCGTCGGGCCGCTGGCGCTCGAGCAGCCAGCGCGCGCCGCGGTGGGCGCTCTGCGTGTCGGCGCGTCCGGCGGCGATCAGGCCGAGCAGCGCCCAGGCCGTCTGCGAGGGCGTGCTCTCACCGCGCCCCCGGGCCGCCGCGTCGACGTACGAGGCGCAGGTCTCGCCCCAGCCGCCGTCGGGATTCTGTCGATCCTCCAGCCAGCGGAGCGCGCGGCGGGCTGCCAGGCCCTCCATGTCCTCGCCTGCGGCCGCGAGCGCGGGGAGCACCGCCCCGACGCCGTAGACGTGATTGACCCCCCACCGGCCGAACCATGAGCCTTCCTTCTCCTGCTGGGCGTAGAGATAGCCCAGCGCGCGCCGCAGCGCGGGGTGCCGCTGGTCGACGCCGAAGGCGCACAGCATCTCGACCACGTGCGCGGTCACGTCGGCGCTGGGCGGGTCGATGACCTCGCCGAAATCGCAGAACGGAAGCATCGCGGGAAGGCGCGACGTGTTGTCCTTGTCGAACGCCGCCCAGCCGCCGTTGCGGCTCTGCATCGCCAGGACCCAGCGCAGGGCCCGCTCCCGGGTCTGCTCGTCGCCGGCGCCTGCCTTCTGCAGCGCGAGCAGGACGACCGCGGTGTCGTCCACGTCGGGATAGAGATCGTTTTCGAACTCGAACGCCCACCCGCTCGGTTCGACCCCCGGGGCCCGCACGCACCAGTCGCCGGGGACGCGGATCTCTTCGCGCAGCAGCCATTGCGAGGCCCTCTGCAGTGACGGTTGCGACGGCTCTGCGCCGGACTCCAGCAGCGCGAGCAGAGCGAGGCCCGTGTCCCAGACCGGCGAGAGGCACGCCTGCACCCGCAGGCTCCCGTCGTCGCGGCGGATCATCCAGCGCCCGTGCATGCCCTCCAGCCCCCTCTTCAGCGCCGGATGATCGAGGGGATAACCGACGGTGTTCAGCGCTAGGAGCGAGTACACCCACGGAGGCTGGATGCCGCCCCAGCTTCCGTCGGCCTCCTGGTGGGCGAGGATCCACTCCTCGGCGAGCTTCCGGGCCCGCCGGCGCAACGGATGGACCGGCAGGCGGCCGTAGCAGCGGAGCGCGCGGTCGAGCGCGAAGAAGAGGCGATCCAGGTTGTCGCGCGGCGGGCGCCCCAAAGCAAAGGCGACGCGCAGCTCGTCCAGCCGGGCGGACTCGGGGATGGGCCGCACCGGCCGGTCGTCCATCAAGAGCAGCAGCGGCACGATCGTCCCGCGTGCCCAGGAAGAGAAGCGGTAGATGCTGAGCGGAGCCCTCGGAGGCAAGAGCATCAGCTCCGGGGGCATGACGGGCAGATCGTCCCAGCTCCACTGGCCGAAGAGGGCGAGCCAGATGCGCGTGAAGGTCCTGGCCGCTGCGATGCCGCCGCGCGCGCGGATGAAGTTCCGCGCCTGGGACAGCTGCGGCGCGTCCGTGGCGTCGCCCGCGAGCTTGAGCGCGAAGTAGCACTCGATGGTGGTGGAGAGATCGCCGGGCGCTCCGTGGTACATCGCCCAGCTGCCGTCCGCACGCTGGTAGTTGCGGATGTCCTGCGCCACGCCGCGCCAGCGCTCCTCGTCGCGGGCGCCGAGGAACCAGGTCAAGAGCAGGTACTCGGCGTCCATCGTGGCGTTCGATTCCAGCTCCGCCCACCAGAACCCCTCCGCGAACTGCTCGCCGGCGAACCACGCCTGCGTGCGTTCGATGACGAGATCCAGGGCCGCGTCCCCAACCGTGCTCTCGCTGCCGATCACGAAGCCCCTCGCTGTCCACGCCGGGCGCGCTCCTCGAACCAGCGCACCGCCTTCGCCAGCGCCTCGCGCACCGGCGTCTGCCACAGGCCCAGCTCACGCCGGGCCCGGGAACAGTTCGCGAACATGACCTCCCGCGCAGTCCGCACGCCTTCGAGGGGGATGCGCGGCGGGCGGCCGAGGATTCGTCCTTCCACGAACGCATCGGCGTGCGCGAGGCCGAGCGCGAGCAGATGCGGCAGCCGGATCCGCGGCGCCCTGCGGCCCGTGATCTCCGCCAGCTCCTCGAGCAGCTCGCGCATGGTCAGGTTGGCGTGGCCCAGGATGTAACGCTCGCCCCGCTGCCCGCGCTCGAACGCGAGCACGTGGCCCTGGGCCACGTCGTCGACGTCCACGACGTTCATGCCCGTATCGACGTAGGCCGGGATGCGGCCATCGAGGAAGTCGCGGATCACCGCGCCGGTCGGGGTCGGCTTGACGTCGCCCACGCCCACCGGGAAGGTGGGGTTCACGATCACCGCCTCCAGCCCGCGCGCGGCTTCCTCGCGCACCAGGGCTTCCGCCTCCCACTTGCTCTTCTTGTACGGTCCGGGGGGAGGACCTATGGGAGACGACAGCTCGTCGGGGAGGACGCCGTCGCGCATCCCACCGATGGTCGCGATGCTGGAGGTGTAGACCAGGCGGGCGCCGGCAGCCCGGGTCGCCGCGATCACGTTGCGGGTGCCGCCGACATTGACGGCCAGCACCTCGCTCGCCGGGGTCGCGAAGGAGTAGAGCGCGGCGACGTGGAAGATCGCGTCGCAGCCGCTGGCGGCAGCGCAGACCGCCTGCGCGTCGCGCAGGTCGCCCCGCGCGATCTCGACCTCGGCGGATTCGGGCAGGTTCGGCACGCTGCCCGGGCGCAACAGGACCCGCACCTCCGCTCCCCGTCGCAACAGAGCGCGCGCCACGGCGCCGCCGACGAAGCCGCTGGCCCCGGTGACCAGCGCCCTCACCGATGCGCCTCCGCGACTGCGAGCGCGGGCCCCAGGCGGCGCAGCGCCGCCTCCAGCGCGGCGCCCGCCCGGCTCGCGTCCCGCGCGAGGCGGAGGACCCCTACCGCCGCGCGGGGTCCCGAGAACGCGTACCTCAAGGCAGGCCAGAAGTAGTCAGGGCGCGCCTCGCGCGTGAAGGGTGGAAGCGAGGACTCGAGCGGGTCGACGATGGCCCGGAGCGCCAGCCACGGAACGCCCGCCTCCCCGGCCGCCTGCGCCACCAGGTAGCTTTCCATGTCGACCGCCAGCGCGCCGGGCCTGGCGAGCGCGCGTTTCTCCTCCTGTGACGCGGCGACCGAGCTCGCGCAGACGAGCTCACCTTGAATGCAGCGGAGTCCATCCAAGGCACGGGCGGCCGCCTGTCGAGGAGATTCCGGCGCAGCGAGGGCGTCGCCACCTGCGCTGCGCACGGCCGTCGCGAGCACCAGGTCGCCAGGGGCCAGCGCGGCGTCGAGTCCGCCGGAAAATCCGCAGCTCAGGACCACACGGGGACGTTGCTCGGCGAGGACGCGGCGGGCGCCTTCACCCATCCCGACCGCGAGCGCGACCACCTCGCTGCCGGAGAGCCGG
>DASWGI010000200.1:0-12830 GCA_036393835.1 Myxococcales bacterium | reverse complement strand
CCTTCTCGTCGTCGAGGAGCGCCGCGAAGACGCTGGGCGAGTCGAAGCGGGGGAAGCAGTACCAGTCGATCGCACCGCGCACGCTCACCAGCGCGACGGTCCGCATGTTGCCGATGACGCCGTGGTCCTCGATGCGCTCATGGGCCATGCCGGTTACCCGATGCGGACCCCGAGCATGGAGACCGAGCCGCCGTCGAAGCCCTCGACCGGATACGTCACCGGCTCCTCGCGCCTGCTCTGCGCGAGCACGTAGAGGAGCGGCAGGAAATGGTCCGGCGTCGGCGCCGCGAGGGCGGCGTCGCGTCCCAGCTCCTCGTATGCCACCACCGTCTCGTGATCGTTCTCCTCGATCGCCGTGCGGATGACCTGCTCGAAGCGCAGCGCCCAGTCGTACGGCTCGACCGGGTGCCTGCCCCAGGCATAGGTGTGCAGGTTGTGCACCACGTCGCCGGACCCCAGGACCAGCACGCCCTCCTCGCGCAGCGGCCGCAGCCCGACGGCGAGGGCCCAATGCTCTTCCGGGGTGAGCGTCTCGTCGATTCCGAGCTGCACCACGGGCACGTCGGCCCGCGGGAACATGTGGACCAGCACCGACCAGGTGCCGTGGTCGAGGCCCCAGCGGTCGTCGAGCTCCACGTCCGCCGGCGCGAGCAGCTCCCGCACGCGGCGCGCCAGCTCCGGAGACCCCGGCGCCGGGTACTCGACCTCGTATAGCTTCCGCGGGAACCCGCCGAAGTCGTGGATGGTGCGCGGCCGCTCCTGTGCCGTCACGCGCGCGCCGGGCACGTACCAGTGCGCCGAGACTGCCAGGATCGCGCGCGGACGGGGCAGATCGGCGGCGATGCGCTCCCAGGCGCGCGTGTACTCGTTGCGCTCGAGCGCGTTCATCGGGTTGCCGTGCCCGATGAAGAGGACGGGCATCCGCTGGCCTGCTGTCCCGGTAGTCGCCATGCCTCAGCCCCCGGAAGGTAGGGACGCCGCCGCGCTCCGGCGGATTCGTGCGGGAGCGAAGGGAAGCGGTCAGCCGAACGGCGGCGCCAAGCGTCTCCCGGGCTGGGAAGCTACTCACCGCTGCGCTCTGTGCTAAGTTTCGCCGCGACCATCCGCGGGAGGGCACTTTCCATGGCGTTCGTCGTTGCGGAGCCCTGCATCAATTGCAAGTACACGGACTGCGTCGCCGTCTGCCCCGTCGACTGCTTCTACGAGGGCGCGAACTTCCTCGTCATCCACCCCGACGAGTGCATCGATTGCGGCGCGTGCGAGCCGGTGTGCCCGACCAAGGCCATCTTCCCCGAGGACGACCTGCCGGAGAAATGGAAGGAGTACACGGCGATCAACGCCGAGTTCTCCACCAAGTGGCCCAACATCAACAAGCAGAAGGAGCCGCTGCCCGACGCCGAGAAGTACAAGGAGATGGAAGGCAAGCGCGCCATGCTCAAGCTGGAACCTCCGGCCTAGGTCGCGCGCGCGGTGGAGGATCCGCAGGCCCTGCAGGCGCGAGCGGCCCACAGGCCCGCGCCCGGCGAACGGTACTGCCTCACACCGCACAAGCTGAAGCCGGGGCACCGCCTGTCCGTCCTGGTGGACGGCGCCGAGGCGTACCCCGCGATGCTGGCCGCCATCCTCGGCGCGCGCCGCGAGGTGCTGCTCGAGACTTACATCTTCGAGAGCGACGCGACCGGCAAGCGCTTCCACCACGCGCTCTGCGACCGCGCGATGTCGGGCGTGTTGGTGCGGCTCGTGGTCGACGGAGCGGGCTCGTGGAACCTGTCGGGAAGCGACCGCGAGGCGCTGCTCGAAGCGGGCGTGCACCTCGCCACCTTCCATCCCGTGCGGCCCTGGCGCGGACGCTGGGGGTGGTCGGTGCGCGACCACCGGAAGCTGCTGGTGGTGGACGAGGAGGTGGCGTTCACCGGCGGCATCAACATCGGCGACGAGTACGCGCCGCGCGACTGGGGCGGCAAGGGCTGGCACGACGTGCACGTCCGCGTCCACGGACCGGTGGTCGCCGACCTGCGGCGCTACTTCTTCGATTCCTGGCGGTACGCGAGCCCCGACGGCGTCCCCCGGCGTCTCACGCATCCTCGGCCGGCCCGCGCGCACGAGTCGGGGCCGTCCGAAAGCGCGCAGCGCGCCGATCTCGTGCAGGGCCAGGCGGAAGCCGGCGGCCGGGTCCAGGCGATCGCCATCGGCCGTTTCCGCGACCGGCGCTCGATCGAGAAGCACCTGCAGCGCGCGGTGTCGCTCTCGCAGACGCGGGTCTTCATCCACAGCGCGTACTTCATTCCCAACCGGCGGTGGCGCAAGACGCTGCGCCGGGCGGCGATGCGCGGCGTGGACGTGCGCGTGATGGTGCCGCACCACAGCGACGTGCCGGGCATCGTGCACGCCAGCCGGCACACCTACGCCTCCCTGCTGCGCGGCCGCGTCCGCATCTTCGAGTACCTGCCCACCATGCTGCACGCGAAGTCGTTCGTGGTGGACGGGGCCTGGTGCTCGATCGGCTCGTACAACCTCGACCAGCGCAGCCTGCAGTACAACTGGGAACTGGTGCTCTCCATCGTCGACGACGAGGCCGCGTTCGCGCTCGAGGAGCGCTTCGCCCGCGACCTGCCCCTGTGCCGTGAGATCGATCCGGCCGAGTGGCGCCGCCGCCCCTGGTGGCAGCGTGTAAAGGAGCAGATCTTCTACTACTTCCGTCTGTGGCTATAGCGACAGCGCAGCCTGCGTCGTATGCTGTCCGGCGTGGACGATCTCGCGCCCGGGCTCCTCATCGCCGTCCCGCAGATGGAGGATCCGAACTTCTCGCGATCGGTCGTCCTGCTCATCGAGCATTCGGACGCCGGTGCGATGGGAATCGTCTTCAACCGCCCGAGCGAGGTGCCGCTCTCCGAGATCGGCGAGGAGCAGGGCCTGCGCGTGCACCCCGAGGCCGGACGGGCATTCATCGGCGGCCCCGTCTCGCCGGAGCGCGGCTTCCTCTTGCACCGGCGAGCCGACGTGCCCGACTCGATCAAGGTGCACGACGGACTCTTCCTGAGCGTATCGACCGACAGCCTCAAGCCGCTGCTGGCGGGCGACCCCGGCGCCTACCGCCTGTGCCTCGGATACGCGGGCTGGGGGCCGGGGCAGCTCGAGCGCGAAGTGATCGTCGGGGGCTGGCTGACCGGCAAGGTGTCGACCGAGCGCATCTTCGACACCCCGGCGGAGAAGGTCTGGGACGCGGCCATCCGCGACCTCGGGTTCGACCCGGCCTTCCTGGTCCCGTCCGGCGGTCCCCAGTAGACCCACTATACTTGCGCGGATGGCCGACGAGCTCCGCAAGCCGCCCCGCGCGGGCCCCCTCGAAGCGAAACGGGAGCCGCCCGTCGTCGCCCGTCTGGTGGTGGAGATCCGTTCCGACGGCTCGCACACCATCGCCCGCGGGGCCGCCGAGGACGCCCAGACCGGCGAACGGGTCACCGTCCAGGCCGAAGGCTCCACCCCTCTTGCCCTGATTTTGTCCCTCCTCAAATCCGCCCTCGAGCTCCCCACCTTGGCCCGCACCTTCACCAAGGGCTTCCTCCCGCGAAAGTGACTCAAAGATCAACGCGGAGACGCGGAGGTTTTTTTTCGAGCGCCCGCTCGGGCACACGCAATCGATCATCGTCAGCCACCCGAAAATCTCCGCGTCTCCGCGCCTCCGCGTTCGGCTTTTAGTCGTGCGTGGCAAGCAGCGCGGCGGCTACTTCGGAGAGGTCCGTTGCGGGGTTGGTGCAGGGGGAGCCTTGGGTCCAGAGGAGATCGGGGGCGGAGGGGCGGAGGACGAGCTGGATGGAGGAGCGGGTGCCGTAGCCCGATTCGTCGGCGTGGACGCAGGCGCCTTCCAGGGGGGAGGGTCCGTGGCGCTGCATCGGAGGGCGCAGCATGGCTGCGGTCACGCTGGGATGCAGCAGCAGCGGCCCGACCTCGCGCAGCACCTCGGCCTCCCGGATGCCTTCCCCGGCGCCGTAGCTGCGCTCCGTGACCAGGTGCGCCTCGCCCGGCGGGAGCGCGCGGACCTCCAGCCGTTCCCCGTCGCAGATCGCGACGCCCGCTTCGCGCGCGTCGGCGAAGACGAGGTGGAAGGCGTTGTAGCGCAGAGGGTCAAGGCCGCTGGCAAGCTTCCGCACGGCCGCCGCGTCGGGAGCGCGAAGCGCGTCCAGCACCAGCAACCCGCGCGAACGGCGGGCCGGGTCCGGCGAGGCGCCTCGCCGGTTGGTCACGCAGACGAACAGGCCGGACGCGGTCAGCCCCAGCCAGGTGCCCCCGGCCTTCTCGTCGCGCGGCATGAGCACGCCCGGCAGCTCCGGCCACACGCGCGGCGGGGCGGCCGGGCGCGCGAGGAACTCGTTGCGGTTCCCGGTGACCGCCAACAGAACGTAGGGCGACGGCCGCACCGCGAAGGCCAGCGTGCACATGGCCGCAGCATAGCCGCCGCCGTATTCGGCGGCGCTACGCCTTTCCGAAGCGCGGACCTCACGGACGCGTTCTGGGCGCGTCGCGCCCGCGGGGCCCTCTGATACAGTGCGCCGCCCCATGGCCAGCAAACGACAGCTCCGCAAGCCGTTCGAGAAGGCCCGCCGCGTCGACCCGCGCCCCATCACCGGCCGCGAGAACGCCCGCGACCTGCTCGACCACGCCTTCTCCGCCTACGTGGGCCGCCAGGTCCGCACCGCGTACCAGCTGATGCGCCGCTCGATGGAGGAGGACGCGAGCATCTTCCTCACCCTCTCCGGCGCCATGACCCCGGCCGGCCTGCACCAGAGCTGCCTCATCCCGCTCATCGAGCGAGGCGTGATCTCCTGCTTGACCACCACGGGCGCCAACCTCTACCACGACGCCCACCGCATCATCGGCCACGCCATCCGCGAGGTGAACCCGGACGCCGGCGACCTCCAGCTCCGGCTGGCGCGCGTGATCCGCATCTACGACCTCGGCTTCTGGGAGGAGGCGCTGCTCGACACCGACCGCCTCTTCAGCGCGCTGATGCAGGCCCCGGACTACCAGCGCAAGATGACCACGCCGGAGTTCCACGCCCTGCTGGGCCGCGACATCGGCGAGATGGAGCGCGCTCTCGGAGTGAAGCAGCCGTCGCTCCTGTCGAGCGCGTACGAGCAAGGCGTGCCGATCTTCGTCGGCGCGGTGCAGGACGGATCGATCTTCCTCAACGCGGTGAAGCTCAAGCGCCTCTTCCCGGAGCAGTTCAAGTTCGAGATCGACATCAACGAGGACGTCTACAGCATGGCGGCCGTGCAGCACTGGGCGCGGCACCACGACTCGAAGCGGCTGGCGATCTGGATCCTGGGCGGCGGCGTGCCGAAGAACTACACGCTCCAGGGAGAGCCGCTGCTGGACCAGATCCTCTTCGTGCCCACCACCGGCTTCGACATCGACGTGCAGTTCTGCGTCGATCCGGTCGACAATGGCGCGCTCAGCTCCTGCCCCGCCGGCGAGGGGCACACCTGGGGCAAGGTCAGCGTCGAGGCCGTCGAGGCCGGCTCGGTGTACGTGCACACCGACGTCACGGCGGTCTTCCCCTGGCTGACCCACGCCCTGCTCGGAGGCCCGGGCATGAAGCGCAAGCCGAAGCGCCTGCTCGACTCGCTCTCCGACGCCCGCGCCTACCTCGACCGCGATGTGGCCAAAAACCGCAAGGAGCTCCTCAAAACCCTGACCTTCCCCGGCACCCCCACCCACCACGACCCGGAAAGCGTCGTCCGCTAGGGACCAAAAGATCAACGCGGAGGCGCGGAGGCGCGGAGTTCTTGTTTTTATCAACTAAATCTCCGCGTCTCAGCGTCTCCGCGTTCAGCTTTTCGCCCTACTGTGGCTCAACCGTGGGCGGATTTGCGGGCGGCGAGGAAGGGGCTCTCGAAGTTGTAGATGGCCTCGATGCTGACGTTCTTGAAGCGGTCGGCCTGGAGAGACATGCGCTCCAGCTCCCAGAGGAGCGCGCGCACGTCGACCGCACCCTGCTTCTTGCGCTTCTTGATCTCGCGCACGATGACCGGCGTCATCTCGCGCGGGTGGTAGGTGAACGAGGTGGAGAAGTGCCAGGTGCCGCCCGCCGGCACCAGGCGCGCCTCGAACAGGTCGCCGATCTCCAGCCCGTGCATCTGCCGCCGCTCGGTGACGTCGAAGACCTTGCGGGTGACCGCGTCGCGGACGCGCACCTGCCCCTTCTTGGGCCCCAGGAGAAAGCCCTTGCGGCCGCGGTACTCGTAGAGCCCGAGCCGCGTCTGCGTGAAGCCCATCAGCACTTCCTTGTCGGCCGCCTTCGTCTCCGCCCCGCGGTCCTGCAGGAAGCGCTGCGCCGGCGTGACCCCGTCGACCCTGCGGTCGAACAGGTACCAGTTGAAGAAGGCCTGCAGGCGCGACTCGAAGCAGCGGTCGTCCTCGTGCACCTCGCCGCCCGACTGCGCGAAGTACTCCTGCTTGGCCCCGACGATGTCGTCGACCTGGGGGGCGACGTGCGCGAGCAGCAGGTCGAACTGGGGCTGGATCATCCGCTAGCCCTCGATCAGTTGCATGAACCGTCGGAACAGGTACCGCGAGTCGTGCGGGCCCGGGCTGTCCTCCGGGTGGTATTGCACCGCGAACATGCGCGCCTCCGGCACCGCGATCCCCTCGACCGTGCCGTCGTAGAGGTTCCGGTGCGTCACCTGCGCCTTGCCGCGCACGCTGGCTTCGTCGGTCGAGAAGCCGTGGTTCTGGCTGGTCATGTCGATGCTGTTCCCGATCAGGTCGCGCACGGGATGATTCGCCCCCCGGTGCCCGAACTTGAGCTTGTACGTCTTCCCGCCCACCGCGAGCGAGAGGATCTGGTGTCCGAGGCAGATTCCCAACACCGGAACCTTGCCCAGGAGCTCCGCCGCCTGGCGGTCGGCGCCCACCACCGCGGCCGGATCGCCGGGGCCGTTCGAGAGCACCACGCCGTGCGGCTTCTGCGCCAGGATCTCGGCGGCGGGCGTGCGCGACGGAACCACGCGCACGCGGCAGCCGGAATCGACGAGCTGCCGCAGGATGCCGCGCTTCACCCCGTAGTCGACCACGACGACGTCGTGCCTGGGCGCCTGCGGCTCGCGCCCGGCGACGCCCTGCTTCCACTCGTAGGGCTTCTTGCAGGACACCTTGCTGGCCAGGTCCTGCCCTTCCATCCCCGGCAGCCGCCGCGCGCGCTCGACCAGCGCCGCGGCCGAAGCGCCGGAGGAATCGATGATGCCCTGCTGCGCGCCGGAGCTGCGCAGCACGCGCACCAGCCGCCGCGTGTCCACTCCCTCGATGCCGACGACGCCCTGGCGCGCGAGCCAGCCCGGCAGCGACTCGTCGGACCGCCAGTTCGACGGCTCGCGCGAGACCCGGCGGGCGATGAAGCCCGCCACCTGGGGCGCATCCGCCTGCTCGTCGCCGTGGTGGACGCCGTAGTTGCCCAGCTCGGCGACGGTGAAGGTGACGAGCTGGCCCGCGTAGGACGGGTCGGTGAGGATCTCCTGGTAGCCGGTGTGGCTGGTGTTGAAGACCACCTCGCCCTGCGCCTCGCCCTCGGCGCCGCAGGCGAAGCCCTCGAGCGTCTCGCCGCAGGCGAGCGCCAGCGTGGCCTTCTTCATTCGTCGCTCCTGTGCACCAGCTTCCCCTCCACGTACGTGCGTACCACGCGCCCGCGCAACGTCCACCCCGCGAACGGGCTGTTGCGGCTGCGCGAGTGGAACCGCTGGGGATCTACCTTCCATGCCCTCTCGGCGTCCACCAGGATAACGTCGGCGGGCGCTCCGGTGGCGAGGGTGCCGTACGGCAGGCCGAAGCAGCGCGCAGGTCCACTCGAGAGCCGCTCGACCGCCCGAGGCAGGGCCAGCTCGCCCGCCCGCACCAGGGCCAGGGTGAGCGCCAGCGACGTCTCCAGCCCGACCACGCCGTTCGCCGCGTTCTCGAACTCGACGTCCTTCTCCAGCGGGCCGTGCGGCGCGTGATCGGTCGCCACGGCGTCGATGATGCCGTCGGAGAGCGCGCCCACGATGGCCTGCCGGTCGCTCTCGCTCCGCAGCGGCGGCGACATCTTCGCGTGCGTGTCGTAGGGCTCGACGGGTGGGGCGTCTTCCTGCCGGAAAGCGGGCACCGAGGCCGGGACTCCCGCCACCGCTTCGTCGGTCAGCGTGAAGTGGTGCGGGGTCGCCTCCGCGGTGACGCGGACCCCGCGCGCCTTGGCCTCGCGGATGGCGCGGACCGTGCCGGCCGCGCTGACGTGGGCGACGTGCAGGTGGGCGCCCGTCATCTCCGCCAGGAGGAGGTCGCGTTGGACCATCGCCACCTCCGCGGCCGCCGGGATGCCGGGCAGCCCCAGCCGCGTGGCCACGGCTCCCTCGTTCATGCAGCCGGGGCCGGTGAGCGTCAGGTCCTCGGCGTGCACCATGACCGGCAGGCCGAGGTCATGGGCGTATTCGAGCGCCCGCCGCATGACGCCGGCCGACATCACCGGCCGGCCGTCGTCGGTCAGGCACACGCAGCCCGCCTCCTTCAGCTCGGCCATGTCGCTCAGCGCCTCGCCGAGCGATCCGCGGGTGATGGCGCCCGCGGGCAGGACGCGCGCGAGCCCCGCCTCGCGCGCCCGCGCCTGCACGAACCGGGCGACCGACGCGCTGTCGCAGACCGGCTTCGTGTTCGGCATGGCGACCACGGTGGTGATGCCGCCGGCCGCCGCGGCGCGCGCACCACTCGCGATGGTCTCCTTGCCCTCCTCGCCGGGCTCCCGCAGGTGGACGTGCAGGTCCACCAGCCCGGGCAGGACCAGCAGGCCGCGGCAGTCCACCACCTCGTTCGCCGCGCGCTCTCCCGCCGAGACCGCCTGCTCGCGGACCTCCTTGATGCGGCCGCCGTCGAGGATGACCGTGCGGACGCCGTCCGTGCGCGTCGCCGGATCCACCACCCTGCCGCCCTCGAGGAAGATCATGCCGCCCCCAGGCAGAGCGCGAGGGTGGCCATGCGCACGGCGACGCCGCTGTCCACCTGGTCCATCACCAGGCTGCGCTCGCCGTCCATCACTTCGCTGGACAGCTCGACGCCGCGGTTCACCGGGCCGGGGTGCAGGACGACGGCGCGCGCGGGCAGCAGCTCCACGGTGCGCGCATTCAGGCCCCAGACGCGGGCGTAGTCGCGCGTCCCGGGGATGCGCGCATCCGCGATCCGCTCCTGCTGGATGCGCAGCATCATCACCGCGTCGGCTTCGCGCAGCGCGTCACGCAGGGTGCGGGCCACCTCGCAGCCCAGCTTCTCCACCCCGGCCGGGATCAGCGTGCTGGGCCCGGCGACGCGCACCCGTGCGCCGAGCTTCGAGAGACAGTGGACGTTCGACCGCGCGACGCGGCTGTGCGCGATGTCGCCCACGATCGAGATCACCTTGCCCTCCAGCGGGCCCAGCTTCTCGCGCAGCGTGAGGGCGTCGAGCAAGGCCTGGGTGGGGTGCTCGTGCGACCCGTCTCCGGCGTTGACCACGCTGGCCCGGACCGCGCGCGCCACCGCGCGCGGTGCGCCGGCCGCCGGGTGGCGCACCACCAGCACGTCCGCGCCGATGGCCTCCAGGTTGCGCACGGTGTCCTGCAGGGACTCTCCCTTGGTCACGCTGGAGGCGTCCTTCTGGAAGCTGAGCACCTCCGCGCCCAGCGCGTGCGCGGCCACCTCGAAGGAGCTGCGCGTGCGCGTGGAGGCCTCGAAGAAGAGCGTCACCACGATGCGGCCGGGCAGGATCTCGTGCCTCGGCGCGCGCGCCTTCCCGGCGCGCGCAGCGGCCCGCTCGCGCTTGAAGCGGCCGGCGAGCCCGAGCACCTCCTCGATCTGCTCGCGCCGCAGCGACTCGATGTCGAGGAGGTGGCGCGGGAACTCAGACGCCATGGAGCAGCCGCCGCGCGAAGTGGTGCGAGAGGCCCGCCTCGAGGATCTTCCGCGCCGTCTTCTCGGCGTCGTAGGGCACGCGCCGGAACTCGACCACCTTGTCCGCGTCGTCCCAGATGCCGTAGCAGGCGCGCGGGTCGTAGTCGCGCGGCTGCCCGCAGCTCCCGATGCTGCACAGGTACTTGTTGCCGTCCTCGATGCGCAGCCGCTCCTCGAAGACGTCCTTCACCAGGGGCAGGAGCTGGAAGGCGCGCTGCAGGTGCGAGTGGCCGATGAAGGTGAGGTGGGGCAGATCGCCCGGCGTGCGCAATACAAGATCTTCGGCCTGCTCCAGCGCGAACACGTACTCGAAGGCGGCCGGGTCCCGCGGGCTGGCGTGCCCCCAGAGGACCTTCCCCTCCTGCTTGCTGTAGGGGAGCGTCCGCAGCCAGGCCATGTTCTCGGGCGAGAGGTGCAGCGCGGTCCAGTCCAGCACCTCGCGCGCGGCGGCGTAGTAGTAGCTGTAGTCCATGCGCCCGGCGACCGCCGCATCGTGGTTCCCCAGCACGCCGAACTCGCAGCGGGCCCGGATGAGGTCGCAGGCCTCGTTCGGGTTCGCCCCGTAACCAACCGTATCTCCGAGACAAACGAAGCGGTCGACGCGCTCGCGCTCCGCCGCGGCGATGCACGCCGTCAGAGCCTCGAGGTTTGCGTGCACGTCGGTGAGGATGGCGGTCCGCATCGGGCCGGCGCCCTCAGTACACCGGAGGGGGTCCGACTTCAAGGCTGCCTAAGAGATGGACGAATGGAGCGCTTCGTAGTCGGTCAGCTTGCGGAAGGCCTCGAACCGGGAGCGCACCTCGGCCAGGGTCAGGTCGCGCAGCCGGTCGAGGGAGAAGGCCTCGACGGTGAACGAGGCGATGGTGCAACCCATCACCACGGCCTGGCGCAGCGCCGCCAGGTCGGAGGCCCCGGTGCGGTCGAGCAGCCCGAGGAAGCCGCCGGCGAAGCTGTCCCCGGCGCCGGTGGGGTCCACCACGTTCGTCAGCGGGTAGGCCGGCGCGAAGAACGCCTCGTCCCCGGAGACGAGCAGCGCTCCGTACTCTCCGCGCTTGATGCAGACGGCGCGCGCGCCCATCCGCTCGATGGCGGCGGCCGCCTTGATCACGTTCGACTCGCCGGCGAGCTGCCGCGCCTCGGCGTCGTTCACCATGAGCACGTCGATCCGCGGCAGGAGCGCAAGGAGCTGCGCCCGCTTGGACGAGATCCAGTAGTTCATGGTATCGGCGCAGACCAGCTGTGGCCGCTGTACCTGATCGAGCACCCGCAACTGCAGCTCGGGGTCGATGTTGCCGAGGAAGACCCGGTCCGCGCGCCGCGCGCGCGCGTCGAGCCGCGGCTCGAACCGCTCGAACACGTTGAGCTGCGTGTCGAGGGTCTGCGCGGCGTTGAGGTCGTAGCCGTAGCGGCCCTTCCAGCGGAAGGTGCGGCCGGGCACGCGCTCCAGCGCGTCCAGGTGCACGCCGCGGGCGCGGAGGAAGTCGAGCTGCGCGAGGGGAAAGTCGTCGCCCACCACGCCCACCACGTGCACCGGCGCGAGCAGGCTGGCGGCCGCGGCGAAGTACGTGGCGCTCCCGCCCAGCGCGTCCTCGCGGGCCCCGAACGGCGTCTCGACCGAGTCGAGCGCCACGCTTCCCACCACCAGCAGCATCCCTCAGCTCCCGAGCAAGAGCTTGAGGCGCTCGCGCGCCTCCGCCGGCATCGTCTCGCGGGCGGTCATCACGGCGTGCTCCAGCGCACGCCCGCAGCCGCACGTGCGCTCGGCGAGCGCGCCGGCTGCCTGCGCGGCGGCGCGCACCACCTCGCGCGCGGCGGACACGTTGCGCTGCATCGTCTCGATCACCTGCTGGACGGTCACGGCGGCGTGCCCTTCGTACCAGCAGTCGTAGTCGGTGGCGAGGGCGAGGGTCGCGTAGCAGATCTGCGCCTCCCGGGCGAGCCGGGCCTCGGGCATGGCCGTCATGCCGATGACGTCCACCCCCCAGCTCCGGTACAGCAGGCTCTCCGCGCGGGTGGAGAACTGCGGCCCCTCGATGCAGACGTAGGTGCCTTCCTCGTGGGCGTTCGCGCCCGTGGCGAGCACCGCGGCGCGCAGGTGGGCGTGCAGCTGCGGGCAGACCGGATCGCTGAAGGCGACGTGCGCGACGACGCCGCCGCCGAAGAAGGACCGCGGGCGCGCCACGGTGCGATCGATGAACTGGTCGACCAGCACCAGCTCGCCCGGGGCGATCTCCTCGCGCATCGATCCGACCGCGCTCACCGAGATGAGCCGGGTCACCCCGAGTTGCTTCATCCCGTGTACGTTGGCGCGCGAGTTCACCTCGGTCGGCGAGAGCCGGTGCCCCTTCCCATGCCGGGGCAGGAACACCATCTCCTGCTCCCCCAGGCGCCCGATCAGGTACTCGTCGCTGGGCTCCCCGAACGGCGTGACGACCTTCTCCCGGCGCACGCCGGTCAACCCGGGCAGGTCATACAACCCCGACCCGCCAATCACCCCTAGGATGGGCCTCACCACGCCGCGCGCCTTTCTCACATCGCCGCGGGCTTGGTCAACTACGCGAGCCCACCGACGAGCCCGGTGAGCCCGCGGCCACTTGGGTACCGAGAGAACGATTTGGGAACCGGAACCGGGTCCGCATCATCGTAGACCGTGAGTCCCGCGGCGGAGGATTGGAATGGCAATTCCGGCAGGGCAGATGATGGCGGTGGGCCGATACGTGTTGAAGCAGCGGCTGGCGCGCCGCGAGCGCTACCCGCTGGTACTGATGCTGGAACCGCTGTTCCGCTGCAATCTCTCCTGCACCGGCTGCGGAAAAATCCAATATCCCGTGCAACTGCTCAGGCGCCAGCTGTCGGTTGAGGAGTGCGTGAGCGCTTCCGACGAGTGT
>DASWGI010000199.1:0-4204 GCA_036393835.1 Myxococcales bacterium | reverse complement strand
CGGGACGAGTTCTGAATTCACCATCATCGTGCTGCGCCATCCGCGCATCGGACAACTTACGTATGCGGGTCGTTTCCGATTGACAGGTCTGGCACGCCGTCTCGAAGACGGCCCCGGAAGCATCGCTAGAAACCTCGCCTGGCTGCCGGGGCCGCATGAAGAGCGACCGTTCCGCCCGGGTCCTCCTCGCGAGTCGACCTGCCGTCCAGGGCACGCGTGCAGGGTCCGGAGAGCTCCGAAAAACCGCCGTGCTACGACTGCGCACATGATGAGCTCACGAACCGTCGTCGAATCGCTAAGCGCCTCCGATCTTCTTTCCGCTACGCGAGAGCTCGTGCAGAAATCTTGCGACGTGGAGGCGGAGCTTCTCGTGCACCTCGGCGAGATCGATGAGAGGAAGCTCTACCTCGATTGTGCATTCTCCTCGATGTTCGCCTTCTGCGTGGGCGAGTTCGGTTTCTCGGAGGGCGCCGCCTACAACCGGATCATGGTCGCCCGCGCCGCACGGCACATGCCGGTGATCGTGGAGGCGCTTCGAACCGGGCAGGTGCACCTGGCCGGGTTGCGTTTGCTCGCCCCGCACCTGACCACGGAGAACCAGAGCAAGGTGCTGGCCGAGGCGGCCGGCAAGTCGAAGCGCGAGATCGAAGAGCTGGTCGCACGTCTTTGGCCGCAGCCGCCGGTCCCGGCTATGGTGCGCAAGCTTCCGGACCACCCGAGCCTCCGAGCGCAAGCGGAACCGGCGCTATCGTTCGACGCTGCCAATTCGGTGGCGCCGTCCGAGTCGTCGCCCGCTCTCGCGTTCGCACCGCCACTCGCGCCGGCGCCTCGACCCCATGAAAGCCGGACCTTGATTGCCCCCCTGGCCGAGGAGACATTCAGGTTCCAGTTCACCGCGAGTCGCGGGTGTCGGGACAAGTTCCGCCAGGCCCAGGATCTGCTCCGGCACCGGATGCCGGACGGAGACCTGGCAACCATCTTCGAGATGGCGCTCGACTCACTGATCGAAAACGTGAAGAAAGAGCGCTTCGCCACGGGGCGGAAGGCGCGGCAAAGCCCGACCGACGGTATCGACGAATCATCTTCCCGTCACATCCCCGACGCGATCAGGCGCGAGGTCTTCGAGCGCGACGGCGGCCGCTGCACCTTTACCGACGAGCGTGGCAAGAGGTGCGCCGAGACTGGCGCCTTGGAATTCGATCACCGCGACGGGTTCGCGCGAACGCATCTCCACCGAGCGGACCGGATCCGTTTGCTCTGCCGTGCGCATAACCAGCACGCTGCGGAGCAGATGTACGGTCGCGCTTTCATGGAACGAGCGCGTGCATCGCTCGACCCGCTTCCAACAAGTCCCGGGATTCCTTCCGGTTGAGTGTAACGCGCTGCGTCCCGCGCCGGGAACTCGGGATCCCCGGGACGAGTTCAGAACCCACGCTACTCTGAGCAGCCGAAACGGGCTGGCAGCGCGGGGACGGCTAGGCGTCACCTCTTGAGCGCCGTCCAGACTGGCACCTGCCACAAGGCGTACCCGCGCGGGTCGCGGACGCAGTCGATCATCTCGCGAAAGCGCTGCTCGATCTCCGAACGGGGGATGCCGGTGTGCTGGACCAGCGGGTCGGTGTAGCCATCGCGCCAGGCTTCCCAGATGCGGGCGAACGTCTCGCGCGCGACGCGCAGGGTGTCCACCACCACGTAGTCGGCGGCGATGTCGCGCAGGCCCAGATCCGCGAGCACCGTGTACATCTTGCGCCCGATGTGCAGGTCGCAGCCGATCGCCGCGCCATAGAGAATGGGGATGCGCTGCCAGAAGCCGTCGGAGTCGAGCCCCGTCGGGTGGCACCAGAGCATCCCGTAGTCCTCGGCGACGAGGTGCAGCCGGCCGCCGGGCCGGGTGACGCGCACCATCTCCGCAACCGCGCGGCGGGCATCGGGCACCGCCTGCAGCATGTGCCGGCACACAACGAGGTCGAACTCCGCCGCCGGGAACGAGAGCGCCAGGGCGTCGCCCCGCTGGAAGCGGACGCGCGGGCCGAACGCGGCGCAGCGCACCCGCGCCCGCTCGAGGTGCGACTCCTCCAGATCGACGCCCACGAACGACGCCTGAGGGAAGCGGGCCGCCAGCCGGGCGACGATCTCGCCGGTGCCGCAGCCGACGTCCAGCGCGCGCGCTCCCTCGAGCGGTGGATGGCGCGCGAAGACCGGCTCCTCCTGCGGCCAGATCGCCTCTGCCTGGGCCGAGAGGTTGCGCACCATCGACTCGTCGGCCATCTCCCGGGCCTGCGGGTTGCTCGGATGCATGGGGCGCAAGCGTAGCCTGTCCGCGACGCCCGGGCTTGGGGAAAATTGCCGCCGGAGTCAGGCGGTGAGGCCCGGCATCTCGAAGCCGAGGCGCCGCAAGTCGCCCAGCAACGCCTCTGCCTGCGCGCCGGGCAGCTCGACGAGCGGCGGGCGCAAGGTGCGCCATGCGGCTTCGCCCGAATGATGCGCGACGATCGCCTTGAGCGCCGCGATGACCGGATGCTTCTCGACCGCGCCCCGCAGCGCGTTGAGCGACTCCTGGAGCTGCTCGGCGCCCGGCGAGCGCCACTCGCGGAAGAGCCGGGCGATCGCCGCGGCGTTCACGTTGCCGGTTGCGGTGATGCACCCCGCGCCGCCGTTGCGCAGGTTGGCGAGGAGGAAGCGCTCGCTGCCGGCGAACACGTCGAACCCGGAGCGCGCGAACGCGTCGAGCATCGCCTTGGTGTTGTTCCAGTCGCCCGAGCTGTCCTTCATGCCCGCCACCGTCCGCGGATAGGCGGTGACGAGGCGCTCGACCAGCTTCACGGTGAAGCCGACCTGCGCCACGGGCGGGATGTGGTACAGGTACACGCGCAGGCGCGCGTCGCCCACGCGCTCGATCACCTCGGCCAAGCTGCGGAACAGCCCGTCCTCGCTGACTCCCTTGTAATAGAACGGCGGCAGCATGAGCACGCCCGCGCAGCCGGCGCGGACGGCGGCCCGCGTGAGGCGCACGGTGTCGGTCAGCGCGCAGCAGCCGGTGCCGGGCATCAGCTTCGCCGGATCGATCCCGGCGCCGAGCAGCTCGTCGAGCAGCGCCTCCCGCTCCTCGACCGAAAGGGAATTGGCCTCGCTGGTGGTGCCGAACACCGCCAGCCCAGCGCAGCCCTGCGACAACAGCCAGCGGCAGTGACGCGTGAAGCGGGCCGGATCCGGTGACAGATCGGGACGGAACGGCGTGAGGACGGGCGCGAGGACTCCCGAGAGGCGAGGCCGGTCCGCGCGGCCACCGATCTCCCACGCCTGCATCGCCCGCACGGTCATCCAGTCCTCCTTCGATCCTCACGCCGCCGGCGCCGACGGCTTCTCGCGCACGGCCGCGGACAGCTTTTGATACACCAGAACTCCTAAAAGCAGGGCGAGCCCGAGGAGATCGTTCACCACCCCGGGCGCGATGAGGAGCAGCGCGGCCGCGAGCAGCGCCGCGCGCTCGATCCAGCCGGCCGCCCGCAGCGCCCAACCCTGCAGCGCCATCGCCAGCGCGACGGTCCCGACCACCGCGCTCACCACGGCTTGCAACAGCCCCAGCGCCGTCACCGGCACCACGTTGAGGAGCAGCACCGGATTGGTGGTGAAGTAGTACGGGATGATGAACCCGGCCATGGCCAGTTTCCAGGCGATCCAGGTGGTGCGCTGCGGATCCGCGCCCGCGATCCCCGCCGCCGTGTACGAGCTGAGCGCGGTGGGCGGCGTCACGTCCGCCAGCGCGCCGTAATAGAAGACGAACAGGTGGGCCGCCAGCGGGGGGACGTTCATCTTGATCAGCGCCGGCGCCGCGACCAGGGCGACGATGATGTACGTGGGCGTGGTCGGGATCCCGGTGCCGATCACGATGCTGGTCACCATGGTGAGAAACAGCGCCAGGAGCAGGTTCCCCCCGGCGAACTTGACGATCGCGCTCCCGAGGTTCAGCCCCAGGCTTGTAAGCGACGCGGCGCCCACCACGAATCCGACCACCGCGGTGGCGAGAGCCACTCCGATCGCGCTGCGCGCTCCCTGCTCCAGGGACGCGCGGAGGGCATCGAGCGCCGGGCTCTTTCCCGGATTGAGCAGCGCGACGGCGAACGAGACGGCGAGGAAGAGGAACGCGCTCGGCTCGGTGCCGAGCCCGCCCAGAAGGCCGCCGGCGAATGCGGCAGCTGGGACG
>DASWGI010000198.1:0-21824 GCA_036393835.1 Myxococcales bacterium | reverse complement strand
GTCAGGAGCGAGGTCAGCGCCGTGAAGATGGTCACGCCCGCCGACGGCCCGTCCTTGGGGATGGCGCCCGCCGGGAAGTGGATGTGGAGGTCCTGCTTCTCCAGGAAGCGCGGGTCGATCCCCAGCTTCAGCGCCTTGTTGCGCGTGTAGCTGAGCGCCGCCTGGCAGGACTCCTTCATCACGTCGCCGAGCTGGCCGGTCAGGGTGATGCCGCCCTTGCCCTGCATCTTGGTCGCCTCGATGAAGAGCAGGTCGCCGCCCGCCGAGGTCCAGGCGAGGCCCGTCGCCACGCCGGGTAGCTCGGTGCGCTCCGCCGTCTCGGACCAGAACCTCTCCGGCCCCAGGATGATCTCCAGCTCCTCGGGCGTGATCACCCGCTTGGCGCTGGAGCCCTTGGCCACGTCGACTGCCACCGCACGGCAGACGTCGGCGATGGTGCGCTCCAGGTTTCGGACGCCCGCCTCGCGCGTGTAGCTGGCGGTGATCTTGGTCAGCGCCGCGTCGGACAGCTCGAGGTTGTCCACCGACAGACCGTGCTCCCTCACCTGCTTGGGGATGAGGTGGTTCTTGGCGATGTGGATCTTCTCCTCGAACGTGTAGCCGGGCAGCTCGATGACCTCCATGCGGTCGCGCAAGGGCGGCGGGACGGGGTCGAGCTGGTTGGCCGTGGCGATGAACATGACCTTCGAGAGGTCGTACGGCACGTCGAGGTAGTGATCGGAGAAGCTGTTGTTCTGCTCCGGATCGAGCACCTCGAGGAGCGCCGCGCTCGGGTCGCCGCGGAAGTCGGCGCCGAGCTTGTCGATCTCGTCGAGCATCATGACCGGGTTGACGCTGCCGGCCTTCTTCATCGACTGGATCACGCGGCCCGGGAGCGCGCCCACGTAGGTGCGCCGGTGGCCGCGGATTTCCGCCTCGTCGCGCACGCCGCCCAGCGAGAGCCGGACGAACTTGCGCCCCGTGGACTTGGCGATGCTCTGGCCGAGCGACGTCTTGCCCACTCCGGGCGGGCCCACCAGGCAGAGGATGGGTCCCTTCATGTCGTTCTTCAGCTTCCGGACGGCCAGGTACTCGAGGATGCGCTTCTTCACCTTGTCCAGCGAGTAGTGGTCGCGGTTGAGCTGGTCGCGGGCGTTCTCGACGTCGAGGTTGTCGTCCGTCTTCTTCGACCAGGGCAGGTCGGCGATCCATTCCAGGTAGGTGCGCGAGACGGTGTACTCGGACGAGGCGGTGGGGATGCTCTTGAGGCGGTTTAGCTCCTTGTTGGCGACCTTCTCCACGTCGGGCGGCAGGCCGAGCTTCTTGATGCGCTCGCCCAACTCGTCCAGCTCCTCCTCCTCCTCGCCCAGCTCGCCCAGCTCTTCCTTGATGGCCTTGAGCTGCTGGCGCAGGTAGTACTCGCGCTGGGTCTTGGACATCTCGCCCTTGACCTGCGAATCGATCTTGGAGCTGAGCTTCAGGATCTCGCGCTTGCGGTTCAAGAGCTCGAGGACGAGCTTCATCCGCTCCTTCAAGTCGACGGTCTCGAGGACCTGCTGCTTCTCCTCGATGGGCACGTCCACGTTGGCGGCGATGAGGTCGGCGAGGTGACCCGGCTGGGTGATGCTCTCGACCAGCTCGGTCGCGGCAGCCGGCAGCTCGGGCATCATCTCGATGACCTCGCGGGCCAGCTTCTTGAGGTTGATCCCGAGGGCCTCGACCTCCACTTCCTCCTGCGGCGTCTTGTCCTCGACCGGCTCGATGCGCGCCTTGAGGTAGGGGTGCTCCTGCACCAGCTCGACCACGCGGAAGCGCGCGAGCCCCTGCACCACGAGCGAGTAGTTGTCCTCGCCCATCTTGAGCAGCTTCACGATGCGGGCGACGGTCCCCATCGAGTGCAGGTCCGCGGCGCCCGGGTCCTCCTCCTCCGCCTTGCGCTGGGTGACGACGCCGATCACCTGGTCGTCCCGCACCGCGTCCTTGATCAGGGCGATGGTCTTCTGGCGGCCGACCGCCAGCGGCAACACGCCGCCCGGGAAGAAGACGCTGTTGCGCAAGGGCAGGATGGGCAGGACCTGCGGGATATCTTCTTTGTTGATGAGACCCGGCGCTGCCGGGGTGACGACCTTTCCCTTCTCCGACATCGCTAGGTCCCTCCGTGGGTGGGCAAAATCATTCTCCGTGTTTAACGGCGGACGCCCAATGTAGCCACCCGGCACACCCTGGCAAATGCTTTGCAACCCCTGGCGGCCGGGCGTGCCATCGCAACCTTGACGGGCCTCCTCACCATCTCCAGCTTGCCCCCGCAAGTAGCCGCCCCTCGGGAGGGACGACGCCAGATGCGCGTCAGGACAGTTGTACCCTTTCTCACGCTGGTCGTCGCGGGAATGTCCTGCCAGAGCTACGTCGCGGTCCCTGTGCAGCCGGCGACACTGGTCGCCGTGGCGCAGCACAGCCAGGTGAAGGTGGCGACGAAGGCCGACATCCTCTTCGTCGTCGACGACTCTCTTTCGATGTCCGGCAAGCAGGATCGGCTCGCCCTGGCGCTGGCCGACTTCACCACGCGGCTCGATGCGCTGCAGCCGCCGGTGGACTACCAGGTCGCAGTGGTGACCACCTCGATTTTCGAGCGGTTCGGCGGCTGCGGACCCGACGGCGACGCGAACGCCGCAGCGCAGTGCGCGAGCGACTGGGGCGCGCCCGGCTACGTGTGCAAGGCCGCCGCGTGCCTGCGCAGCTTCCCGGCCGAGGCGGGCAAGCTCCGGGTCGCGCCCGGCAATCCGGGCGCGGTGCTGCGGCGCAGCGCGACCGACCCGGCCACGTTCAGCGGATGGGTGGCGAGCGACGTCCAGGCCGGCTCGGACGGCGCGCGGCAGCCCCAGGGACTGGAAGCGATGCGCCTGGCGCTCGGCGACGGATCGTCCGGGTTCCTCCGCGACGGCGCCAAGGTCGTGGTGGCCTTCTTCAGCGACGCCGAGGACTGCTCCGATCCGCAGCAGCGCTTCTCCATGCTGGTCAAGGACGCTCAAGGGAACGTGATCGACCAGTGCGCCCAGCAAGCCTCGGGAGACGGGACCGGCATCTCCTCGCTCGAGCCGGTGGCCCGCTACGTGAACTTCCTCCGCGCCCTTGCCAACGCCGACGGCAGCCCGAAGGAAGTGCAGGTGGCGGCCATCGTCAGCCTGAAGGACGGGACCCGCGAGCCGGGACTGTGCACGGACGGCGCTTGCCAGGCGCGGTGCGACCAGCCGGCGGCGCAGCAGGCGTGCCAGAACCGGTGCGCGGGCGCGGCGCCGTTCGCGCTGTGCATGGCCGACTGCACCGCCGAGTGCAAGATGTTCTGCAACGGGCAAGTGCCCGGGCGGCGCTACCTGGAAATGGCCACCGCCTTCCAGGGCCTGGCGGCGAGCGTATGCAGCGACGACGCCGGCAGCCCGCTGGGCCGGCTGGCCGCGGTGATCGGCATTCCCAAGCAGATCGAGCTGCTCGCGCGCCCGACCGGCCTGGAGTACTTGCGCGTGCGCGTCGACCGCGCGGGGGCCGCCCTCGACTGCGCGCCCGGTCAGGGATTCGACCTGGTCGAGAATCCGGACGGCCCGGCCGTGCGGTTCACCGGCGCGTGCACGCTGCAGCCCGACGACGTCTGGGACATCCGCTACCTCGCGGACGGCTGACCGCCCCGCGCAGGCTCCGGGCGGCGCAAGAGCCGCCGGTCCCCGCGGCCGTCGCTCACGATCAGCAACACGGCGTGTCCGGCGACGAGCTTCACGCCGGATTTCAGGTCCGCGGCCGTGACCGGCCGCTCCTCGCGCTCGCTCGGTGCCGCCATCGGTTTCCTCCGGGCCGCGGGTCGCGTCCGCGAGGATTGTACGTCACCTCGCCGCCGCCCGGCAGCGTCCAGCCGTTGCCCGCGCCCTTCGGCCAGTGATAGGAGCGGAGGGTTTCCCGGAGGAATTCGTATGGGTCTCGCGTGCCGCAGCGCCGTGGCCGTGCTCGCCGCCGCCTCCGCGGCGGTGGCGCAAGGCCAGCCGCCCGGTCCGCCGCGGCCCGGCGTTTCCGCCGACTGGATGGCCACCTGGGACGATCTCTGGAAGCGGCGCGACGATCCCGCGGTGCTCAAGCAGCTCGAGGACCTCATCCAGGAGCATCTCGCCGAAGATCCGAACGGATTCGAGACCACGCGCCGCCAGGCGTCGCTGGTGGCCTGGGAGGCCGACGGCGAGCCCGACGGTTCGGACGACAAGGCCGCCAAAGGGAAGACTGCCTGGGAGGCCGGTGACAAGGCGATCCAGGCCAATCCCGGCGACGTGCGCGGGCATTATTTCTCGGGCGTCGGAGTGGGCCTGTACTCGGAAGGCGTGGGCATCCTCACCGCTCTTTCGCAGGGGCTCGAGGGGAAGTTCCGGGAGCGGATGCTCGCCGCGCAGCGCATCGACAAGGACTACCTGGACGGCGCGCCGCAGGTGGTCTGGGGCCGGTACTTCTTCAAGCTGCCCTGGCCCAAGCGCGACCCCGAGGAGTCGATCAAGGTGCTCCGGGCGGTGGTCCGCTCCCATCCTGACAACTGGCGCGCCAAGCTGTACCTCGCGGATTCGCTGCTCCTGAACGGGCTGGAAGGACAGGCGGACGAGGCCCACAAGCTGGTGCAGCAGATCCTCGACGCGCCGCGGGGGAAGGACCTGCCGGAGGAGAAACGCATCAAGGACCTGGCTCGCAAGTGGAAGGCGAAGCACTGATCGGGAGCATCCGATGGCGACCGCACAGAAGGCGATGGGCTCGATGCAGAGGCTCAAGGAGGACTTCGCGACCGTCCGTTCCGTGGCCGGGCTGTTCCGGTTGCGCGCGGCCGGCGATCCGCAGCGGGTAGCCGCGCTGCGCAAGACGGGGGGTGGCTGGAAGCCGCTCACCTGGGCCGAGCTGGCCGGCCTGGGCGAGGAAGCGGCCTGGGGCCTCATCGCGGCCGGCGTGAAGCCGGGCGACAAGGTCTCGCTGGTCGGCTCCACGCGCGTGGAATGGACGGTGGCCGATCTCGGCATCGCCCACGCCGGCGGGGTGAGCGTGCCCATCTACCACTCCAACACCGCCGAGGAGATCCGCTACATCGTGCAGAACTCCGGCGCGACGCTGGTCTTCGTCGAGGACGACACGCAGCTGCGCAAGCTGCGCGAGGTGCGCGCGCAGCTCCCCGCGGTGCGCTGCTGCGTCCTGCTCGAGGGCGAGGGGGACGGCGACTGGGGACTGTCCTTCGCCCGCCTCGTCGCGCGCGGCAAGGAGCACAAGGGGCGCGTCCCGGGCGAGCTGCAGCAGCGGCTCGAGCAGCAGCGGCGGGACGAGCTGTCCACCATCCTCTACACCAGCGGCACCACCGGCACGCCCAAGGGCGTGATGACCACCAACGACCAGCTCATCTTCGCCGCCGAGGCGGTGGTCGGCACGGGATTGTTGCAGCGCGACGACGCGCACCTGCTGTTCCTTCCCTTCGCCCACTCCTTCGCGCAGATCATCAAGGCGGCATGGTTCGGGAGCGGGCTCAAGATGATCTACGCCGAGTCGGTGGACCGGCTGGTCGACAACGCCGGCGAGACGGGCCCCACCGTGCTCTCGGCGGTGCCGCGCGTGTACGAGAAGGCGTTCAACAACGTGGTGGCGAACGGCATGGCGCAGAAAGGCCTGTCGGGGACCCTCTTCCGCATGGCCATGCGCGAGTTCGAGATGTACGCCAAAGCGAAGGACAAGGGGCAGGGCTACTCCTCCTTCGCGTTCGGGTTGGCGCGCAAACTGGTCTTCCCCAAGATCAAGGACAAGCTGTCGAAGCGCTTCGGCGGGCGCATCCACACCTTCGTGTCGGGCGGCGCTCCGCTGGCGCGGAAGATCGCGTACTTCTTCGACCTGCTCGGCTTCGACCTGCTGGAGGGCTACGGCCTCACCGAGACCATCGCGCTGACCAGCGTCAACCTGCCCGGGCAGAACAAGCTCGGCACCGTGGGAAGGCCGTTTCCCGGCGTCGAGGTGAAGATCGCCGAGGACGGCGAGATCCTCCAGCGGGGCCGCCACATCATGCGCGGCTACTTCGGGCTGCCCGAGGCCACCGCCGAGGTGATCGACAAGGAGGGCTGGTTCCACACCGGGGACATCGGCGACGTCGATGCCGGCGGCTACTTGCGCATCACCGACCGGAAGAAGGACCTGATCAAGACCAGCGGGGGCAAGTACATCGCGCCGCAGGCGATCGAAGGCGCGCTCAAGACCATGAGCGAGCTGATCAGCCAGGTGGTGGTGGTCGGCGACCGCCGCAAGTACGTCGCGGTGCTGGTCACCGTGGCGGAGGACCAGGCGAAGAAGGTCGCGGGCGAGGCGGGCGACCTGGCCGGCAGCTACCGCGACGCGGCCTCCTCGAAGGCCGTCCGGGCCAAGGTGCAGGACGCCATCGACCGGCTGAACGCGACCCTCCCCTCGTACGAGACGGTGAAGCGGTTCATCATCCTCGAGCGCGACTTCTCGCTGGAGACCGGGGAGCTGACGCCCACCCTCAAGGTGAAGCGCAAGGCCGCCACCCAGAAGTACAAGCCCCAGATCGACTCCATGTACGACGGCGAATCCCTCGACTAGCGCCGCGCTGGGTCAAAAAGCAGAACGCGGAGGCGCGGAGACGCGGAGTTGTGTTTGGCTTCTCCGATCGAGCGTGAAGCGCCCGATTGCGAGAACCAGTCGAATCCTCCGCGTCTCCGCGCCTCCGCGTTGATCCTTTCGACCCGTTTCGGCGCGACTCGCGGGAGGTCAGCCGCAGTTGAGGGGGGGATCGCGGCGGAGGTCGAGGATGATCTGGCCGCGGCGGAGGACGAGGCGGGCGTGGTCGACGCCGGCGTGGTAGGGCAGATGGGCCGGGTCTCGGGTGGCGTGCAGCACCAGGTCGGCGCGCAGGCCCGGGGCGAGGCGGCCCCGATCGTCCATGTGCAGCGCCCGGGCGGCGCCCAACGTGCAGGCCCACAGCGCCTGCGCCGGAGAGAGCCCGCTGAACAGGCACCCCGCCGCGAGCAGCAGCGAAACGCCCTCCATGCGCTGGCTGCCCGGATTGAGGTTCGACCCCAGCGCCACCGGCACGCCGGCGGCGAGGAAGGGCCCGGCTTGCGCGGGCTTCGAGTCGCGCAGGAACCACGCCGCCAGCGGCAGCAGCACGGCCGTGGTGCCGGAGCGGGCCATCGCCTCGACGCCCGCCGCTCCGGTGCGCTCGAGGTGGTCCGCGCTGGAGCAGCCGATCACCGCCGCGAGCGCCGCGCCCGCGGTGTTGGTCAGCTGGTCCGCGTGCAGGTGAGCGACCAGCCCCGCGCGCACGCCCGCTTCCAGCACCGTGCGGCACTCGTCGGTGGTGAACGCGCCCTTGTCGCAAAACGCGTCGCAGCCGTGCGCCAGCCCCTGCTTGGCGGCCTCGGACGTGAGCTCGGTCGCCACCACCTTCACCCACGCGTGCCGGTCCATCTCCGGCGGGACCGCGTGCAGGCCGAGCAGGGTGGGCACCACGTCGCAGCTCGCTCCCTGGCCGGTCTGGCGGATGAGGCGCAGGAGCCGCAGCTCCTGCTCGATGGAAGCTCCGTAGCCGCTCTTCACCTCGACGGTGGTGACGCCGCCGCGCGTGAGGCGAGCGAGGCGTTGCCTCGCTCCTTCCACCAGCTGGTCGTCCGAAGCGGCCCGGGTCGACTGCACGGTGGAGATGATTCCGCCGCCGGTCTGCGCGATCTCCGAATTGGTGGCGCCCGACAGCCGCTGCGCGAACTCCGCGGAGCGGTCGCCCGCGAAGAGCAGGTGCGTGTGTGGGTCGACGAAACCAGGGGTGACCAGCGCCCCGGCCGCGTCGATCTCCACTGCGCGCGGGTCGCGCGAGAGCTCGCCGGCCGCGATCTTCTCCGCCAGCTCGTGGTCGGGACCGACGTAGGCGATGCGGTCGCCGTCGATGGCGACCGCGCCGTCCTCGACCAGCGCGAGCGGCCCGTCCAGGGGCGCTGCCTGCGCGCCCTCCATCGTCGCCAGCCGGGCATGGCGGATCGAAAGCGAGATCATCGCGTCAGCCCCGGTATCCGAACCCCGCGTTCACGAGCCACCTGGATGGCCTCCTCGTATCCGGCGTCGGCGTGGCGCAGGATGCCCATCGCCGGATCGCCGGTCAGCACCCGCTCCAGCCGCCGCGCCGCCGCGTCGGTGCCGTCAGCGACGATCACCTGCCCCGCGTGGAGCGAGTAGCCGATGCCGACGCCTCCGCCGTGGTGGAACGACACCCACGAGGCGCCGTTCACCGCGTTCACCAGCGCGTTCAGGATGGGCCAGTCGGCGATGGCGTCGGAGCCGTCCTTCATCGCCTCGGTCTCCCGGTTCGGAGAGGCGACCGAGCCGCAGTCGAGGTGGTCGCGGCCGATCACCAGCGGGGCCTTCACGCGCCCGCTGCGCACCAGCTCGTTGAACACGAGGCCGGCGCGGGCCCGCTCGCCGTAGCCCAGCCAGCAGATGCGCGCCGGCAGGCCCTGGAACTGGACCCGCTCGCGCGCCAGCCGCAGCCAGCGCTGCAGGGCGGGCTTCTCGGGGAACTCGGCCATCAGCGCGTCGTCCGTGGCGCGGATGTCGGCCGGGTCGCCCGACAGAGCCACCCAGCGGAACGGGCCCGCCCCCTGGCAGAACAGCGGCCGGATGTACGCAGGCACGAATCCAGGGTACGCGAATGCGTCGGCCGCGCCACCTTCTTGCGCCTCGGCCCGCAAGTTGTTGCCGTAGTCGAAGACGTGGGCGCCGCGGCGGCGCAGCTCCAGCATGGCGCGGACGTGCTCGGCCATGCTGGCCCGGGCGCGGCGGACGTACTCCTGCTCGTCGCGGGCGCGCAGCTCGGCGGCTTCCTCCACCGACAGGCCCGCCGGGACGTACCCGTTCAGCGGATCATGGGCCGACGTCTGATCCGTGAGCAGGTCGGGGACCACGCCGCGCCGCACCAGCTCGGGCAGGGCTTCGGCGGCGTTCATCACCACACCGATGGAGATCGCCTCGCCCCGGTCCCGGGCCTGCCCGGCCCTCCGCAGCGCCGCCTCCAGCGAGGGCGCCTCTTCGTCCAGGTAGCGCTGCGAGAGCCTGCGCCGCAGGCGCCGCGGATCGACCTCGAATCCGAGAAACGCGGCGCCTGCCATCGACGCGGCGAGCGGCTGTGCGCCGCCCATGCCGCCGAGGCCGGAGCTGACCACCAGCCGCCCCGAGAGGTCCTCGGTGCCGAAGTGCCGCCTCCCGGCGGCCACGAACGTCTCGTAGGTGCCCTGCAGGATCCCCTGGGTGCCGATGTAGATCCACGACCCCGCGGTCATCTGGCCGTACATGGTGAGCCCGGCCCGTTCCAGCTCGCGGAACTTCTCCCAGGTGGCCCATTTCGGGACCAGGTTGGAGTTGGCGATGAGGACCCGCGGCGCGTCGGGATGGGTGCGCAGGACGCCCACCGGCTTCCCGCTCTGCACGAGCAGCGTCTCGTCGTTTTCCAGCGCGCGGAGCGACGAGCAGATGCGCTCGTACGAGGGCCAGTCGCGGGCGGCCTTGCCGCTTCCGCCGTAGACGACCAGCTCGTCCGGCTTCTCCGCGACCTCCGGGTCCAGGTTGTTCTGCAGCATGCGCAGCGCGGCTTCCTGCACCCAGCCCTTGCAGGACAGGGTGGAGCCGCGCGGAGCGCGGACGGCGTGCGGCATTCGCACCTCCTCCCGAGCGGGATTACCATGCCCGCATGGACGAGTGGCGCCGCAACCTGATCGAGGACGACGAGGACCGCATCGCCGAGCTGCTCAAGAGCGCGCGTCGCGTGGCGGTGCTCGGGATCAAGACCGAGGCGCAGAGCGGGCAGCCGGCCTTCTACGTGCCGGCGGCGCTGCAGAAGATGGGCCTCTCGATCGTGCCCGTGCCGGTCTACTTCCCGGCCGTGCAGGAGATCCTGGGCGAGAAGGTGTACCGCAAGGTCAGCGACGTGCCGGGCGAGGTCGACGTCGTGGACGTCTTCCGCCGCTCCGCGGACGTGGCCCAGCACCTCCCCGACCTGCTCGCCAAGCGGCCCCGCGCCGTCTGGCTGCAGAGCGGCATCCGCGACGACCGCACCGCCGAATCCCTGGCCCGCTCCGGCATCCTGGTCATCCAGGACCGCTGCCTCATGGTCGACTACCGCTCCCTCCGCGGTAGATGACTCAAGGATCAACGCGGAGGCGCTGAGGCGCGGAGATTTGCTGTGTTCTCCGATCGACCGCGAATCGCGCGATCGTGAGACCAACCCGATCCTCCGCGTCTCCGCGCCTCCGCGTTCATCTTGTAGTCACAGCGCGGCCACCAGTCCGGGCGTAGGGATGGCGACCTGCCAACCTTTGGTGGAGAGGCGGAGGCGTTGGGCTTCGAGGGAGGCGGGTTCGCCGTGGACGAGGAAGGTGCGGGAAGGAGGATGGGGCAGGCCGGAGAGCCAGCGTTCCTCCTCGGACCAGTCGGCGTGCGCGGAGAAGCCGGTCATCTGCACGACGTTGGCGCGCACCGGCACCATGCGGCCGCGCATCTTCAGCTCCCTGGCGCCGTCGAGGAGCTTGCGGCCGCGCGTCTCTTCGGCCTGGTAGCCCACCAGGAGCACGGTGGTGGTCGCACGCGGCAGCTGCCGCTCGAGGTGGGCCAGGATGCGCCCTCCGGTCGCCATGCCGCTCGCCGCGATCACGGCGAAGAAGCCGCGCCGGTCGAGCAGCCGCGCCGAATCCCCCGCGCCGCGCACGAACTGGAGCAGCCGCGGGTGCAGCGGGCGCACGTGCCGGGCCAGAAGGTCGCGCACGGCTGCCGACTGGTCCTCGGGATAGCGGAGGTAGATGGGCGTGGCGTCGGTGGCCATCGGGCTGTCCACGAAGAGCGGCACCTCGGGGATCCGGCCCTCGTGCTCCAGCTTGCGCCAGAGGAAGAGCAGCTCCTGCGTGCGCCCGACCGCGAACGCCGGGACCAGGAGCGGCCCGCCTCGCGCGATCGCCTCGTGGACCTCGCGCGCCAGTTGCTCGCTGGCCGGCTCGTCCGGGTGGCGCCGGTCGCCGTAGGTGCACTCCAGCAGCAGGGCGTCCGCCGGCGACGGCGCGTCGGGGTCGGCGAGCAGCGGCGTCCCGTAGCGGCCCAGGTCGCCCGAGAACAGGATCCGCTTGCCGTCCGCGCGAACGTCGAGGAAGGCGCTCCCCACGATGTGGCCCGCGCGGCGGAAGGTGACGGTGACCCCGGGCGCCGCCTCCACGGGGCGACCGAACGCGAACGCCTCGAGCCGCGCCACCGTCGCTTGCGCCTGCGCGGACGTGTACAGCGGCAGGGCCGGCCGGTGCTTGCTGTAGCCGCGCTCGTTGGCGAGGCGCGCGTCCTCCTCTTGCAGGTGCGCGCTGTCCGGCAGGAGCAGGGCGGCCACGTCGCGCGTGCCCTCCGTGCAGAGGATGCGTCCCACCAGGTCCTGCCCGACGAGCCTGGGCAGGTACCCGGTGTGATCGATGTGCGCGTGGGTGAGGATCACCGCGTCGAGCTTCCCGGCGGTCCACGGGGCCCAGTTGCGATCGCGCAGCTCGCGGCGGCCCTGGAACAAGCCGGCGTCGATCAAGGCGCGCGTTCCAGCCGCGGTAGTGAGCAGGTGGCGCGACCCGGTCACGGTGCCGGCCGCGCCCAGGAAGGTCAGGGTCGCCATGATTGCGGCGCGACGACCTCCCGATGCCGGTCGAACCAGGCGACCCAGGGGATGAGGATCCAGCCGACGAGTGCGCTCGCGGCGACGACCTGCGGGCTCGGAGGCGCGCCTCCGGCGAGGCTCGACGCGTAGCCGACCAGGAGGAAGGCCACGAATCCCCAGAACCCCCAGGTTCCCGCCCGATCGCGGGGCCGCGTCGCGCGCGCATAGACCGCCACCCCGGCGATGAACAGCAGTCCTTCGACGGCGATGGTCGCTGCCGGGGAGGTCCACAGCCCGAGGCCGACGCGGGCGTCCACACCCGGCGCCAGCTGCAGGTCGGGCCGGTGCGTGATCCAATCGAGGACCCAGTGCGAGACGACCAGGGCGGAGACGGCGAGCGCGCCGCGCGCGTAGCCGGTCTTCGCGCGGTAGGCGAGCCCGAAGGCGACGCCCCACACCACGGCCATGAGCAGGCTGTGCGTCCACGGGTAGTGCACGAACCGCAGCTTGAGGAAAGGGCTCGGCGCCCCGGGGTCGATGCGGACGGTCTCGATCCCCAGCAGCACCAGGATCGGCCAGATCAGGTCGAGCAGCTGCGCCGCCACGGTCAGCGTCGCCACCGAGGTCCGCGGCACCACCTTCTTGGCGCCGAACGCCACCGCGAAATGCCCGATGAACATCCCTCACACTAGCCAGAATCAGGACCAAAAGATCAACGCGGAGGCGCGGAGACGCGGAGGTCTTCGTTTTCCTCGATCGGCGCCTGCGCACGATCCGGCACGCGAAATGGATCCTCCGCGCCTCCGCGCCTCCGCGTTCGTTTGGAAGCCTGAATCGCGGCTGGATCTACTGGTCGGGGGTGGAGAGGGCGGCGGCCGTGGTCGGCGGAGAGGAGGGCGAGGCGGCGACTGCCTTGGCCACGGTGCCGACGCGGTCGGCCTCGAACATCGCCAGGCCGAGCTGCTCCTTCTGCTCGGGCACCTTCTTGCGCAACCGCGCCCGGGCCTGCTGCGCCTGGGCGAAGGCGTCGGCGCTCTGCCGGCCCCCCGAGAGCCGCGCCCGGTACTCGACCACGCCCAGCAGCTGGTGCCAGAGGGCGTCGTACAGCTTCTCGAAGTGGTCCCGCATCTCGGGCTCCAGCGCCGAGCCCGGCACCTCGGCAGGCGCTCCGTCGACCAGCACCACGACGGTGTCCAGCGTGCCGAATCCGCTCTGCGACCGGTCGACCAGCGCGAGCGACTCGCGCGTGACCATGGGGAAGTCCTCGTCCAGCACCGCGAAGCGCAGCGTGCCGGGATCGGCGAGTTGCGCCAGCACCGCGCGCCCGCCGAAGGGGAAGGTGAGCGAGCGCGACTGCTCCGCGAACAGCTCCTTCACCACCCGGTCGCGGTCCAGCGCGGTGATCTCGGAGCGCAGCCCGCCGTCGCGGCGCGGAACCTTCAAGGTGTCCAGCTCTTCGCGCAGCTGGTCGATGCCCACCACCACGTTGAGCGCCGCCGCGTCGGCGTAGCCGGCGTGGAACACGCCCACCAGCTCCGGCTCGGAGCTGCGGCAGGAGACCGCGAACACTGGGCTGCCGCTGTTGCCCGCGCTGAGCAGCGCGTCGACGACGAAGTCGCTGTGGCTCCAGCCCTTCTCGGTGTCTTCGGTATAGGGGTTCACGACCTTGCCCACGCTCACCGCGGAGAAGGCCCCCAGCGGGAAGCCGCGCACCTGGACGAGGTTCCCCGGCCGCAGGGCGCTGGATCGGCCGAAGCGGAACGGCATCACGGGCAGGAGCTTGTGCGCCTTGACGATGGCGATGTCCGCCGGCGCGTCGGAGAGCACCCTGGCCAGCGCCACGTGCCCGGGCTCGTAGTCGTCGTCCTCGTTGCGCACGATCTTGAGCTGCTCGCGGACCTTCTTGCTGCCGGTGGGCACCCCGTCGACGGGGTGCTCGTCGTCGGTGACGTCGGGCCGCTCGGCCACGTGCTGGTTGGTGACGATCAGCGTCTCGCCGTCGCGAACCCTGTAGGCGAAGCCGGTGCCGTGCACGACCGAGCGCACGTAGCCCCGGCGCAGCTTCCCGTCCCGGCCATAGTAGACGTGCTCGTAGGTGGCGGTGTTGCGGATGGCGAAGACGAACTGATCGCGCACGCCGTCGAGCACCTGCGAAGCGACCGCGGCAGGCACCGCGTCGGCGTAGTCGCCCTCGCACAGCGGCGCCTTCTGCAGCGCGACGGCGGCGGGCGGCGCGGCGGGAGGCTTCTTCGCGCGCCATTTCGCGGGCGCGGCCGGGGCGGCCAGGACGAGCGCTGTCAGCAAGACAACCATGCCCTCGCCTCCTCCCAGGGAAGCTAGCGTGCCGCCCCCGGGCTGCAAAGGAGCGGGCGAACGCTTGTCCGGCCACCTTGCCCCACCTCGGACCGGGGTCTATGGTGCCGCGCCATGCCTTCCAAGATCCGCGTCGTGGCTGCCATGCTGGAAAAGGACGGCAAGTACCTGATCACCCAGCGACGCCCCACCGCAACCCTCCCCCTGCTGTGGGAATTCCCCGGGGGCCGCGTCGAGGAAGGCGAGACCGACGAGGCGGCCCTGGCGCGCGAGCTGAAGGAGGAGATGGGGATCGACGTCGAGGTGCGGGATCGCGTGGTCCACGTGCAGCACTCGTACCCCAACTACGACATCGACTTCTGCGTCTACAGCTGCAAGCTCCTCGCGGGCCGGATCGCGCACCACCGCGTCCACGATCACCGCTGGGTGGCGCCGCAAGACCTGAACAAATACGAGTTCCCGGCGGCGGACGAGAAGACGGTCGCCCAGCTGCTCGATCTCACCCATTAAGGGCGAAAAATCCGTTTTGCTTGCGACTCTCTCGCCGGGTCTTACCTTCACCTACGGGGGAGGCAAGTTTCCGGGAGGGGAGCCACAGGATGATCGGGAAGCCCAATCCGCGCGGCAAGAAGATCGACAAGCAGGGCGGCACGGGTCCGCGGTTCGGTTCGCCGCTGGCCTACGTGCTCCTGGTGCTGGTCGCGTTCCTCCTGCTGCGCACCCTCTTCCAGGACGCCGGGTTCCAGCGCGTTCCCTATAGCCGGCTGCTCGACCGCATCCAGAGCGACGGCTGCGCGAAGGTCGTGCTCAGCCAGGACTGGGTGAAGTGCTACCCCAAGGGCGCCGAGGGCTCCGGCTCGCGCGGCGAGCTGCCCTGGTTCGCGGTGCGCGTGCAGGGCGACGCCACGCTCATCCCGCTGCTCGAGTCCAAGCACATCGAGTACGAGGCGGTGGCCGAATCCTCTACCACCGACATGATCTGGATGCTCGCCGTGCCGATCGGCCTCGGGCTGCTCTTCGTGAGCTGGCTCACGCGTCGCATGAGCGGCGGCATGCCCGGCGGTCCTCCCGGCGTGATGAGCTTCGGCAAGACCAAGGCGCGCATCTACATGGAGGCCACCACCGGGGTCACCTTCAAGGACGTGGCCGGCATCGACGAGGCGGTCGACGAGCTGAAGGAGATCGTCGAGTTCCTCAAGACCCCGGCCAAGTTCCGCCGCCTGGGCGGGCGCATCCCGAAGGGCGTGCTGCTGGTCGGCCCCCCGGGCACCGGAAAGACCTTGCTCGCGCGGGCCGTGGCGGGCGAGGCGGGCGTGCCGTTCTTCAGCCTGTCGGGCTCCGAGTTCGTCGAGATGTTCGTCGGCGTCGGCGCCGCGCGCGTGCGCGACCTGTTCCAGCAGGCCGCCTCGAAGGCGCCGTCCATCATCTTCATCGACGAGCTGGACGCGATCGGCAAGAGCCGCAACGCTGGCGTCTTCGGCGGCCACGACGAGCGCGAGCAGACCCTCAACCAGATGCTCGCCGAGATGGACGGCTTCGACGCGCGCACCGCGCTGATCGTCGTCGCCGCCACCAACCGGCCCGAGATCCTCGATCCGGCGCTGATGCGGCCCGGCCGCTTCGACCGCCAGGTGCTGGTCGACCGTCCCGACCGCCGCGGGCGCGAGCAGATCCTCCGCATCCACGCCCGCGAGGTGAAGCTCGGCGCGGACGTCGACCTGCGCGAGGTGGCCACCCGCACTCCCGGCTTCGCCGGCGCGGACCTCGCCAATGTGGTCAACGAGGCCGCGCTCCTGGCCGCCCGCAAGGACCGCGACAAGGTCGTGGCGGCCGACTTCATGGAGGCCATCGAGCGCGTGGTGGCGGGCCTGGAGAAGAAGAACCGCCGCATGAACGAGAAGGAGAAGGAGATCGTCGCCTACCACGAGTCGGGCCACGCGCTGGTCTCCACCCTGTGCCGGTACTCGGAGCCGGTGCACAAGATCTCCATCATCCCGCGCGGGCTGGCGGCCCTGGGCTATACGCTCCAGCTCCCGCTCGAGGACCGCTACCTCATGTCGCGCGAGGAGCTGTACGACAAGCTGGCGGGCCTGATGGGCGGGCGCGCCGCCGAGGAGATCATGGTGGGGAGCATCTCCACCGGCGCCTCGAACGACCTGAAGCAGGCGACCGAGATCGCCCGGATGATGGTCACCGAGTACGGCATGTCGGACGCGATCGGTCCGGTGTCGCTCGCCGAGCGCAGCCGCTCGCCCTTCCTGGGCCTACCGAACGGGATGGCCGGCATCCCCGAGCGCATCTATAGCGAGCGCATGCAGCGCAAGATCGACGCCGAGGTCAGCCGCCTGCTCGACGAGGCGATGAACCGCGCGCGCGACCTGGTCCGCACGCACCGCGACGCGCTCAGCAAGGTCGCGGCGCGCCTGCTCGCCGTCGAGGTGATCGAGGGCGACGAGCTGCGCCGGATCCTCAGGGAGGCGGGCGCCGCGGTGCCGGAGAAGCGCGGCCCGGCCCTCGAGCCCGAGCCCGAGGCGGGCGAGCAAGCGGAGCGGCACGCAGGGACGTAGCGCCGTGTTTTCGGGGTGTTAGAACTCGCGGGGTCCCGGGGGCGGGGAGGCGCATGTCGACTCTGAAGATCGGGCGCTCGCACAAGGCGCGCAAAGCGCTCTTCGCCCGGGGCATCCGCCGCGGGTACCTGCTGATCGAGGAGATCGACGAGGCGCTGCCCCCCGGCAGCCTGACCGATGCGGAGCGCTGGCTGCTCTTCTACTCGCTCAAGGCCGCGCGGGTGGAGGTGCGGGACGGCGAAGGCAACGCGCTCGACCTCGCCGAGCGGCCGCAGGTCGCGCAGCGCGACGCCGAGATGGACCAGCAACACTGACCAGTCGCCGCCGTATTCGGCGGCGCTGCGCTTTTTCATGGCGCGGACGTCATGGGATGCGCTCTGGAAGAGACTTCGCGAACCGGATCACCTCGGCGGCAAAGGCGAGCGGCGTCTCCGCGGGAATGAAGTGGCCACCCGGGAGCACGCGGAGCTCGGCGCGAAGGAGCTGCGCGAGCGGGCGGGCGATGGTGTCGATGGGCAGGTAGCGGTCCGATTCGCCCCACAGCACCAGCGCGGGCACGCCCGCCGCGCGAAGCGCCTCGACGCGCGAAGCGGTCTGGCTCGGATCGAGAGCGCGCGCTGCCCGGATCAGTCGCAGCCCGCCTTCCTCTCCCTGGTAGGGCGCGAGCATCGCGCGGATCGATTCCTCGGACAGCCCCGGGCTGCGCATCTTCCGAGCGAGAACCGGCGCGAGCCGGGCCGCGTTGCGCGGCTCCCAGCGCTGGATGCTCTCCACCCCATCCATCGCCCACTCACCGGCGTACACGCCGTCCGCGACGACGAGCCCCCGCGCGCGCCGGGGATCGGTGGCGACCAGGATCTGCGCCGCGGCCGATCCCACGTCGTGGGCGACGATGAGCGCCGATTCGACGCCGAGCGCGTCGAGGAGCTCGGTGAGCCATCCCGCCTGGCGCTCCATGCCCGGCTCCCCGCCGGGAGACTCCGATAGACCGTAGCCGGCCAGGTCCGGAGCGATGCACCGCAGCCCGGCGTCGCGGAGCGCCGGGATCACGCCGTCCCAGAGCCGGTTGGTGGTGGGGAACCCGTGCAGCAGGAGCGCCGGCGGTCCCCGGCCCTCGTCGCGCACTTCCAGCGCCAGATCGGCCAGCCGCACGCGGCCCATGGGGCCCTCCCGCGGATGCGTCATTCTGGCACGTTAGCGTTGCGATCTGGTTACCAGGCCCGAGATCCTGCTGCGCAGACGGGTTCGCGGCTGTAGCCTGCGCCCAGAATCGAAATACCGGACGGCGCCGGCTGTTCTAGGGAACCGGCCGCCCGCTCGCCCGCTTTGGAGGCCTTTCATGCAACGTTCTCGCATCACCTTGCTCTGCGCATTTGCCCTGGGGTCGCTCGCCACCGTGGTGGCGCTGCCGATCGCGTTCTCCGGCCGCGACCACCAGAAGGACCTCGCGCCCGCCGCGCAGGCGGCCCCGTCCCCCGCTCCCGCCGACGCCACTCCGCCCCCCGTGCAGCCCGCGCAGGGACAGCTGACGCCGCTCCCCTCGCTCGCGCCGCTGGTGAAGCAGCTGCGGCCGGTGGTGGTGAACATCAACTCGCGCTTCAAGCCGCGCCGCGCGACCGCGCGCCGGGGGATGCCGCAGGCGCGTCCCCGCACCCCGTTCGACCAGGGTCCGGGCGACGACAGCGAGGACGGCGGAGAGCAGGACCCGATGGAGCGCTTCTTCCGCTTCTTCGGCGGGCAGCCCACGCCCGACGACCAGGAGAGGCACGGGCTCGGCTCCGGGTTCCTGATCGGCAACGGCATGGTCCTGACCAACAACCACGTGGTCGAGATCCAGGACCCGGGCTCCAACAAGTTCCGCCCCATGGACGACATCAAGGTCGTCACCGACGAGACCTCGCCGGTCGGCGCGCGCGAGTACGTGGGCAAGGTGATCGGCAACGATCCGAAGTCGGACATCGCGCTCCTCAAGCTCGAGGGCGAGCACGTCAACGAGCTCAAGGGCGCCGTGCTGGGCGACAGCGACGCGCTGCAGGTGGGCGACTACGTGATCGCCATCGGCGAGCCGTTCGGCCTGCAGGCGACGGTGACCGCGGGGATCATCAGCGCGAAGGAGCGCGCGCTCGGCCCCGGCTCGGTGTACAGCGACTTCCTGCAGACGGACGCCTCGATCAACCCGGGCAACTCGGGCGGACCGCTGTTCAACCTGCGCGGCGAGGTGATCGGCGTCAACACGGCGATCATCGGCGGCGCGAACACCATCGGCTTCGCCATCCCCATCGCCGTGGTGAAGCAGATCCTTCCCCAGCTGGAGAAGACCGGGCGCGTCGTGCGCGGCTTCCTCGGCGTGCAGCCGCAGCCCATCACCCAGGACATGGTGGACTCGCTGGGCCTCAAGTCCACGCAAGGGGCGCTCATCGCCGACGTGGTGAAGGGCGGCCCGGCGGACAAGGCCGGCATCAGGCCGGCCGACGTGGTCGTCTCCCTGAACGGGAAGCCCGTCACCGACGCGAACCAGCTCACGCGCGACGTCGGGGCCATCCCGCCCAGCCAGACGGTGAAGCTGGAGATCATCCGCGACGGCAAGCCGCGGCAGGTCGAGGTCAAGCTCGGCGAGCGGCCCGACGAGAAGGAGACCACCGCGCGCGCGGGCGGTCAGGGCGGCGACGCCGACAAATCGACCGGCGACCTCCTCGGCGTGCGCGTCCAGGACCTGACGCCGGAGATGGCGCAGCGGGCGCGCGTCGAGCCGGGCACCAAGGGCGTGGTGGTCACCGACGTCGCCCCGGACTCGCCCGTCTCGCAGGCGGGCCTGGATCCGGGCGACGTGATCCTCGAGATCAACCGGCAGCCGGTGACCTCGGTCGCCGACTACAAGAAGGTCGTCTCCAGGCTGAAGAAGGGCGAGACGGTGCTGCTGCGCGTGCGCAGCGGGCAGGCCGTCCAGTACGTGCCGGTCAAGATCCGGTGAGGTCCGTCAGTGGATGGTGCCCCTGGAGGCGCCCTGGACCCCCTTCGGGGTGACGAACTTGAGCCCGATCCCGCGCATCCCGGCGCGGACCGCGTCGGCGCGGGTGAAGTTGATGAAGCACTGGTAGCGGACCTCGCCCTCCAGGACCATCTCCGCGCCGCCGGAGGGCGAGGTGAAGGTCACCCGGACCCGGCTGCCCAGCGGGAACGGCTCCCGGGTCTCCACGAACATCCCGGAATCGCTGATGTTCCGGCCAATCCCGGCAGCCACCCCGCGGTCTCCCTCCAGGAAGACCGGGAAAGCCTTGTCGAGCCTGCCCGCGGGTGGCCGGCGCTCGGGCTCATGCTGCGGGACCTTGGGGGGATCGACGCGGCTGGACATGCTTGGACGGCCTTTCGGGAGACGTGCGCCCCACCGTAGGAGCCGGCCGCTCGGCCGTCAAGGAAAGGACTCCGGGCGGAGGGGGTATCGCGCTCAGGCGGCGAACGTCCTAAATTGTATGTGGGGAAGCGTCGCAGAAGCCCCGGGATGGTGGGTATGAAGGGTCGCACCGTGGGTGGACTGCTCACATCGGGGCTCGTCGCGCTCGCGTTCGCCCTCGCGCTCCTGCAGGCCGCCGTGCTGGCGCAGACGCCGCAGCCCGCGCCGGTGACCTCCAACGCAAACACGCCTGCTGCGCCGAGCAACCGGTACTCGGCGCCGGGCGGCCGGGCGGGCATCCCGTGGACGCCGACGCCGCCGGGCCGGAAGGCGCCGCCGGCCGAGCGCGAGGGGCGCACTCCCGATCAGAAGCCTCCTCGCGAGGAGCACCGCACTCCGCTGCGCAACCCGAACTTCATCCCGCACCTCGGCCCCCGCCCCGCCCGCCGCGCTCTCGCCTAGGCCCGCCGCGCTCGCCGAAGAGCGTTCAGTTCGTCTTCGCGTACAGCGTCCAGGGGCCGGAGCGGGAGAGGATGCGCCAGGTGGGGCCGGGGCCCGCGCGCGTGAATGGATCGGTGTAGCCGCGGACGAGGATGTAGTCGTAGTAGAGGCCGTCGACGTCGTTGCGGAACCTCCACGGCTCCCACTCCCAGTGCGGCGGCTTCCGCGGAGGCGCGATCTCCGGCCGGTAGCGCAGCGGAGACTGCGGCAGCTCGGCGAAGGAGAACGAGGCGACCCCTCCCTTGCGCGCGCGGTAGTAACTGCCGAAGTGGAGGTAGGGGCTGAACTTCGCCCACGCCGAGTCGTGCTCGTACACGAGCGAGAGCAGCCGCCGGCCGGGCGCCGCGGCCTCGAGCACGCGGTCGAAGCCGTCCACCTCGCGCGTGAAGCCGCGCATCTGCCCGGCCGCGACGCCGGCCGAGAAGAGCGATGCAGCGGCGACCAGCAGCAGGGGCAGCGCTCCGCGCACTCCGCGCGCCGGCCGCAGCAGCAGCGCGGCGAGGAGCGCGAAGGCGATCGCGTACCGCTCGTTGAGCTGCCACAGCCAGCCGATGGCGACCGGGAAGGCGAGGTAGAGCAGCGCCGCCAGCGCGCACCACGCGGCCGCGACGCCGCGCAGGCGCGGGCTTACCTCCGGGTCGCGCGCCTGCGGCCAGGCCAGCAGCGCTGCCGCCGCGAGGAGCGCGAGCAGCACGATCTCGTCGTAGGGCCCGGGCCAGATGTCGAGCAGCGCGCCCGGCAGGTCGCGCAGGGCGTTGCCGAGGGGCTCGAAGAGGACGCGCATCGGCTGCGTCCAGCCGACCGTCGCCGGGTGCACCACGGGGCTCGTGGCGAGGAAGGCGAGCCCCAGGGCCGCGACGGGGGGCATCCAGAGGAGGGCGCGCGGCCGGCGCCCGAGCGCGAGCCAGGCGACCAGCGCCGCCGGAGCGAAGAGCAGGAACGCGGAGAGGTGCAGATGGAACAGCGCGACGGCCACGGCGGCGAGCAGCGCCGTGCGGCGCGGGCGCGGATCCTGGGCGTCCCGCACCGCCAGCGAGAGCCCCCACAGGAGCAGCGGCAGCGCCGCCAGGTAGTTGAAGAACCCGATCAGGAGCGACTGCGACCAGAAGAGCGGCGCCGCGAAGAGCGCCAGCCGCTCGTCGGCCCCCAGCGCGCGCAGGAGCGAGCGCAGTGCGTACGGAAAGGCCAGCGCGGTCGCGGAGAGGAGCACCAGGTTCGCCCGCTCCGCGGTGCCGAGCGGGAACGCGAGCAGCGCGCCGGCCAGGTAGTAGAGCAGGTACTGAGAGCGTCCCAGCGCGAGCGTGAAGTACTCCTGGCCCTTCCACTGCGGATCGCTCCAGTGCCGCAGGGTGGCGATGGCGGCGGCGTGCTGGGGCAAGTCCGTGAAGGGCAGATAGGGCGC
>DASWGI010000197.1:0-20921 GCA_036393835.1 Myxococcales bacterium | reverse complement strand
CCCGACGCGATCAAGCGCGAGGTCTTCGAACGCGACGGTGGCCGCTGCACGTTCACCGACGAGCATGGCCGCAGGTGCGGCGAGACTTCCGCCCTGGAATTCGATCACCGCGACGGCTTCGCGCGAACGCGTCTTCACCGGGCGGACCGGATCCGCCTGCTTTGCCGTGCGCACAACCAACACGCCGCTGAGCAGATGTACGGTCGCGCGTTCATGGAGCGAGCGCGCGCACCGGTCGACCGGCTTGCAGCCGGTCCCGGGACTCCGTCAGGGTGAGTAGAGGTTCATCCGCGCCGGGGCGGGACGCGCTGCGTTAAGGCGTACAGGAGACGATCGCTCCAAGATGGCGTTTCACCCCGCAGTGCTCCGCAAGGCTTGCGGAGTGACGTCGTGCTCGGACGACGAGGCCAGGCGCATCGCTGCGCTCGTACCCGGCCGCGCACACGACGCCGAGGAGTGACCAATCATGAGAGGGTGGCGCTACGCTTTTCGTGGCGCGGACGTCAGGAAAAGCGCTTGGCCAGCGAATCGAGCCCCTCGACTCCGATGTTCGGCGCCCACCGGTGGATGGTGGTGTCCACCAGCCGCTCGATCTGGAACGGGTCCTTGTCGAGGATCGGCTGGATCTCCGACTCGTCCTCGACGCGCAGGAGCAAGGCGCCGCCCTCGCGTGGGACGAAGGGCCCGGAGGCGATCATCTTGCCCTGGGCGAGCAGCTCGCGCAGGTAAGCGCGATGACGGTCCAACGTGTTCTGCATGCGCTCGAGCGGATAGCGGTACTTGAGCACGACGAAGGCGTAGAGGGCCACGGCACACCTCGGCAGGGAGCTGCGAGCCGCTGGAACTTACACCGGACGCATCAGGCGCGAGAACCGGGCTTCGGTCTCGGCGATGAGCGTCGCCGCGCGGGCGAGGGCCCGCTCGGCGCGCGCGGAGAGCTCGATCGCGCGCTGGAGCTTCTTCTCGATCGCCTTGCGCACGAGGCGCCTGCGGGGCATGCCTGCCACTGTAGGCCGGCGGCGGGGGCCGGCAAGAAAAGGACCGGAGGACGAAATGTTCGTACTGATGGTGCTGCTCGCCGCCGCCCCGGCGGAGCGGGCGAAGGACGTGGCTGCGCGGCTGCCCATCGCGCGCAGCGCCATGCGCGAGGTGCACCTCGCGGCCGCCGCCATTTCCGACCAGGCGTTGCGCGCGGCCGTGGAGGCGATGGTGATGGCGCCGTGGTTCCCCCGCGAGTCGTATGCGGCCGCACATCCGGCCGAGGCGGAGCGGATGCTGCACGAAGCGGGGCTGCTCGAGGGGCCCCTGCAGCTCCCGCCGGAGCGGGGAACGTTCCAGGCGGCGTGCGGGGGCGCCCACCATGCCTACCCCGGCGGACTTCCGGTGCACGCATGGGCGGCCCTGCTCCACGCCCGGGGGCTCGCCGAGACCTACCAGCGCGTCTACGGCGTGAAGCTGCGCGACGACTGGCTGGTCGCCGCCGCCCTGTGGCACGACGCGATCAAGGCCGCGACCCTTCCGTGGCGCGAGGACGCGACGTGCGGACCCGAGCCTCGCATCGCGGGCGCCGGCGCGCATCATGTGCTCGGCATCGCGGCCGCGATGGTGAGGCGCCTCCCGGAAGGGCTGGTGCTGACCATCGCCAGCACCCACGCGCCGGTGTTCGGAGACGGCGCGAGGCAGGTCTGCGGGTGGCTCCGGGCGGCGTCGATCGTCGCGAACGGGAGGCCGCTCCAGGCGCCGTGCCCGACGAGCGCGCCCGCCGAGGCGTACGCGATGAACACGGCCGATTCGGACTACCCGCTCACCACGACCGCCGCCACCTGGTACGCGGAGCGCGCCCCCAAGGGGTGGGAGCGGTTCGAGGCGATGATCCAGGACGGCAGCGACGTGGCCGCCTGGGCCCGCGCTCTCCGCTACTGACGGTCGCCGGCGGCGAGCTGGCCGCGCAGCCGCGGAAGGTCGGCCGGATCCGCGTAGGCCTGCGCTTCGCGGAACGCGAGCGTCAGCCGGCCCTCGCGCTCGAGGAAGCGCAGGTACTGCGAGAGCGCGGCCGGGTCGCGGTACCCGCAGCCGAACGCGCTCGTCCAGGTGGCGATCGCTTCCGGCGCGCGGCCCAGCTCTGCGAGGAGCTGCGCCGCCTCCACGCGCAGCGCGGAGGCGCAGGGAGCGCCGTGCAGCCGGGCGGCGATGCGCCGCGCCGCCTCCTCTCGCCGCCCGGCCCGCTGCAGGATGCGGACCTCGTCGAGCAGGTGCCCCGGGTCGTCGGGCGCGAGCGAGCCTGCCTCGGCGAAGTACGCGGCGCTCTCGCCTGCGCGTCCCGAGGCGCGCAGGCGCCGCGCCATCTCGACGAAGAACCGCGCCGCCGCCGCCTTGCCCTGCACCGCATCGGGGCGCAGACGCTGCCCGCGTCCCGCGGCGAGCTTCTCCAGCGGCTCGGCGCACTCGCTCTCCGGCTGCTCCGGCGGCCGCCATTCGGCCGCGGCCAGCGCCGCCTCGTCGCCGACCAGCGCCCAGAGGCGATACCGCATCCAGCGGCCGTCGATCTTGCGTTGCGAGGGCAGCTCGAACCCGGTCCAGGACCCGACGCGCAGCGGGCGGCGGGGGAGGTCCTCCGCGTTGCGCACGTCCAGGAGCGAGAGGAGCGCCGGCACCGCCGCGTCGAGCGGCGGCCGGTGCCCGAGCAGCGGCACGGCCGCGATCAGCAGGGAAGCGTCGCCGCAGGTGGCGCCGTACTCGGCGGCGGGCACGCGGTCCTGGACGCCGCGCCATTCCATCCAGGGCGGGCCCAGATCGATCGACCAGCCCAGGTCTCGCGACGCGTACGGCTTGGCCGGGCGCCGGATCGGCGCCGCGCGGGCAGCCGGATCGATCAGCTCGAAGCCGGCGAAGAGCGCGCGCGCCTCGTCCTGCAGCGCGGCCCGATCCTTGGCGGCGCCCCAGGCGAGCAGCTGGTAGAGCCAGCCGTTAGGCGCCAGGAACCAGCTCTCGTACACGACCTTGGCTCCCTGCACCGTCGCGGCGGCGACGGCCCGCGTGCCGGAGAGCCCGTGCAGCTCGAGGGGGGCGGACGACAGCTCGACGGCGCCGGACGCCTGCGCCTCGAGCTGCCGCTTCCAGGAAGCGATCACGCCGTCCAGGGCGACGTCGGTGCCCGGTCGCGTGACGTAGACGAGGAACGAGACGTCCGGGCGGGAGCGCGCGTACGCGAGCTTCGCCGCCGGATCGATGTGGTCCGGATCCATGCGGGACCACGCGGGGCCGGGGCGCCGGAAGCGGAAGTTGTGCTGGGGCTTCTCGTCGGCCGCCGCCGCCGGGGCGCTGGCCGGGGCCGGCGCCTTCCCGCGGGCGCATCCCGCGGAGGCCGCGAGCAACGTGGCGGCGATGGCGACGGCGCGGAACAGGAGCACTCTCCCTCCACCGACCTGCCTATCAGCCGCGCGCGCCGGCAGGAAGGACGGCGGGGTGGGACGCAGAGGCGCGGCAGGCGCCGGAGACCCACACCGCGCGGTCAGTCGCTGATCTTCACGCCCACCTTGGGACAGTCCGCCGCGACCACGCAGCGGGAGCAGTGCGGCTTGCGCGCGATGCACGTCCGCCGCCCGTGCCAGATGAGCAGCTGGTGCGCCCTGCCCCACTGCTCGGGAGGAAGCAGCGCCGACAGTTCCGCCTCGACCTTGTCGGGGTCCTCCTGCTTGGTCAGCCCCAGCCGGCGCGAGACGCGGCCGACGTGGGTGTCGACCGGGAGCGCGGGCGTCCCGAAGGCGTGGTTCACCACCACCCCGGCCGTCTTCCATCCCACGCCCGGCAGCCGGTACAGCTCCTCCCGGGTGCGCGGCAACTTGCCCCCGTGCTCGCGCGCGATGCGCTGCATGGCCGCGTGCAGGTTGCGTGCCTTGCCGCGGAACAGGCCGATGCGGCGGATCGCCTTCTCCAGCTCCGGCACCCTGGCCCGCGCGTAGTCCTCCGCGGTGCGGTACTTCGCGAACAGCTCCGGCGTCACGGTGTTCACCACGGCGTCGGTCGCCTGCGCCGAGAGCATCACCGCGACCAGGAGCTGCAGCTCGTCCTCGTACTCGAGCGCGATGCGCGCCTCCGGCATCGCCGCGTCGAGCTTCGCGACGATGCGCCGGGCCCGCGCGCTTTTCGCTTCCCTCGTTTCACGAGGCATGCTTTCACACTACCGCATGGACCTCCTCGACCTGCGCAGCGACACCGTCACGCGGCCGACGCCCGGCATGCGCAAGGCGATGGCCGAAGCCGAGGTCGGCGACGACGTCTACGGCGAGGACCCGACCGTCAACCGCCTGCAGGACCGCGTCGCCATGATGCTCGGGAAGGAGTGCGCCCTGTGGGTCCCGACCGGGACGATGGCGAACCAGATCGCCGTCGGCTCCCTGGTGTCGCACGGCGACGAGATCGTCTGCGAGCGCGGCAGCCACCTCGTGAACTACGAGGGCGCGGCGGCGCCCGCGCTGTGGGGAGCGCAAACGCTGGTGATCGACGGGCCGCGCGGCATCTTCGACGCGGAGGCGCTGCGCGCGGTGCTGCGCCGCTCGACCGACGTGCACGCGCCGCTGCAAAAGGCGGTGGCGCTGGAGAACACGCACAACCGCGGCGGCGGCTCGGTATGGCCGATCGCGACCGTGCGCGCCGTTGCGCAGGTGGCGCACGAGGCCGGCCTCGCCGTACACCTGGACGGCGCGAGGCTCTGGAACGCGCACGTCGCCTCGGGCGTGAAGCTCTCCGAGTACGCGGCCTGCGCGGACACCGTGAGCGTCGCGCTGAGCAAGGGGCTGGGCGCCCCGGCGGGCTCGCTGGTGGCCACCAAGCGCGCGCGGCTGCCCGTGCTGCAGCGGCTGCGCAAGCGGCTCGGTGGCGGGATGCGCCAGGTGGGCATCCTGGCGGCGGCCGGGCTCTACGCGCTCGACCACCACCTCCAGCGGCTCGACGAGGACCACCGCTGCGCCAGGGCGATCGCGGAAGGCGTGCAGGGGATCCCGGGCTTGCGCTGCGCGATGCCGGAGACGAACCTGCTCTTCGTGGACGTGGACCTGCCGATAGGCGCGGTCGCGTTCGCTGCCGCGTGCAAGGCGGAAGGCGTGCTCTGCAACGCGGAGGGCGGGAAGAGCCGCGTTCGCCTGGTCACCCACCTCGACGTACCTCTGGCGCGAGCGGGCGAGGCGATCGCGCGCCTGAAACGGGCCGCCGCGCGCTGATCGGCTACACTCGCCGCGATGTCCGAAGCGCTCGCCGAGCATCCCGCTCCGCCTCCGCCGCGCTTCGTCGCGGACCTCGACACGCTCATCCGCGCCCGGTACCCGCTCATCTACCTGGTGAGCTGGGAGGAGCAGCGGCTCGACGGCATCCTGCAGGACCTGGCGGCGCAGCACGGCAAAGTGCTGTTCGCGTGGTCGGTGACGCGCGGTCTGCGCCGCATCGGCGGCGCGCGCGCGGTCCCGCACCTGGACCCGCAGAAGAGCCCGGTGGAGATGCTCGCCACCCTCGGCAAGCTCGGTGAGCCGTCGCTGGTGGTGCTCAAGGACTTCCATCCCTTCCTGAGCGATCCGCAGGTGGTGCGCGCGCTGCGCGAGCTGGCGCAGGACCTCAAGTCGACCTACACGACGGTGATCCTGCTCTCCCCCGTCCTGCAGATCCCGGTCGAGCTGGAGAAGGAAGTCTCGGTGCTCGACGTCCCGCTGCCCGGCTTCCGCGACCTCTACCAGCTGCTGCGCGAGATCGTCACCGTGGTGCGGCAGGGCAACCAGGCCAAGATCGATCTCTCGCGCGAGCAGGCCGAGCAGCTGATCAAGGCGGCGCAGGGGCTGACCCTCTCCGAGGCGGAGAACGCCTTCGCCAAGGCCATCGCCACCGACGGCATGCTGAGCGGGAACGACGTCCGGCTGGTCCTCGACGAGAAGCGGCAGGTGATCCGCAAGAGCGGACTGCTCGAGTTCGTCAGCGTGGATGAGGACCTCGGCAACGTCGGCGGCGTCGACACGCTCAAGCAGTGGCTGGGGAACCGCGCCGCGGCCTTCGGCGAGCCCGCGCGCAAGTTCGGGCTGCCCGCGCCGAAGGGGCTCCTGCTGCTCGGCGTGCAAGGGTGCGGGAAGAGCCTCACCGCCAAGGCCATCGCCAACCAGTGGGCGCTGCCGCTCTTGCGCCTCGACATGGGGCGGATCTTCTCCAACTTCATCGGCAGCTCCGAGGAGAACCTGCGCAAGGCGATCCGGGTGGCGGAGAGCGTGGCGCCGGCCGTCCTCTGGGTGGACGAGATCGAGAAGGGCCTCTCCGGGACCGCCTCGTCCGGGCAGGTGGACGGCGGGGTCACCGCGCGCGTCTTCGGCGCGATGCTCACCTGGCTGCAGGAGAAGACGGCGCCGGTGTTCGTGGTGGCGACCGCGAACAAGATCGAGGCGCTCCCGCCGGAGCTCTTGCGCAAGGGGCGGTTCGACGAGATCTTCTTCATCGATCTCCCCGCCAGCGCCGAGCGGCGGGAGATCTGGTCGATCCACCTCTCGCGCCGCAAGCGCGACCCTGCCCAGTTCGACCTGGCGGAGCTGGCGCAGATCTCGGAAGCGTATAGCGGCAGCGAGATCGAGCAGGCGGTCATCTCCGGCCTGCACTTCGCCTTCGCCGAGAGCGTGGAGCTCCAGCAGAAGCATCTGGTCCGCGCGGTGCAGGAGACGATCCCGCTGGCGACGACGATGGGCGAGGACATCGCGCGGCAGCGCGAGTGGGCCAAGACGCGCGCGCGGCCCGCCTCGGGGCGCGTCAAGCCGCCCAAGGTCGCCTGATGGCGGGTCGGTTCACCCGGTTCCTGCGGCTGGAGCGCCCTCACCAGCGCGGCGAGCAGCAGACGCCCGTGGCCAACGCGGAGCGCTTCGCTCCCGGGGAGCCGCGGGCGCCGGGGAGCGGCATCGAGACGGACGAGGAGCCGGCCGACGCGCAGCCCTTCCTGCGCTGCGCCCGCTGCGAGATGGACAACACGCGGTTCGCGCAGCGGTGCGCGAACTGCGGCGCGGCGCTGCTCACGCCCGAGCAGGAGCTCTACAACCGGCAGCTCTGGCAGAAGAGGCGCGCCGAGGCCGCCGCGGAGCAGGAGGCGTTGCGGAAGATGCACCAGCCGCCTCCGCCTGTGGACGCGGAGCTTTCGCGGGAGCGGCTGCGCGCGCAGGACCCGCGCTACGCCCTCGGCGAGGTCCTCGCCCAAGAGGTGGCGGACCGCGAGGAGGCGCGCCTCTCCTGGATGAATGGCGGCCTCAGCGGGGTGCCCTTCGGAGTGCGGGTGGTGATGGCGATGCCGGCGCGGTGGCGCTGGTGGGTCGGGTGCACGATCGCCCTGTGGCTGGGCGGCACCGGCGTCGCCGCGCTGCGCACGCATCCCCCCACTGCGATGTGGCTGTTCTTCGGGACGCTGGCGGTGCTGCTGGCGCTCTTCACGCCCGCGCGGCCGCGCCGCAGATACTGGTGGTCGAGCGGCTGGTGGTAGTGCTGGTTCACGAGCAGCCGGCGACGCGGCTACCGATTCAGCGGCAGCGGAGCTTCGTGTCGGCGCAGCGGCGGCAGGTGGCGCGGCAGGATTCCACCTCGCTCGCTTCTCTCGTTGCGGGCCAGAAGCCATTCGAGGAAACGGGCGCGGCTCCGCTGTGCAGCGCATTGGCGAACGGTGTACTGCCGCCGCCGGGCGCGCTCGACTGCTGGGCGAAGAACCCTGCCAGACCCAGGGCGGCCAGCGCTCCAGCCACTTCGCCCACGTCGCGGGTTCGCGCTCGTTCTGCCACGGAGCTGCAATCCGGACAGTCGAGATTCTCGCAATCCCAGTCGGCCATGCGGCGGCAAAGATCGGGGTCGCTCTGCCGCTCCGCCTCCACGGAAAAACGCGGAGCCGGCGGAGGCGCCGGAGGCGGTCGCTGCGCGACCAGGCAGCCAGTCAAGAGCAGCAAGAGCGGCAACGCGAGCCTTCTCATCGGCCGCCTCCGGCGAATGACGCGAAAGGCTTACTCCCTGACTCCGCCTGCGTCGAGATGGCCACACGCGGAGGCATCTCGTTTCGAGACCCCCTCTCGTTTTCGGACGGGTCCGCGAGGCCGTCTCCCCTCGTCGCGCGCGCGGCACGCGGCTCGCAATAGCACGCGCGCGTGGCTGCCACGCTCCATTGCGCCGCGCTGCTCGGCGCGACGGCCCTGCCCGTCTCGGTGCAGGTCGACCTGGCGCTCGGGCTGCCCGGGTTCTTCCTGGTGGGCTTGCCCGACGCGGCCTGTATCGACGCCAGGGTCCGGGTCGCGACCGCCGTGCGCAACGGCGGCTGGGAGCTCCCGCACAAGCGGGTCACGGTGAACCTCGCGCCCGGGGACGTGCGCAAGGAGGGCGCGGGGTTCGACCTGGCCATCGCGCTCGGCGTGCTGGAGGCGTCGGGGCGCGTCGTGCCGTCCGCCGGGACCACTCTCGCCGTGGGAGAACTGTCCCTCTCCGGGGACGTGCTCCCGGTCCGGGGCGTCCTTCCCATCGCGCTGCTCGCGCGCAAGATGGGCATCGACCGGGTCATCGTCCCGGAGCAGAACGGCCCCGAGGCCGCGCTCGCGCAGGACCTGCGGGTGCATGCCGTGCGCACCCTGGTCGAGGCGGCGCAGGTGTTCTCGGGAGACCTCTCGCTGCCGCCCTCGCCAGCTTCGCCGCAGGCCGGCGCGGAGGCGATGCTCGACCTCTCCGATGTGCGCGGTCAGGACAGCTGCAAGCGCGCGCTGGAGATCGCGGCCGCGGGCGGGCACAGCGCGCTCCTGGTGGGCCCGCCGGGCGCGGGCAAGACCATGCTGGCCCGCCGCGTCCCGGGGCTCCTGCCCGCTCCCACCTTCGAGGAGGCGGTCGAGGCCACCTCCATCTGGTCCATCGCCGGACGGCTGCGGCCCGGGCAGGGCTTGTTGACGGAGCGGCCGTTTCGCGCGCCGCACCACACCATCTCGGTGGCCGGGCTCGTGGGGGGAGGATCGCCGCCTCGGCCCGGCGAGGTCTCGCTCGCACATCGAGGGGTACTCTTTCTCGACGAGCTGCCCGAGTTCGGCCGCGCGGCGCTGGAGGCGCTGCGGCAGCCGCTCGAGGACGGCGAGGTGGCGGTGGTCCGCGCCCGCGGGGCGGCGCTGCTGCCCTCGCGGTTCATGCTGATTGCCGCCATGAACCCGTGCCCCTGCGGGTATGAGGGCCAGCCGCGCTGCCAGTGCCGCATCCCGACCAAGCAGCTCTACCGGCGGCGGGTCTCGGGTCCCATCCTCGACAGGCTCGACTTGCACGTCGAGGCGTGCGCGCTCAAGCCGGCCGAGCTGGCTGGCCTGCCGACCGGGCACACCTCGGCACAGGTGCGGGAGCGGGTGGACAAGGCGCGCGCGCTGCAGCTGGAGCGCTTCCGCGGGCTCTCCGGCGTGTACGCCAACGCGCAGCTGCGGGGGCGGACGCTGCGGGAGCTGTGCCGCCCGTCGAGCGAGGCTCGCGCGGCGCTGGCCGCGTCGATGGAGCGCCTGCAGCTGTCGGCGCGGGCCCACGATCGCATCCTGAAGCTCGCGCGCACCATCGCCGATCTCGACGGTCATCCGCGCATCGAGGCCAGGCACGTGCTGGAGGCGGTGCAGTACCGCTGCCTGGACCGCCCGGTCGAAGGCCCCGAAGGGCCGGCGGTTCCCGGCATCCATCGCGCGCGCGAGGCCGCGCTGCGGGCAAGTTCCCCGGACGCGTCGCCCGGGGCCATTCCGGAGGGAACGTGAGCAAGGTGACGGAGAAGGTGAAGGCCATCCTCGCAGCGATCGGCGCCATCGAGAAGCAGTTCGGGAAGGGCGCCATCATGCGGCTGGGCGAGGACGACCGCGCCGCGCAGCCCATCGCGGTGATCGAGAGCGGCTCGCTCGGGCTCGACATCGCGCTGGGGTGCGGCGGGTACCCGCGCGGCCGGGTGGTCGAGATCTACGGACCCGAATCGAGCGGCAAGACCACGCTGACGCTGCATGCCATCGCGCAGGTGCAGGCCCAGGGCGGGTGCGCCGCGTTCATCGACGCCGAGCACGCGCTCGACGTGGGCTACGCCCGCAAGCTCGGGGTGAAGATCGAGGACCTGCTCATCTCGCAGCCCGACACCGGCGAACAGGCCCTGGAGATTACCGAGACCTTGGTGCGCAGCGGCGCCGTCGACCTGGTGGTCATCGACTCGGTCGCCGCGCTGGTGCCCAAGGCGGAGATCGAGGGAGAGATGGGCGACCAGCACATGGGCCTGCAGGCCCGGCTCATGTCGCAAGCGCTGCGCAAGCTCACGGCGGTGGTGAGCCGCAACGGCGCGACGGTCGTCTTCATCAACCAGATGCGCATGAAGATCGGCGTCGTCTTCGGGTCTCCGGAGACCACCACCGGCGGGAACGCGCTGAAGTTCTACTCGTCGGTGCGCCTGGACATCCGCCGCATCGGCGCGGTCAAGGAAGGCGATCAGGTGATCGGCTCGCGCACGCGGGTGAAGGTGGTGAAGAACAAGCTCGCGCCGCCCTTCCGCGAGGCGGAGTTCGACATCCTCTACGGAGTGGGCATCTCGCGGCCGCACGAGCTCTTGGACCTCGCCTGCGAGCGCGGCCTGGTCGAGAAGAGCGGGGCCTGGTTCACGCTCGGAGGCGAGCGGTTCGGGCCCGGGCGCGAGAAGGCGGCCGAGGCGCTGAAGCAGAACGGCGAGCTGGCCGCCGGGCTGGCGCGGGCGGTGCGCGACGCGGCGGGAGCGGCCGCGGCGGCGCCGCCGGCCCAGCTCGAGGCGGCTGCGTGAGCTCTTGGGTGTGGTGGGCGGAGTCGCTGCCCGGGGTGGAGGCGGGGGGCGTAGGGAGGGCGGCGTGCAGGGGAGCGGAGGCGGGCGGGGCTTGCCTCCGCTCCTCGAAGTGATGGCGGGCGGCGGGCGATGGTACGCGACCGCGGCGAGGGCGCGGCGTGCGGAGCTGCGCGAGTCGGTGGTGCTGCTCCGCCTCGAGGACGCGTGCGAGCACGGGCTCGGATTCATCCACGTGGAGGTGTGGCGAAGGTCACGGCCGGTTGAACACGGCGGCGCCCCAGGCATTCACGGCGACACCGATGGCCGCGAGCAGCCAGAACAGGCCGTCGAGGATGCGTCCGGAGAGCGCCAGGAGCACGATCAAGTAGGGCGTGTAGTCCACCGAGAAGCGGAAGCCGAACTGCTGCCACCCATTATTCTGGTAGAAGAACCCCGGCACCGCCACGGCCGCCGTCGCCAGCCACAGGGACCGCCAGAGCCGGGGACGCTCCCGCGGGAACAGGAGCAGCGCGAAGAGCGGCGTGGTGACGAGCAGGCTCATCCCGTTCGGGTCGTACCCGAGCCGGAATGGCTGGAAGTCGAGCTCTGGCAGGAGCAGGAAGGCCGAGCGGAGGTTCCGCGCCAGGTAGTGGAAGCTGAACAGCCCGTGGGCGCGGATGTCGGGGTTCACCCGGTTCGCGTACAGGTGCGAGTGGCCGAACTCAGCCGGGTTGCCGAACCGGACCTGGTTCATCCAGAGGACGGGAGCGCCCAGGATCGCGATCGGCGCAGCGAACAGCGCCAGGCAGTGCAGGATTTTCTTGCGGCGCTCGCGGTCTCCTATCGCCGCGCGCAGATTCGCCCGGTCGACGGGGCCCCCGTTTGCGACTGCTTCGAGCACGAAGAAGACGGCGGAGAAGGCGATGGGAGCGCGGCACAAGCTGCCGCACGCGAGCGCCGCCCCGGCGAGCACTGGATGCTTCGCGCGCAGCGCCGCGTGCAGGTAGAGGAGCGTGAAAGTGACGCCCACCACCTCGGCGGTGAACCAGACTTCGCCGCGGATGGAGCAGGACCAGGCCAGGGTGCCGAAGCCGAAGACGAGGGCCAGGACGGCGTGGTCCCACTCGGAGCGCATCCCTCCCTCCACCTCCTGGATGCGCCGCAGGAGCCGGTAGAGGAGCGCGACGTTCGCCGCCGCAAACGGGAGCGTGAAGGCGACGTCGTTGAACGAGAGCCCCGCCAGCGCGACGAAGGGCATCATCAGCACGGCGGGGAACGGCGGGAAGGACACGTACCAGCGGCCCCCCTCGAACACCCAGTCGTTCAGGTTCGGCGGGCGGCCGGTGAGGTGCAACTGGCCGTGCAGCAACGCGTCGGCCTGCCAGACGAAGTGCGGCGCCTGCGACTGCCGGGCGAGGAGGCTCCCGCTGGAGAGCGCGTAGGCGAACAGCGAGAGCCCGAAGAGGAGCAGGTCCACCCGGTGCGCGCTGGCCCAGGCGCGCCAGCCGGCCTGGCTCACGCCTTCCCCTGGGAAGCGCCTTGACCCAGTTCCCAGAAGTGACGCGGGAGGGGTGGCGCGCCGAGCGCCTCGCGCACGAGCTGCAGCGCGCCGTAAGCGGCCAGCGTACGCACCTGCCCGCGATCGCCGCGGAACTGCGACTGCTTGGTGCGTGTTCCACCGGGGCCGGCGAGCGCCAGCCACACCGTCCCGACGGGTTTGTCGGGAGTGCCGCCGTCCGGGCCGGCGATCCCGGTGATCGCCGGTGAATACGTCGCCCCGGAAGCGCGGCGCGCCCCCTCGGCCATGGCCCGCGCGACCTGCTCGCTGACCGCGCCGTGCTGCCGGAGCAGCTCGGCAGCGACGCCGAGGGCGCTCTGCTTCAGCTCGTTCGAGTAGACGACGAATGCGCCCCTCGTCCACCGCGAGCTGCCCGGCACCTCGGTGAGGAGCTGGGTGGCGAGCCCGCCGGTGCAGCTCTCGGCGCAGCAGACGGTCTCGCCGCGCGCGGCGAGCTGCTCGCCGACCGACTGCGCGAAGGTGACTCCATCGGCCCCGTAGACGAACCCGGCCAGCGTCTCGCGGCACTTCGCCTCGACGGTGGCGAGGGCGCGCGCAGCGGTGTCCTCGTCGGGGGCGAGCGCGGCGAGCGAGAGATGGTTCTCCGGGAACTTGGTGCGGAACCCGAAGCGCGCCTCCGGGTGCGCGGCGCGGATGGGGGAGACCAGCTCGTCCAGGCGGCTCTCGGTCACCCCGTAGCACTGCAGGACCCGCGTGCGCAGCGCGGCGTTTCCGGTCGCCCGCGCGAGCCGCGGCAGGATCATCTCGTTCAAGATGCGCTGGTACTCGCGGGGAACGCCGGGCAGGAAGAAGAACGTGCAGCGATCGATGCGCAGCGCGAAGGAAGGCGCGCTCCCGTCGGGATTGCCGAGCATCTCGGCCCCTTCGGGCAGGTAGGCCTGGCGCTCGTTGTTCTTCGGCATCGGCTCGCGCCGGCGCGCGGCCCACCGCTCGCGCATCCGCTGCAGCCAGCCTTCGTCGAGCCGCAGCCCGACGCCCGCCGCCTGCGCGGCGCACTCCACCGTCAGGTCGTCGGACGTGGGTCCCAGCCCGCCCGACACGATGCAGAAGTCGGCCCGGACGCTGGCCTCGAGGAGCGCGCGGCGGATGTCCTCGCCGCGATCGCCCACCACCACCGTGCGCCGCAGGGAAAGGCCCAGCGGGTACAGGCGCGCGGCGGTCCAGGCGGTGTTGGTGTCGGCGATGGTGCCGCGCATCACCTCGTCACCGGTGACGACGAACTCGACGATCGGGGGAGCGGCGGTCATGTCGATCCCAGGCGCGATGCCGCGAGCTGGACGAGCCAGGTGGCCGCCCAGGCCCATGCGCCCGCGGCCACGTCGTCCAGCACCACGCCGGCGCCGTTCTTCCAGCGCAGGTCGCGGTCGAAGAAGCGGGCGGGAGGAGGCTTGAGCACGTCGAAGAGGCGGAAGAAGGCGAAGCCGGCCAGCGCCGGCAACCAGCCGCGGGGGAAGAACGCCATGGTCACCAGATAACCGGCCACTTCGTCGATGACGATGTGCCCCGAGTCGGCCACGCCGTAATAGCGCCCGGCGCGCTGCGCGGCGGCCATCCCGGTCAGGGCGACGGCGGCGGTGGCGAGCAGGTAGAGGGGCCAGGGGAGGTGCGACAGGAGCCACCACAGCGGAACGGCCGCGGCGGTCCCTGCGGTGCCGGGAGCCGCGGGAAAATAGCCGGCGCCGAAGAAGGTGGCCCAGGCGAGCGAGAGGACGGGCGCCGGACCGCGGTCGCCGGGCATGCGCCGCGGCTTGCGGACGACCTGCGGATGCGAGGGCACCGGCGGAATCGGCTCCGCCGGCGGGAGCGGGGCGGTCAAGCGTCGTGCTCGCCGTCGTCGCAGGCCCCGGCGGCCGCCGGAGTGCCCTCCACGCCGACGTCGTCCTCCTCGGCGGGCAGGAGCGGCTCGTCCGGGTCGGATTCCGGGCCAACCGGGGCGGTGGCGGCCGTGTGCGCCCGGGCAGCGGCGCGGCGGCGGCGGCCGAAGAGCAGCTCTTCCGCCAGGCCGAGCAGGATGTAGAAGGAGAAATAGACGAGCAGCACCAGCGATGGGCGGCCGCGGTACGCGACGACCACGCCGACCGCGATCGCCAGCACGAAGACGAGGAGCGTGCGCGGGTTGAGGCCGGCCTCCTTGAACGTGCGGTAGCGGATGGTCGACACCATCAGGAAGGCCAGGACCAGCACCACCACCGCGATGGGCCAGGGCGCCAGGCTGTCCGAAGACCGCTGGTGCTGCAGCGCGATGACGAGCGACACCAGCATCCCGGCCGCGAGCGGGATAGGCAGCCCGACGAAGTACCGCTGCATGCCGCCTTCCGAGCGCGCAGTCACGTTGAAGCGCGCGAGGCGGATGGCGCCGCAGGCGGCGTAGATCCCCGCGATGGCGATGCCCAGGAAGCCGAGCTCGTACAGCGCCCACTTGTAGACCAGGATTGCGGGCGCAACGCCGAACGTAATCACGTCCGCCAGGCTGTCCAGCTCGACGCCGAACTCGCTCTGCGTCTTGGTCATCCGCGCGACGCGGCCGTCGAAGGCGTCGAAGAAGTTCCCGAAGAAGATCGCCACCGCGGCCCGGTAGAAGTTGTCGGCGGTGGCCTCGCCCGCGGAGAGCATGATCGAGTACACCCCGCAGAAGATGCTGCTCACCGTGAACAGGTTGGGCAGCACGAACATGAGCTTGCGCAGGTCGGGGCGCCTGCGGCGGCGCCGCTCGCGTGCTGGTTCGGGCATCGACCCGCGAACGCTAGCACGCGCGTCGGGCACCTGCCACGGGCGGCCGCGCGTTCTTCCGCACGGCCGGGTACCCGTCCACGCGCCAGCCCCCGCCGTCATCGGCGGCGCTGCGCTTTTTCAGGTCGTGGGGCTCCCGGGTGCGTGTCAGTCGCAGCTGCGGCGCTGCTCGGCCGGTCCGAGAAACGTGTTCCCCGCGCGCACGTCCACGCTGCCCCCGCCGCCGCAGACCGGATCCACGTCGTATGCGAGGTTGCCGCTGAAGCGGTTCCCCAGGAGCGTCGCCGCCGAACGCTCCGCGACCTGCACGCCGGGGCCGCGGTTCCCCTCGAAGCGGTTGTGGTTGGCGCTCGCGGACGAGCGGTCGAGCAGCACCAGCCCCGCACGCCCGTTCGAGGTAAAGAGGTTGCGCAGCAGGCGCACCCGCGAGCGGGCTGCGGTGACGCCGCTCCCCGCGTTCCCGCGCACCTCGTTGCGCTCGAGCAACAGGTCGGCGTCCAGCGCGTAGATCCCGTCCCCCATGTCGCCCTCGCGATCGAGCGACGCCCCGGCGATGCTGTTGTCGGTGGCGACCACCGTGGCGTGGGTGACGTGCACGCCCAGGGGACCGGGCTGGACGATGCGGTTCGCCACCAGCCGGACGGTGCCCGAGGCTTCGGTGATCGCCACGGCGGCGTCACTCCCGCCGCGCGCCAGCACGCAGTGGTCGACGAGCCCGTGCGCGCGGACCAGGCCCACGCTGGCGATGCGCGTGTCGCTGAACTCGCTGTCGCGCAGCTCGACCTCCGCGCCGCGGAAACCGACGGCCCCATATTCGGCATCCGACACCGACGCGCGCTTCACGATGAGCTTCGCCGCCCCCGCATAGAGGGCTGAGCCGCCGATGCGCTCGAAGCGGCCACCCTCGATGGTCACCTCCGCGCCATCGAGGGCTTGGACCGCCGCCAGCTGGACGTCGCTCACCTCCACGGCGTCCAGCAGGCCGCGCGCGCGGCGGATCTCGATGGCCCGCCGGCCGGAGCGGCGCAGGACGGTGCGGCGCATCTCGAGCGAGCCGCCTTCGATCTGCACCGCCACGCTTCGCCCCCCGGCGCCGATGGCGAGCACCTCGCCGTCGAAGAACGCCACCTCGGCGTCGCGCGCGACCAGCGCCGACTCGGCGAGCTCGCGGAGGGCAACCCTCTGTAGCCGCACCGCGCCTCCGTCCACGGCCACGCCGACGGCGGCGTGCTCGACCGCGAGGTCGCGCAGCTCCACCCGCGCGTCGCCCTGGATCCGGACCACCGGGCCCGTCTGCCCGGGCCGGGCCACCAGGCGCGTCTTCGCCGCCCCTGCGCCGGCCAGCACGGCGGGTCTGTCGATCACCAAGGCCTCCGGATACGTGCCCTCGGCGATGCGGACGAGCGCTCCGGCCGGTGCGGCCCGCAGCGCCTCCCCGACGGTGGAGAACGGCTTTTCGGCCGACCCGTCCGCGGATGCGGCGGACGTCTGGTCCGGACCAGCCTGCGCGACGAAGATCACCGCGGGGGCGATCTCTCGCGGCTTGGCCGTGTGGGCCCACCACGGTGGCGTTGCCTCGCACGCGGCCACCAGGAGCAGGACCAAGGACCAAAGCCTCACCGGCGCAGTATGGTGCCTGCCCGCCGGGCACACCAGCGATGGCGCTCCAGCGCGGTCGGATCGCCGCCGGGCCCTCCGGCAAGCGACGTATGTCCTTCGGGACCGGCGTCCTACATAGGAAGGGTGGGAGGCGCGAACGGATGACCAAGGCCGATCTCGTCGAAGGAGTGGCGGCGCAAGCCGTGGGAATGTCCAGGAAGTCCGCCGCCGAGCTGGTGGACTCGATCTTCGACGCGATCCGCAGGGCGATCCGGAACGAGGGCCGGTTCAGCTACCCGCGATTCGGCACCTGGAGCGTCCGCCGGCGCCGCGCGCGGCGCGGGCGGAATCCGCGCACTGGCGCCGAGATCCACATTGCTGCCGCGCGCACGGTGGGGTTCAGGCCCGCCAACGAGCTGAAGGCGACGCTCCAGTCGCCGCCGCATCCGGCGGCGCTGCGCTTGCCAGAGCGTGGACGAGAGATGCGTTCAGGGATCAGCTCTTCCCGCCGGGAGGGAGCGGGAGCGGCGGAGCGCTGACCGCCGTGCGCGACTCTCCGGTCCCGTGCCGCCGGAACAGCTCCTCGACGGGGACGCCGCTCAGCTCGGCGGCGCGCCCGATCATCTCCCCGGCGCGAAGGAAGTGGAGCCGGTCGCCCACGAACGCGGCCACCACCATGCCCTTGCACGAGGGAGGATGCGCTCCCACCGACTCGAGGTGGTAGACGAGCCGCGGCAGCGCCTCGGCCGCGAAGCCCTCCCACTGCCCCTCCGGATCGATCACCAGCTCGTACGACCGTGCGAGCGGGAGCGCTCCCTCCACCTCGCGGGGCGACCTCGCGGCCGCCGCTCCCGACGCGGCGGCCTCCTCGCGCGCCTCGGAGATGGCGCGGTTGGCGTCCGCCGCCGGCACGGTCCGATAGGCGACTTCCAAGAGGCGCGAGAGGCGATCGTCCACGTCCGCAGGGTAACAGCCTCGGGCCGCAAGCGGTATCGCGCGACCGGGTCCGCGACTGCTGCGTCTTCCTCTGGCGCCAACCCGAATCATCTCGCGTGCGGGTGGTGTGGTTGCGCGGGTATCATTCCGAGCCGAGAAGCGTTTCCGGCTGCCCGCGGCGGGGATGCCGGCCCCCGCCGCGGGCGGACGGCGCGCGGCGGTGCAGGGCAGCCTGCTCGCGGATTTTCTCTTCGACGCGGTGCGCCGCGCGCACCGCCCCCTTGCAGATGGGAGACGCCCTGCGCAATGTCGGAACAGCCGGGCCACGCCGAACGGAGGGTGAAGTGGCCGACCCCGCCGACCGGAAGATCGTCGCGATCTTCAACACCAATCCCGAGGTGCTGGACCTCGTCCGCGAGGCGCTGCAGGACGCCGGCCATGCCACGGTGGTCGCGCACGTCGACGACCTGAAGCGCGGGCGCATCGACCTGGTGGAGTTCGTCGAGCAGCACCACCCGGACGTGATCGTCTACGACGTGGCGCCGCCGTACGACACGAACTGGACCTTCCTGCGGGTGATGCGGAACTCGAAGGTGATGCAGGGCCGCGCGTTCGTGGTGACCACCACCAACAAGAAGGCGCTCGACGAGCTGATCGGACCCTCCGACGTCGTCGAGCTGCTCTGCAAGCCCTACGACCTCGAGCAGATCGTCCAGTCGGTGAACCGCGCGCTCAGCACGCAGGTCGCCCCGGCCGCCACCGCTTAGGTCCCTTTCTTCAGCTCGGTCAGGATGAGGCGGGCGATCGCCTTGAGGGTATTGTAGACGCCGTCGCCCTTCGGTGCGACCGCCTCGAAGTCGGGCACGCCCCGCGGGTTGAGAAGGCCGCGCAGCTCGTCGAGCGGCGCCGCATTGGGCAGGTCGCGCTTGTTGTACTGGATGACGTACGGGATCTTGTCGAGGTCGTATCCCTGCTCGGCCAGGTTGGTGCGCAGGTTCTCCACCGACTCGATGTTCGCCTCGGTGCGCTCCACCTGGCTGTCGGCGACGAACACCACGCCGTCGACGCCCTTCAGGATCAGCTTGCGGGAGGCGTCGTAGAAGACCTGCCCGGGGACCGTGTAGAGGTGGAAGCGGGTCTTGAACCCGCGGATCTCTCCTAGCGAGAGGGGCAGGAAGTCGAAGAAGAGCGTGCGCTCCGTCTCGGTCGCGAGGGAGATCATCTTCCCCTTCGCGTTCTGGTTGGTGTTCGCGTAGATGTACTGGAGGTTGGTGGTCTTCCCGCAGAGGCCGGGGCCGTAATAGACGATCTTGCAGTTGATCTCGCGCGAGCTGTAGTTGATGAAAGACATTCCGGCGGCGCCCCTTACTCGCTGAAGAGGTTGTCGATGTCGTCGTCGGTGATCTCGGCGAACGGCGAGCTGGCGCCGGGCACCTGCACTTTCTTCAGGAGCCCGTCGAAGATCTTGTTCAGCTCGTCAGACGCCTTCTTCACGCGCAGCCGGACCAGGCCCAGCGAGCTGCGCGAGTCGAAGATGACCACCAGGATGACTCGGCCGCCGATCACGGAAATGTGGAGGTTGTCGCGCTCTCCCTCGTGAAAGAGGATGGAGAATTCCTTCTCGCCGATCAGCTTGGCGAGCCCGCCGGTCGCGGCGATGTTCCCCGCGGTCAGCGAAGCGAGCGAGGTGGTGTCCAGGTCCTGCGTGGCCCCGACCGAAGCGATGAGCTGCCCGTTCTTGTCGACGAGGAAGACGATCTTCGCGTTCGCTTCGCGCGCCAGGCGCTCGCAGACCGCGCTGATCCGCTGGAACTCCTCGTCGTACATGACCATCTGCGGCTGCATTCGCTTTAGGCCTCGCCGAGCTGGATCGGTGCCTCGACGCTAACAGAGCGACACACCCCGGGCAAGATTGCCGATTTCGGCGTTTTCAGGCGCGCGAGTGCGACCGGCGACTACACTTCGCGACGCCCGGAAAGCGCGCGCGCGAGCGTGACTTGATCGGCGTACTCCAACGCGCCCCCCATGGGTATGCCCTGCGCGATCCGCGTGACGCGCACCCCGAGCGGCTTGATGAGGCGCGTCAGGTAGAGCGCGGTGGCCTCTCCCTCCACGGTCGGATCGGTGGCGACGATCACTTCCTGCACGTCGCCGTGCAGCCTCGAGACCAGCTCCTTCAGCTTCAGCTGATCGGGCCCCACGCCGTCCAGTGGGGAAAGGGCCCCGTGCAGAACGTGGTAGCGCCCGCGGAACTCGCGCGTGCGTTCCACCGCGAGCAAGTCGGGCACGGACTCGACCACGCAGATCATCTTTGTGTCGCGCTGTGGATCGGCGCAGATCGCGCACGGGTCCTGCGCGGTCAGGTTGCAGCAGGTCGAGCACAGGCGCACCTCGCGCTCGAGCGAAGAGAGCGCGTCGGCGAGGTCGCGCGCGTACTCGGGCGGCGACTCGAGGATGTGGAAGGCGAGCCGCTGCGCAGTCTTCTCGCCGACCCCGGGGAGCCTGGCGAGCAGCACGGTGAGGCGAGCGATCGGGTCCGCGGGTTTCAGGGCACCATTCCGGGGAACATGTCCTTGAGGTTCGCCAGCGGGCCGCCCTGGGCCTGGGCCAGTTGCTGCGCCGCGCGGAGCGCCGAGTTGACGGCCGCGAGCACCAGGTCCTCGAGCATCGCCACGTCCTTGGGATCCACGACCTTCGGATCGATCTGCACCTTGAGCAGCTCGCCCTTCCCGTTCGCGGTGACGGTCACCATCCCGCCCCCGGCGGTGCCGATGACTTCCTTGCGGGCCAGCTCCTCCTGGGCCCGCCTCATCTGCTCCTGGATCTGCTGCGCCTGCTGGAAGAGCGCGTTCAAGTCGAAGCCGGCCATCGCCTACTCCTCGCCCAGGTCCCTCACATCTTCGATCTCGCCGCCGAGAACTTCCACCGCCGCGCGGACGGCGGGGTGCTCGCGGCCGGCTTGCAGCCGCTGGGCCTTCCGTTCCTTGCGGGTGCGCTCCTTCTCGTCGTGCAGGCTGGCCTGCGGCGCCTCGGGCGCCTGCTCGATGCGCAGCGCGGCCTTGGTTCCCAGCGCCCGGGCGAAGGCGGCCTCCACCGCGGCGCGAGTCTCGCGGTCCTCGAGCGGCAGCGCGTCGTTCTGGTTGCGGAAGCCGACCGCCACCGTGCCGTTCTCGATGCGCAGCGGGACGGCCCGCTCGAGCGCGGTCGCGGCGCCCATCTTGCGCGCGGCGCGCACCGCGTCCACCAACGCGCGCCAGCGCAGGTCGAGGGGCGCGCCGGCGTCCGACGCGACGGGGTGTGGACCGTTCG
>DASWGI010000196.1:0-9164 GCA_036393835.1 Myxococcales bacterium | reverse complement strand
CGCGGCGGGATCGAAGACGGCGTAATTCGTCTGCTGCGGGTTGCGGGCTGCGTCGTAACCGACGCCGGGCTCGCAGGCGCAGATTGCGGCGGTGGCGAGCGCGGTAGGGACGACACGTCGAAGCAGCATTGGCTGCCTCCTCGGCGAGGTGATGGGAGCGCGGAGTGAAACGAGCGGGCATTTCGTCTAGCTTCGGCGTCCGTGTCAAGACGGTGCCGTCCTCCGTTTGACGGAGGCCGCCGGACGTGCGCACGGGTCGCGCGGCGCGGGGCCGCGCCGGAGGACGTTTGGCACACACGCTCAAGCCCGCGGATCCCGCGCTGTTCTACCGAGGCACCCCGGACGATCCTCGCCTGGGTGAGCGGATCGAGCGCGCGGCCGACCTCCGGCAGGGCCGGGGCGTCGCCACGGTCGCCCTGATCGGCTACGCCGACGACCGCGCCGTGGTGAACGGCCGCGGGAGGCCGGGAGCGGCGCAGGGGCCCGTGGAGCTGCGACGCTTCCTCTCGCGACTCACTCCCGGCGACCACGGCCAGCTGGACCGGCTCGCGCTGCGCGATCTGGGCGACGCGGCGCCGGCGCTGGGCGGCGTCGAGCAGGTCCACGCCGCGATCGAGGAGGCGGCGCTCGCGGCCCTGGCGGCAGGCGCCTGCGTGGTGCTGCTCGGGGGCGGCCACGACGGCGCGTACGCCAGCCATTCCGCGCTGCTGCGCGCGGTCGGCGGTCCGGTGGCCGCGGTCAACGTGGACGCGCACCTCGACGTCCGGCCGCTGCGCGACGGGCTCATCACCAGCGGTACGCCCTTCCGGCGGCTCGCCGAACGCTGGGGAGAGCGATACGCGCTCACCGAGTTGGGCATCCAGCCGCAGCACAACGCGCGGGCGCATCGCGAGTGGGCCGCGGCGCGAGGATTCGCCGTGCTCGCTCTCGACGAGGTGCGCGGCCGCGTCCCCGCTGCGTTCGCGGAGGCGCTGCGCAAGCCGGGCGAGGCGCTGGCGGTCAGCCTCGATCTCGACGCCGTCGAGGCCGCGACCGCCCCCGGCGTCTCTGCGCCGTGCCCCGACGGCCTCACCGCCGCGGACCTGTACGCCTGCGCGCGGCTCGCCGGTCAGGAGCCGCGCGTGCGCGTCCTCGACGTGATGGAGCTTTCGCCGCCGCTGGACGCCGACGGCCGCACCGCGCGGCTGGGCGCCGCCGCCATCTGGCAGTTCCTCGCCGGTCTCGCCGCGCGCTGACCGTCCTCAAAACAGCTCGAGCTGCCGGTGGTGCTCGCGGATGGACTGCGCCCGCACGCGCCGTTCGCGCAGGACGCGGGCGAGGTCCTCCGCGTAACCGTGCACGGTGAGCACGCGCGATGCGCCGCTGCGGACGGCGTAGTCGACCAGGTCGGGGAACCCGGCGTGATCGGAGAGCGGCAGCGCGAGATCGACGCCGATCTGCGCCGCGTATCCGGGTTCGACGGCCCGGCCCGAGAGAAGGCACACGCGGTGGGGACCGATCTCGGGCAGGTAGCGCCGGCTGCGCGGATGAGCCGGCAGGACCACCACCTGGCCGGGCCGGACCGCTCCGAGCGGGAGTACGGCGGGAAGGTCGACTCCCTGCGCGCGGTACACTTCGGCGAACCGCAGCGGCGCGGGGTGCAGCCGCAGCTCGTGCGCGGCGAGGTGGCTCACCGCCTCCTGCGCTCCTCCGAGAGGGGCTGCCAGCACCACCGGCGTTCGCCGCTCGGCGAGCGCCGCCGCAACGAAGCGCGAGAGGTCCTCGAGCACCTCGGCGCGCGGCGGGAACGAGTAGCGCGGGTGCCCGTAGGTGGCGCGCAAGAGCAACGTGTCGCAGGGGACCTGCTCTTGCCGCCCGGCGGTCGCCGGGGCCCGCTCGCCGGCGCCACCCAGGTCACCGGCGTAGAGGATCGAGCGGCCAGCGAGCTCGCAGCGCAGCTGCGCGCTGCCCAGCACGTGCCCGGCCGGGTAGAGGGTCAGCGTCAGCGAGCCCAGGGCGAAAGGCTTGCGCCACGCGGCGGGCAGCGGCGCCGCCTTGCGCAGCGCGCGAGGCTGGGCCGCTTCCAGCAGGGCGACCGTCGCCGCGGTGGCCACCGTCCGCTCGGGAAGGGTCGCGCGCGCGCCCCGGGCGTGCGCCAGGAACCCGAGCTGCGGCCGTCCGACCGGATCCAGGTAAAGCTGGGTCCCGCGCAGCCGCAGTCCGTGCGCGGCGCGCTCCACCTGCAGGTCGGGCGCGGGATCCTCCGGCGCGGCGGCCATGGGCAGTCGGGCTTCTAACAGCCGGGCGGACCGGGCTCCACAAATCCAACGCGTCGTCCGTTCTAGGCCGCCGGCCCGCGCTGGCGCGAGAGGAGGGCCGTGCCCGTCTCCCCCACCGCCACTCCGAGCACGATCAGCGCGCCACCCCACAGCTCCAGACGGCTGAGCCGCTCCCCGATCAGCACCGCGGCCCAGACCGCCGCGAAGGCCGGCTCCAGCGCCGAGAGCAGCGCCATCCGCACCGGCGGCAGGCGCCGCTGCGCCCAGGTCTGCACCCCGAACGCAAGCAGGGTCGCGAACACCGCCAGGTAGGCCACCGCCGCGAAGGCGCGCGGATCGGAGGTGAAGTGCTGCCGCTCGACGAACGGGCCCGCTACCGCCGCCATCGCCCCGGTCCCGACCAGCTGCACGAGGAGCAGCGGCAACACCGGGTGCCGCTCCGCCACCCGGCCCAGCGCGATGATGTGGCCGGCGAACACGACGGCGCACCCGACCGTGAGCAGGTCTCCGAGGAGCTGTGCCTGGCCCAAAGGGCCGCCGCTGGAGAGGAGCACCATCCCGGTGAACGCGAGCGCGATGCCCGCGGCGGCGGGGGCGGAGGGCCGCCTGCGGAAGAGGAGCAGATCGAGCAGCGGCACGAACACCACCACCAGCCCGGTGAGGAAGCCGCTGCGCGAGGCGGTGGTGCGGTGCTGCCCCTCGATCTGCAGGAGGAAGCCGCCTCCGAGGAGCGCCGCGCACACCAGGCCGTCGCGCCAGACCGCGCGGCTGAAGCGCAGCTCGCCCCGCAGCGCGAGCCAGGCCACGAGCAGCGCCGAAGCGAGCGCCATCCGGACCGTCACGAGCAACAGCGGCGAGACGGGCGCCTCGCCTCCGCCGACCAGCGCGCGCACCACCGCGAAGGTGCTCCCCCAGATCGCCATGATGCCGGCGAGCGCGAGGTCGGCCACGGCCGGAACGCATGCCACGATGTCCTCGCCATGAAAAGCGCAGCGCCGCCGATTACGGCGGCGACTGACCCACGAACCAGAAACCGAGGCCGAGCACCGCGTAGACCGCGAGCAGGAACGCGCCCTCGAGCCAGTGCGTCTCTCCGTCCAGCCCGATAAGCGCGGTGGAGAGCACCGCCACGCCGACGGCGACCGTCTCCAGCGGGCGGAAGGCGAGGTCCATCGGGGCGCCGAGCAGGAGGCCGGTGAACACCAGGACGGGAGCGACGAAGAGCGCGATCTGCTTCGAGGACTCCCAGGCGATGCCCAGCGCGATATCCATGTCTCCGCGGCGGCCGAAGAGCACCGCGGTGGAGTGCTCGGCAGCGTTCCCCACCACGGCGACGATCACCACGCCCACGAACGTTTCCGGCAAGTGCACGGCCTGGAGCGTGCCTTCCAGCGCGCCGACCAGCAGCTCGCTGGCGACCGCCGTCGCGCCAGCCGAGAGCGTCAGCGCGACGACGGCCCTCCAGAGCGGCCGGTGCTCCCGCTCCGGCGGCGGGCGCCGCGCGGCGGCGGCTTCCGCGGGCGTGGCGAGCAGCGGCGTGCGCGCCTTCGCCGGGGCGTCGAGCAGCCCCGCGTGCGTGCGGAGCTGGAAGAGCAGCGAAAGCGCGTACATGGCGATCAGGACGACCGAGATCTCCTCCGAGAGCAGGTGCGCGCGCTGCGGCACCTGCCCGGCGGTCGCCAGCATGGTCGGGACGGCCAGCGCGACCACCGCCAGGAACAGGGTCGAGACGTGGGCGCCCGCGGAGGTGCGGTTGAACCGGAGCGTGGGGAAGCGGACTCCGCCGGCGACGATGGCCGCTCCGCCGACCAGGAGGAGATTCGCCACGATGCTCCCGGTGAGGCTTCCCTTGACCAGATCCACGTGCCCGCGCGCCAGCGCCGAGATGCCCAGGATCAGCTCGGCCGCGTTGCCGAAGGTCACGTTGAGGAGGCTGCCGAGGGTGGGCCCGACCCGCTCCGCCAGCTCCTCGGTCGCGTCGCCGATGCTCTTCGCCAGCGGCATCAGCGAGAGCGCCGAGAGCACGAACACGGCCGTCGGATTGCCCGGCCAGAGGAAGTGCACCGCGATGGCCAGCGGGAGGAGCAGCAGCGATCCGCGCCAGAGCCAGCGCATCATGCCGAGGCGCCGTCTCCGGGCAAGAGCAGCCCGCCCTGCAGCATCTCGCGGACGAACTCCGCCGCGTCGTGCTCCGCGGTGGCGAAGTCCACCTCGAACTCCTCGACCACGCGAGCGGCGATCTCGCGGACCGTCCGGCGGCCGTCGCACAGCTCCCAGATCCGGCTCGCCACCTCGTTCAGCTCCTCGGAGGCGGCGGTCTCCCCGGGAAGGACGAGCGTGGACTCACCGCCGATCTCGCGCCACTCGACCGCGGGATGGCGCAGCGGGCGCAGGTGCAGGACCTCGTCCACGCGCGCACCCTACCCCACCTCGCGGAGGAACACGATGCGGCCGGACCGCTCCTCGCGACGCACGCGGCGTCGCTCCTCCAGCACCTCCAGGTTGCCCATCACCTCCGAGAGAGCGTGAGGTAGTGCTGCGCCGGCCTGGCGTGCGGGAACACGCGCGGGACCAGCTGCGCGGGCGTCTGCGGTCCGTCCGCGAGCAGGTCCAGGATGCGCGCCTGGCGCTTCTCGTAGAAGGCGAGGAGCCGGTCGATCACCTCGGCGTGGCCGGTGAACGGCTCGCCGTGCCCGGGCGCGACCAGCCGGGCGGGCAGCTCGCGGGCGCGCCGCGCCGAGCGGACGTACTCGACCAGCGCGCGGTGCCTGGGCTCCGCCCGGCCTTCCAGATCGAGCAGCGGGTTGGGGCTGACCCGCTCGAGCAGGTGGTCGTCCGAGAACAGCACCCCCTCATCCTTTGCCCAGAGGCACACCAGGCCGGGCGTGTGGCCCGGCAGGTGCAGCACCTCGGCGGAGAAGCGCGCGAAGCGCAGGCGCGCGCCCTCGCCGATGGGCTCGACCTGCTCGACGGGACGGGCCATGCGGCCCACGTCCTGCCAGTGCACGCGCACGTGGCCGAGCAACTCGCGCGGCGCGCCGAGCCGATCGAGGTACGCCGCGTACAGGTCGAGCCTTTGCGCGGTCCGGTCGTGCCCGGTCAGCTTGTCGTGGTCGCGCGGGTGCGCGTACACGGGCGCGCCCGACTCCTCCTGCGCGGCGCGCGCATAGCCGTAGTGATCGATGTGCCCGTGGGAGACGAAGATGCGTCGCACCTCGCCCAGGCTCCGTCCCAGCGCGCGGAACCCGGCCAGCAGCGCATCGCGTCCCTCGCGGGTGCCGATGCCCGCATCGAACAGGGCCAGCCCTCCGCCGTCCTCCTCGATCACGTAGACGTTCGCCGGCCCGCCCGCCTCGGCGAACGGCACCGGGACCGGGACGCGATGGACCCCGAGGGCGGCGAGGCTGCTCACTGCAGCTTCTTCACCGCCTCGGCCATCTCCGGCAGCGCCTTGAACAGGTCCGCGACCAGGCCGTAGTCGGCGACCTGGAAGATGGGCGCCTCCGCGTCCTTGTTGATGGCCACGATCGTCTTGGAACCCTTCATCCCGGCGAGGTGCTGGATGGCGCCGGAGATGCCCGCGGCCACGTAGAGCTGCGGCGCGACCACCTTGCCCGTCTGGCCGACCTGCAGATCGTTGGGCTGCCAGCCGGCGTCGACCACCGCGCGCGACGCGCCCACCGCCGCGTTGAGCACGTCGGCAAGCTGCTCGATGGGCTTGAAGTCTCCCTTGGTGCCGCGCCCGCCCGAGACCACTACCCGCGCCTCGGTCAGCTCCGGCCGCGCGCTCTTCACCTCGTTGAATTCGACGAACTTCGTCTTCGGCTGCGGCGCCGCCACCTGCGCGGGCGTCACCGACCCTTTGCCCTGCGCCTTCTGCGGGGCCGCGAACTCGGTGGCTCGCACGGTGACGACCTTCACCGGCGTGGTCACCTCCACCGTGGCGATGGCATTGCCGGCCCACATGGCGCGCTTGAACTGGTTGGCGCCGACGATGGCCAGAACGTCCGAGGCGAGCCCGGCGCCGAGCTTCGCCGCGATGCGCGGGGCGATGTCCTTGCCGTACGCGGTGGCGGCGATGACGACCTCGTCGGCGCCCGCTTTCTTCGCCACCTCGGCGGCAGCGGCCGAATGCGTCTCGGCCAGCGCATGCTCGAACGCGGCGCCCTCGACCACGTGCACCGGGATCCCGTAGCCCGCCAGCTCCTGCGCCGCCTGCCCGGCGCCCGCGCCGATGACCACGCCGGCGATGTTGCCGCCCGTATTCTGCGCGACCTGCTGCGCCGCGGTGAGCGCCGAGAGCGTCGCCTTCTTCAGATGTCCGTTGGCCTGCTCCCCCACCACCAGGATCGTCCCCATGTCAGATCACCTTCGCTTCCGAGTGCAGCTTCTGCACCAGGGTCTGGACGTCGGGCACCTTCACGCCCGCCGTGCGCTGCGCCGGCGGCTCCACCTTCACCACCTTGACCTTGGGAACCACGTCGACGCCGAGCTGCTGCGGGGTCATCTCCGCGATGGGCTTCTTCTTTGCCTTCATGATGTTGGGCAGCGAGGCGTAGCGCGGCACGTTGAGCCGCAGGTCCACGGTGACGATCGCCGGGAGCTGCACCTCGAGCACTTCCAGCCCGCCGTCCACCTCGCGCGCGACCTGCGCGGTTCTCTTGTCCGCCCCGAGCTTGATGCCGGGCTTCTTGGCCTTCTCCTCAGGAGACTCAAGCGACTCCTTCTTCGAGGCGAAGGTCGCCTGGCCCCACCCGAGGTACTCGGCGAGCAGCTGGCCCGCGACGTTGTCGTCGACGTCCACCGCCTGCTTGCCCATCAGCACCAGGTCCGGCTTCTCCGTGTCGATCACCGCCTTCAGCACGCGCGCCACGCCGTCGGAATCCACGAACGCGTCGTGCTTGACCAGGATGCCGCGGTCGGCGCCCATCGCGAGCCCGCTGCGAATCTCGGCCCCCGCCGCGGCCGGGCCGACGCTCACCACGACCACTTCCGACGGCATGTTCGTGTCGCGAAGCCGGAGCGCTTCTTCCACGGCGATCTCATCGAACGGATTGGCCCTGTAGTTCACGCCGTCCGTGACGATCCAGCTGTTGTCGGGCTTGACCTTGATCTTGGACTCGTAGTCCTCGACCCGCTTGATGGTGACCAGGATCTTCACTCTCTACCTCCGGTGTCATGCGGGACGAGCCCGCGGACGAGCCACTCCGCGACCTCGTGCCCCGTCTTCTTCAGCGACGCGCGGCGCCCCGAGAGGAGCCATCCCAGGGCCAGCTCGTCGAGAGCGCCGAAGATGGCCCGTTTGGCCGTGCCGGGCGAGACCGAGGCGGTCAGCTCGCCCTTCTCCTGTCCGTCCCTGACCACTTGCGCGATGAGGTCGAGGTAGGCCGCCCCGAGCTTCTGCCGGTCAGCGGACTTGAGGAACTGCGCGCTCTGCCGCAGCTCGACGACCAGCACCGAGGCGAGGTCGGGGTTCTTCTCCACCAGCGAGAAGTGCAGCTGGATGAAGCGCTTGAGGCGCGAGGGCGCGTCGCGCTCCTCGGCCAGCGCCGCCTTCGCCTCGGCGAGGAGCTGCGTCATCTTCTCGTCGAAGAGGCGCAGCAGCAGGTCGTCCTTGCTCTTGAAATACAGGTAGATGGTGCCGTCCGCGACACCCGCCGCGCGCGCGATCTCGGCGACGGTCGAGCTGAAGTAGCCGCGCTCCGCGAACACCTTCACCGCCGCGTCGAGGATCCGCGCGCGCTTGTCGTTCCGCTGCTCTCGCGCCTGCAAGGTGGCCGTCTCGCGCTCCCTCGGGTCCCTCGGTCCAGCCGGACGCCCCGGCTGAATGAGGGCTCATTCAGATAGGGCTTGGGGCGCGCCGCGTCAAGCCGTGTCGCAGAGGTGACGAACCCGCACTGGCGTGGTAAGGCACGCGCGCTCCCCGATGGCATCGAATCCCCGCAGACGGCTCGCCGAGGTGGAGGAGCGCAAGACCGCCTCCGCCGCCGATCCAGCCGAGTACGCCCGCGGCGTCCTGCGCGCCGAGGCGGCGGCCATCGAGCAGCTCTGCGCCCGCATCGACGGCGACTTCTCCGAGGCGGTGGAGCGCATCCTGGCCTGCTCGGGGCGAGTGGTGGTCACCGGGATGGGAAAGCCCGGGTTCATCGCGCAGAAGATCAGCGCGACGTTCGCGTCCACCGGGACGCCGTCGCTGTTCCTGCACCCCGCCGAGGCGCTGCACGGAGACCTGGGGCGGCTGGTGCCCGGGGACCTGGTGCTCGCGCTATCGAACAGCGGGGAAACAGAAGAGATTTTGCGGCTGCTGCCGGCGCTCAAGCGGATGGGCGCCCCGATCATCGCGGTCACCGGCGGCCAGAAGAGCTCGCTGGCCGCGGCCGCGGACGTGGTCCTGGAGATCGGCCCCGTCCCGGAGGCGTGCCCGCTGGGCCTCGCGCCGACGACCAGCACGGTCGCGCTCCTCGCGCTAGGGGATGCCCTGGCGATGACGGTCCTGCACCGGCGCGGCTTCTCGCCCGAGCAGTTCGCCGAGCTGCATCCGGCCGGCTCGCTGGGCAGGCGGCTGCTCCGCGTGCGCGAGGTGATGCGGACGGGCGCGGCGAACCCGACGGTCAGCGGGGACACCAGCCTGCGGGAGACCGCCGCGGTCATGAGCACGGTGGGACGGCCCGGAGCGGCGAGCGTGGTGGACGAGTCAGGGAAGCTGGTCGGCATCTTCACCGACGGCGACCTGCGCCGCCTGGTCCAGCAGAACGACGTGGACTTCACCCGCTCGGTGTCCGCCGTCATGGGCCGGAACCCGCGCACCGTGGGCCCGGACGACCTGGCCGTCACCGCCGCCGAGATCCTCCGCGAGGGCCAGATCGACCAACTCCCCGTCGTCGATCCCGAGGGCCGCCCCGTCGG
>DASWGI010000195.1:0-5479 GCA_036393835.1 Myxococcales bacterium | reverse complement strand
TGCCAGGCGCCGATGGATTCGGCGTAGCGGAAGAAGCCGTCGTAGAAGGGATGGCGCCGCACGGTGGCGCCGTCGCCCACCACCACCAGCTTCTTGCGGGCGCGGGTGAGCGCCACGTTCATCCGGCGGATGTCGGTCAGGAAGCCCAGCTCGCCCGCCTCGTTGCTGCGCGTCAGCGAGACGATCACCGCTTCCTTCTCGCGGCCCTGGAACCCGTCGACGGTGTCCACCTCGAGGTCGGGGTGCGCCGCGAGGCGCTGCCTGAGCAGCTGCACCTGCGCGTCGTACGGCGCGATCACCGCCACGTCCCGCGGCGCGACGCCACGGTCGAGCAGCCTCTGCGCTTCGGCCGCAGCGAGCTCCGCCTCGCCGGGGTTCACCTTGCTCTCCGAGCCCTCCGGCGTCTCCTCGTCGAATCCCCGGCCAGCGGTGTCGATCACCTCCAGCGGCGCCTCGTCAAGCGCGTGCCGGGCGACGGAGGGGTGCGCGCGCAGCCTGCCGCCGTACAGTGCATCGGACGGGTAGCGCATGATGCGCTCGTTCATCCGGTGCTGCTCGGCCAGGGTGACCATCGCGTCGCCGCGTGCCTGTGCCAGCCGCTCGAAGAGCGAGATCGCCAGGCCGCCCCACTGCGCCGCCTCGCTCAGCACGGTGGGCGGGAGCTGCAGGTGATCGCCCGCCAGGACGGCTCGATCCGCCTTGAGCAGGGCGAGGTACGCGGCGGGTTCCACGGCCTGGGTCGCCTCGTCGATCACCGCGAGGTCGAAGCGCCGCTCGCACAAGGCGTTGGACTCGACGCCCGTCAAGGTGGCCAGCACCACCTGCGCGCGCTCCAGCACGTCGGCCTCGGCGCGGTCCTCCCGCTCGCGCGCCTCGGCGAGCAGCGCGCGGGCCTCGCGCTCCTGCGCGCGCGACTCGGAGAAACGGCCCGGCCCGCGCTTCGAGCGCTGCTTCCGCGCGGCCTGGCGGAGCTGCAGCGCGTCCTTGACGAGCCGCACCGCCAGCTTCGCCTCCTCGTGCTCGCGCACGCGCGCCTCCAGCGTGTGCTCGAGCACCGCGGGAAGCACCCGCGCCGGATGGCCGATGCGCACCGGATCGAGGCCCGCGGCGGCGAGCCGCTCCACGAGGTTGTCGACGGCGAGGTTGGACGGCGCGCACGCCAGCACCGACTCGCCCCGCGCGGCGGCCCGCCGGATGACCTCCACCAGCACCGTGGTCTTCCCGGTGCCCGGCGGCCCGTGCACCAGCATGAGGTCCTCGGCGCGGTCGGCCAGCTCGAGCGTCTGCGCCTGTTCGGGGTTGAGGGCGTGGGCGAGCCGCGGACCGCGCCCGGTCTGCAGGAAGCGGAGAGGCTCGCCTCGCAGCGGACCCTGCCACCGCGGCGCCTCGGACATCCGCCGCAGCGCTCCCGCGAGGCGCTCGTAGGTCACCGCGCTGGGGAGCAGCTCCAGCGCGACCCGGCCTTCGGTGACCCAGTCGGGCGGGGGCTGATCGAACGCGACGGCGATCCGCCCGCGCGTCCTTCGCGCGACGATCCCGGACGGCGCGTCCTCCGGCACCTCGCGCCGCTGCACCACGCGGACCGGCGAGCCGACCCCGATCTGGGCGCCTCCCGGATCGCGACCCGGCGCCGGCGCGAAGGTGACCAGCGCGCGCCCGGCGAGCGCCTCCTCGTCCGCCGCCTGCAAGTCCACCGCGGCCATCCCCCGCGCGGCGCGCTCGGCGAGCGAGAGCTTCGCGGTCGCCTGCGCGAAACGCTCCTCTTCGGCCTCGCGCTCCGCGTCGAGGAGGACGCGCAGCCGATCGAGATGGGCAACCAGGTCCACGGTGCTGCGTTCTACCGCAGCGCCGGGACAGCTCGTCCTACGCGGCCAAGGCGTCGACCGGCGCCCCGCCGCCCTGGTACTGCGCGTCGCCCCAGGCCAGGACCGGGTAGAAGATGACGGGCAAAAGGATGAGGCCCGCGGCGAACCCGCCCCCTTTCCCGAAAGCCCTCGCCAGTGCGACCGCCTCGAGGATGCCCACCACGATGTTCACGAGCGGGATGAGCATCAGGATGATCCACCACCCGGGCTTGCCGCTGATCCGCAGGAGCACCCAGAGGTTGTAGAGCGGCACGATCGATGCCCAGCCCGGCTCTCCGGCCTTCTTGAAGACCTTCCACAAGGCGGCGAGCTCGAAGACCACCACCGCCAACCCGACGACCTGGAACACGACGTTTTCCGCGATTGAGTCCATTCCCCCTCCTCTCCGTTGAACGTGCCACGGCTCGGCCCGGACCTCGACATTTTGCTCCCCGGGGCCGCTACTGCCGACCCCCGGCGTACGCCGTCCACGAGCGAACGCACGCCCGGCCGGCCTTGACTCCGCGGACGGAGGCATCCTTACAACAACTCATGCAATGATGTCCGGGGCATGAAAAGCGCAGCGCCGCCCTATCCGGCGGCGACTGGGAGGCACCATGGCGAGCATCGAGAGGCACGTCACGCGCGACGTGATCGCGCTCGATTCCATGACGCCCTGCCGCGAGGCGGCGCGGCTGATGGCGGACCGCAAGGTCGGCTCCGTCGCCGTCCGCGAGGGCGGCCGGATCATCGGCCTGGTCACCGAGCGCGACCTGGTGGGGCGCGTGCTGGCGCGCGGCGACTCGGGCTCGATGCCCATCGGCGAGGCGATGCGCACCGACCTGCCCACCATCCCGACCCGGTCGAGCGAGAGCGAGTGCGCGAACACGATGCGCGACCATTTCACCCGGCACCTCCTGGTCGAGGACGGCGGCAAGGTGGTCGGGATCGTCTCCATGCGCGACGTCATCCAGCTGATGCTCGACGAGAAGCAGTTCCTCATCGAGCAGCTGCAGACCTACATCGACGGACGGTAAAAGCGCATCTCGATTCCGCGCTCCAAAGCACAGCGCCGCCCTATCGGCGGCGACTGGGCGGGCAGCCGGGCAGGCACACCGGCAGAGCGCGATCCATGTTGAACGCCGAGGAGGTGCGCGCATGCTCGCGATCATCGGCATCATCCTGATCGTGCTGTGGCTCATCGGTCTGGCCTTCAAGATGACCTTCTGGGCGATCCACCTGGCTCATCGTCGGCCTGGTGATGATCGTGCTGAACTTCCTGACCGGCCGCCGCCCGACCGCGGTGCCCTAGCCCGCGCGGACGCTGAACCGGGCAGCCTCGCGCGCGGCGGCGATCGCCTGCTCGTCCTGGGGGTGCGGCGCCCGCCAGAGGACCATCTCGTCGGCTTCCCAGCGGTACGGCTCCCCGTCGAGGAGCACCTGCCCGGAGGCCACCGCCGCCGTCGCCGCCGGCAGCGGGATGCCGGCGAGGTCGCGCACCAAGGCCTCGAACCGCCCCTGCCTCCCGGGATCCACGAAGCGAAGCTGCCCGCGCCCGGCGTACGCGGTGTGGAACCCGGCCGGCCGGAAGGCGACGCCCGCGAGCCCCAGCCGCTCGGCGATCCGCCCGAACAGCGCGGTCATCTCTCGCGCGAGCCCCAGCCCCGGCACCTCCTGATCCGGCAGCGGCGGCCGCTGCGCCGAGAACCGCGCCAGCGGGTGGCGCAGCGTGAGCCAGTGCACGTAGAGCACGGGCTCGCCGGCCACCTCGCGCTTCTCCAGCACGCACTCGATGAGCAGGTGCTCCTCGCCGTCCTCGCCGCGCCCGAAGAGTTGCGCGCGATCTCCGACCGCGACGTTGGACACGGTGACGCGGAACGGGCCGTAGCCCAGCCGGCGCAGCTCGCCCAACAGGCCGTACCGCGCCAGGGCGAGCTCGAGCCCTTCCGCGCTGTAGGTCCCGAGCAGGAGCGGCCGCGCGCTCCGCTGCCCCAACTCCGCGAGCAGCAGCTCGTCCTCCCCGGCCGGAGGGCCCAGCTCCGCCGGCGTGAGCCGCGCCCCGATGCGCGAGTAGCGCCGCGCGAGCGGGTCGTAGCCTTCGGGCACCTTCGCCCGCGACCGCGTCCCGAGCGCGAGGCCGGTGCCCGCCAGGACCTTCCACGCGTCCGGACCGTAGCCGCCGGCGGGGAGCCACACGCTCGGGACGCGGAACAGCGCGTCCGCCACGCGGAAGTCGCGCTCCCGCGTTCCCTGCAGCGAGAGGCCCAGCTTTCCCAGCGCGTCGCCCGCCAGCACGTCGCCGCCGGCCAGCACGAAGGCGAGCTGCGCCGGGGGCATGCGCTCGAGCAGCGCGTCGAGCGCGCCCAGGTACTCCGCGTCGCCCGCGCGCTCCGGCAAGACCGTCTCGTCCACTCCGGGCAGCGGTCCCCAGTCCGCGCCCGAGATCGATCCGATCCAGACCTCCGCGTCGTCGCGCAGGCAGTCCGCGGTCCCGTCCGGCGGGTGCGCGTCGAGGTCCAGAACGGCCACCCGCCCGCGAAATCCTTGGTGGCGCAACGCTGCCACGGCGACCGCCACGTCGTTCACCGGGCAGAACCCGCCGTTGCGCGCCCGGCCCGCGTGGTGGAACCCGCCGAAGAGGTTCAGCTCGCGGCGCGCGACGCTGCGCGGCCGCGGGCGCAAGCAGGACCGCGCGGCCTGCAACGTCGCGCCACAGGCGAGGCGGACCGTGGTCATCAGCTCCTCGGGACGGACGTCGCCCGGGTCGACCGAGTAGATGCGGGCCAGCGTCTCCGGCCGGTCGAGCGACTCGAGCAGCTCGGGGGCGTGCACGCGCGCCAGGTCGTCGTAGGCGATTCGCGCGGGCCTGCGCACCCGCGACGGCCGCACGGCGCCGCGGTCCAGCAGGAACCAGGCGGCGAAGTCCGCGCGGCGCGTGTCGAGCCCCGTGCGCGCCTCCAGGCTGGGCAGCGGAAGCCGGTAGCGCGGTTCGTACCAGACGGCGAAGTCGCGGCCGAACAGCCAGCGCCGCACGCGGTTGTCGATGGCCCGGAGAGGTTCCAATCGCTGGCAAAGGTATGATGCCAGGCGTGCGGCGCGCCATCCTCCACGTCGACATGGACGCCTTCTACGCGTCCGTGGAGCAGCGCGACGACCCCTCCCTGCGCGGCAAGCCGCTGGTGGTGGGCGGCAGCGCGCGGCGAGGCGTGGTGCTCGCGGCGAGCTACGCGGTCCGTCCGTTCGGCATCCGCAGCGCGATGCCGATGGCGCGCGCGCTGCGCCTGTGCCCCGATCTGCTCGTGGTTCCTCCGCGCTTCGATCGCTACTCCGAGGTGAGCGAGGAAGTCTTCCGCATCTTCCACGCCTTCACCCCCGAGGTGGAGGGACTCTCCCTGGACGAGGCGTTCCTCGACGTCACGCGTTCCGTCGCGCTGCACGGCGCGCCCGTGGAGCAGGCGCGCCGGATCAAGGACCGCATCCGCGCCGAGCTGGGACTCACCGCTTCGGTGGGCGTCGCCGAGGTGAAGTTCGCCGCCAAGATCGCCTCGGACCTGCGCAAGCCCGACGGGCTGGTGGTCGTTCCCGAGGGTGGCGTCCGCGAGTTCCTCGCGCCGCTGCCGGTCGCGCGTCTGTGG
>DASWGI010000194.1:0-6795 GCA_036393835.1 Myxococcales bacterium | reverse complement strand
TTTCCGCTATGCTCCGGCCATGACACCGCCGGGAGCGTGGTCGACCGCCGAGGGCGCGGCGAGCTGGCAAGCGTCGCTCGCCCAACGCCAGCAATCCCTCGCCTTCGTGACCGAGCTGCTGTTCGCCCAGGCCGGGATCGGCCCGGGCGTGCGCGCGCTGGAGGTCGGATCCGGGACGGGCGACGCCGCGCTGCTCGCCGCCGCGCGCGTCGGTCCGGCAGGGAGCGTGCTCGCGACCGACGCCTCCGCTCCGATGCTGGAAGTGGCCGCCCGGCTGGCGCGCGAGGCGGGTTTCACGAACGTGAGCACGCGCGCCGTGCGCGCCGAGGACCTCGACCTCCCGCCCGGCTCCTTCGATGCGGCGATCTCGCGCAATTGCCTCATGTTCGTCCCCGACTTGCCCCGCGCCCTGCGCGCCGTGCGCACCGCGCTGCGTCCGGGCGGACGCTTCGCCGCGTCTGTGTGGGGACCGCTGGAGCGCAACCCCTTCCACGGAGCGCCCATCGCCGCTGTCCGCAGGCGTCGCGCGATCCCATTGCCTCCGCCCGAGGTCGTGCAGGCGTTCTCGCTGTGCAGCCGAGCGGCGCTCGCGGACGCGCTGCGCGCCGGAGGGTTCGCGCGCATCCGGCTGCAATCGGTGCCCGCCCCGCGCGTGTTTCCCTCCTTCGATGAGGCGCTCCGCTCGGGACGCGAATTCCCTCCCTTCCTCGCGCTGCTGGGACTTCTCCCGGAGGCGCAGCGCGAGGAGGCCTGGGACGAGATCGCCCGCGAATGGGCCCGGTTCTCCACCGCGGCCGGACTGGAGCTGCCTGGCGAGCAGCTCGTCGTGAGCGGTGAAGCCTGAAGCGCTCCCGCGGCGCTTGGCAATGCCGGGTGCCTCAGGGCATGATGGCCACCGCCCTCCGACTCCCGACTAGAGGAACCTCCAATGCGCATCCAAGTTGCGTGCTGTGTCGCCGTGCTTTCGTCCGCCGCTGCGTTCGCCGACTCGAAAGACCCGTGCACGCGCCTGCTGGCCGCTTTCGGCGACCGGCTCGCCGACGCGACCTGCGTCCAGAGCGCCGACCTGACGACGAACAACCCGGCGACGACGCCGGCCAACAACTCCATTCCGGGTCTGGCGCTCTTCGCGTTCACGCCCCAGACCGACCGCGGCGTCATCTCGCCCGATCCGCCGAAAAGGACGCCCATCACGAAGGCGGTCCCGGGCGTGCAGGCGCAGGCGCGGATTGCCAGCGATCCGACGGGTCAGGGGCGGTTCCTGCTGCGGCTTCCGAACGACTGGAACGGACGCCTGGTCGTGGCCGGCGCCTCCGGGACTCGCAGCGAGTTCAACGGCGACTTCGCCTGGAGCGATTACCTCGTTCAGAAGGGCTACGCGTACGCCTCGCAGAACAAGGGCGTGCTCAACCTGCGGCTGACGACCGCGACCGATCCTCTCGGCTGCCGCCTGAACCCCGACTCGGGAGTGTTCGTGCACTTCTTCGACAACGACCCGGGCCAGCCGTTCACCCGGTGGGCGAGCTTCATGGCCCAGGCGGCGATGCTCGCGCGCCGCGGCGTCGAGTCGCGCTACGGTCGCGAAGCCCGCCGCACCTACGCGGTCGGCACATCGAACGGCGGGTACCAGGTGCGCCGCGCCGTCGAGCTGTTCCCCGGACTGTTCGACGGCGGCGTGGACTGGGAGGGAACCTACGTCGACGCGGGCGCGCCGAATCTGTTGACCGATCTGCCGCCGGCCATCCTCAACTTTCCTGACTACAGGACCTCCGGATTCAGCGCGGACAGCACCGCGGCGAAGAACATCCGCGCCGCCGGCTACCCGCCCGACATCGTGAGCGGCACGGCGTCCTTGTGGGCCTCCTACAGCGCCGCGTTCTGGGAAGTGACGCAGTGCCAGTGGCAGAAGCGCCTCGATCCGACCTACGACACGTACGGCGCGGGCACCGGCACCTACAACTACATCGCCCGCCTTTCGGTGAGCGACGTCGGCGCGCAGCTGGCCGCGTTCGCGACGACGGGCCGCATCCGCAGGCCGCTCATCACGGTCGCGGGCACCATGGACGGCCTGCTCCCGATCGACCGCCACGCCCGCGCCTACGCGCGCAAGGTGGCAGAAGCGCAGGCGGAGCGCGCCGACGACGACGGCGATGACAAGCCGGCGTACCGCCTGTACGAGGTGCAGAACGGGAACCACATCGAGAACTTCAGTAACACCTTCACGCAGCTGGAGCTCATCCAGCCGCACGCGCAGCGGGCGTTCGATCTGCTGGTGAAGGCGGTCGAGGAAAAGACGGCGTTGCCGCCCTCGCAGTGCATTCCTCGCGGCGGGGAGATCAAGGCGGGCTCGGCGCAGGCTGGCCACTGCGCGAACCTCTTCGTGCCCTGAACGGCCCCTCGCGGATCGGCTCTGCTCAGGAGCCGATCCGCTGCACCAGCCAGGTCAGGCCGAGGCAGCCGACCGCGAGCGAGCAGACCCGCACGCCGACCGTCTCGAACCAGCGCGTCCTTCGCAGCGCGGCGAGCAACGGAACCGCGAGCGCCACGATGCAGACCTGGCCGACCTCGACGCCGAGGTTGAACGTCACGAGCGCCGCCGCCAGCCCGGAGCGCGGCAGGTGCAGCTCGCGCAGCACGCTGGCGAAGCCGAAACCGTGCACCAGGCCGAAGGCGAAGGTGAGCATCCAGCGGTGCCGCAAGGTGGCCGCGCGCGTCCCCCGGCGGAGCGCCCACAGGTTCTCCGCGGCGACGTAGACGATGCTCGCCGCGATGAGTGGCTCCACCAGGCGCGGCGTGGGATTCACCACCGCCAGCGTGGCGAGCGCCAGCGTGATCGAGTGCGCCACCGTGAACGCGGTGACGATCTGCACCAGCTCCTTGAAGCTCCCTCCCAGGAGCAGGAGGCCGATGAGGAACGCGATGTGGTCGTAGCCGGTGAAGATGTGCTCGATCCCCAGCCGCAGGAACCGTCCCGCGGCGGTCCAGAAGCCGGCGCGACGCTCGACGTCGAACCGCGGCGAGTCGGCCTGCACCACGCGCTGCGAGACCTGCCCGTCGGCGAACGACACCTTGGCCAGGTGCGCGTGACCCGGTGGCAGGACCTCGAGGAACCCCGCGCGCACGCGCAGCGCCTCGACCTCCTTGGCGCAGGTCCAGACCCCCTCCACCACGATACCGTCGCCGCCTTCCACCTCGGCACGCCCGCCGGCGTCCCGCCGGCACGGACCGTCGGGTGTCGCCACCGCGTACTCGTCGAGCGTCAGGTGCAGGAGCGCCGGCAGCACCGCGTCCACGCCCTGCTGCGTGTACGTGCCGTCGGGACCCTGCGAAAGCCGCAGGAGCGCGGCGAGGTCCGCGCCCGCGAAGCGCAGCCGCGCCGAGACGCGCTCGCCGCGGACGTCCAGCTCCCCCACCGAGACGCTCTGCTGGTGCGCCCCCGCCGGCAGCGCCGCGCAGGCGAGCAGGACGGCCCAGGCGCGCTTCATCGGCCCGCCGGCAGGACGCCGGCGAGGAGGCGGTCCTTGCCGTCGTCACGCCCGCGCCCCGGGGAGTCGAGGTGCAGCCGGTTTTCACCTTGTGTGTAGAACCCGACGTAGAAGCGGAGCGGATTGGTCCCCGGCGTGAACACGATGGGGTCGGCGATCAGATCGCCGGGCCGCCAGGCGTCGGTCGGGTAGCGGCCGCCGGCGGGATCGTGCTCGGCGTGGACGCGGCTGCCCGCGCTGTCATCGAGGTGGACGAAGATGCGCCAGGTGTCCATCTCGGCGCGGCAGCGCCAGACCAGCGTCAGGCGCGCGCGCTGCCCGGGGACCAGCGCCGCGGGCTCCAGCCGGTACCCGACCAGCTCGGCGGAGCCGCCGAACACGGCGCCCACGGGCGTCAGGCCCGGCGGGACCGCGGTGAGCAGCACGTCGGAGAGCGCGCCGCGGTCGACGTCACGCTTCTGCGGCGCGTCCTGCCAGGGCCTCTCGATGCAGCCGCACAGCGCCAGGAGCGCGAGGAGCGGAGGGCGCACGGCGCGGATCCATACCACGGGCCGCGGGCTGCATCGCCGGGTCGAAAGATGCGCTATGACCGCTCCCGTGGAGCCGCTCGGGAGCTACGCACGCCGGCTGCCTCCCGGCGCCGGTCTGGCCGTCGGCGCGGTGGCCGTCCTGCTGGGAGCGGGCTTGTTCGAGTTGTCGCGCACGCTGGCGGAGGTGGCGCGGGGCCGGTGGTACGCGGGAAACGGGCGCGACGTCTTCCATGCCGCCGCGGTCGCGGCGCTCGGGGCCGCGTACTACCTCAACGGTCTCCCGCCCGCGCTCGCCTTCGCAATGGCGGCGACCGTGTCGATTCCGCCTTTGCTGCTGATCGACGAGGTGGCGGACCGAGCCCGCCGCGTCGCGCTGTTCCTCGCCGTGCTGGCCCTCGGATCCGCGCCCACGCTGATCGACGCGCCCCGGATCGTCACCGCCAGCAATGCGCTCGCGCGGGCCTTGTTCGACTGACGCCTACTGGAGCATCGCGTCCAGCTTGCCCTCCTGCTCCAGCGCGTGGAGGTCGTCCGATCCGCCCACGTGCTCCTCGCCGATGAAGATCTGCGGCACGGTGAGGCGGCCGGTGCGCTCGGCGAGGTCGATGCGCGCCCGGTCGTCGTCCGCCACGTCGATCTCCTCGTACGGGACGCCCTTGCGCTCGAGCAGGCGCTTGGCGCGCACGCAATAAGGGCAGTAGGGGGTCGTGTAGATTTTCACACTCTTCATGCCGCGTAGGATGCCCGGCCGGGTCAAAAGGACCGCGACTGGCCCCCGTCGACGACCACGCAGGCGCCCGCGATCCAGCTCGCCCGCGGGCTGCAGAGGAACGCGATGGTGTCGCCGACCTCCTCGGCCGTGCCGAACCGCGCGAACGGGATCTCGCGTCGCACGAACTCGGCGACGTCTTGCGGATCGCCGCGCAGCCGGCGCTCCCACGAGCCGCCCGGGTGCAGCACGCTTCCCGGCGCAAGCGACAGCACCCGCACGCCGCGCGGCGCCAGCTCGCGCGCCTGCTCGTGCGCCAGGCTGATGAGCGCCGCCTTGGCGGCGTTGTAGCTCATCGAGCCGCCGCCCTCGCGCCCCCAGATGCTGGCGACGTGGAGGACGACGCTCTGCTGGCGGCTGCCCGGCGCGTCGACCGACGCCGGCGGCAGGGCGCCCCGTTCGCGCGCCGACGCCTCGAGCAGCGGGAGGGCCAGGCGGGTGGCGCGGATCGCCGGCCAGAGGTTCCGGTCCAGCGCCGAAGCCCAGCCGGCGTCGTCCATCTCGACGCCGCCCGGCTGGCTGCCGCCGACCAGCGTCACCAGCACGTCCAGGCCGCCGAGCCCGGCGGCGGCGTCGTGGACCGCGCGCTCGAGCTGCGCCGGATCGGTCGCATCCGCTGTGATGGCGCGGGCCTGCGGCGCTCCTGCCTCACGGCACAGGCGCGCACGCTCTTCCACCGCGGCCCGGGTGCGCGCGACCAGCGCAACGGACGCTCGCTCCCGCGCCAGGGCGACTGCCGCCGCGCCGCCCAGCCCGCGGCCCGCCCCGAGGAGAAGCGCGCGCCGGCCGGCGAGTTCCAGATCCATCACCAGCAGTCTCGCACGTCGCGAGCAGACCTGCCTCGCGAAGCGCGAAAGCCCGCGGAGATCGCTCCCCGCGGGCCTTCGTGAACTCCTCAGAAGAGTGCTGCTGGCTACATCCCCATCCCGTGGGGGCCGGAGACGGAGGACTCCTTCTCCTCCTTCGGACGCTCGGCCACCATCGCCTCGGTGGTCAGCATCAGGGAGGCGACGCTGGACGCGTTCTGCAGGGCGAAGCGCGAGACCTTGGTGGGGTCGATCACGCCCGCCGCCAGGAGATCTTCGTACTCGCCGGTGGCCGCGTTGAACCCGAACGCGCCCTGGCCCTCCTTGACCTTGTTCACCACGATGCTGCCCTCCCAGCCGCCGTTCTGCACGATCCAGCGGATGGGCTCCTCCAGCGCCTTGCGGATGATGTCGACGCCGAACTTCTCGCCCAGCTCGAGCTTGAGGCCGTCGAGCGCCTTGGAGGCGCGCAGGTACGCCACGCCGCCGCCGGGGACGATGCCTTCCTCGACCGCCGCGCGGGTCGCGTGCAGCGCGTCCTCGACGCGGGCCTTCTTCTCCTTCATCTCGGTCTCGGTGGCCGCGCCGACGTTGATGACCGCCACGCCGCCGACCAGCTTGGCCAGGCGCTCCTGCAGCTTCTCGCGGTCGTAGTCCGAGGTGGTCTCCTCGATCTGCGCCCGGATCTGCTTCACGCGCGCCTCGATGTCGCTCTTCTTGCCGCCGCCGTCGACGAGGGTGGTGTTGTCCTTGTCCACGGTAACGCGCTTGGCGCGCCCCAGGTCCGCGAGCTGCACGTTCTCCAGCTTGTTGCCCAGGTCCTCGGCGATCATCTTGCCACCACAAAGCGTGGCGATGTCCTCGAGCATGGCCTTGCGGCGGTCGCCGAAGCCGGGCGCCTTGACGGCGGCGGCGTTGAGCGTGCCACGCAGCTTGTTGACCACCAGGGTCGCGAGCGCCTCACCCTCGACCTCTTCGGCGATGATCAAGAGCGGCTTGCCCGCGCGCGCCACCTGCTCGAGCAGCGGGAGCAGGTCCTTCATCGACGAGATCTTCTTCTCGTGGATGAGGATGTACGGATCCTCGAGGACCACTTCCATCCGCTCCGGGTCGGTGACGAAGTAGGGCGAGAGATACCCGCGATCGAATCGCATGCCCTCCACCGTGACCAGCTCCGTGACCATGGTTTTGGATTCTTCAACCGT
>DASWGI010000193.1:0-5267 GCA_036393835.1 Myxococcales bacterium | reverse complement strand
CGTCCCCGGCGAGTTCTTCGACGTGAACCCCGGCAAGCGGCGCAGCCACCGCGCCTCGCGCTTCCGCAGCTACACGCGCTTCTCGTTCGGGCCCCCGCAGGCGGAGGTCGACACGGCGCTGGGGCGCATCGAGGAGATGGTCGCCGAGTCGACCACCCGCCGCACATAGCGCGCGAGCCAAAGAGATCGCACCACGGAGAGCTCTCCGTGGTGCCATTTTGTCGTTACTGTTTCGGGTTCGACGTGTTGCTCTGGTCCGACGTGTTGCTCTGGTCCGTCGTGTTGCTCTGGTTCGACTGGCTCTGGCGCTGCTGCGCTTGGCGGCGCTGCAGTTGCATGGCCTGCTCCTGCTGGAACTGGGCCTCGCGCTGTGCGTCGGCGCTGAGCCGCTGCGCCTCGCGCTGGGCCTGCTCGGCCTTGGCCCTCTGCGCGGTCAGCCTCGCCTGGGCGTCGGCCAGGTCCTTCTGCTTCTGCATCACTTCCTGCTGGAGCTGCTCCGCCTTCTGCTGGTCCACCAGAGCTTGCTTCTGCGCGTCGGCGGCGCGTTGCAGGGCTTGCTGCGCCTGCGTCTGCGTCTGCGTCGCCTCGCTCATCTTCAGTTGGTTCGAGGAGCCCGAAGCGCACCCGAGCGCCAGGGCGGGGATCGTCGCCAGCCACCACATCCGTCGCATGCTGAGATCCTCCAACGTGTTTGCCCCCTCGCCGCGGCTAAGGTGGGACCTCTGCGACCCACCTGCACCGGGCGGGCGGGGGACGGCCTGTCCAGAAGACGACCGATGCGTGGCAGCGCAGCGCGGGCGTGACTACCTCCTGCCGGAGGAGGGGCATGCATGCGCTTCGTTCGCTGGTTCTCGGACGTCGGCCTGCCGGACGTGGGCCTAGTCGGTGGCAAGAACGCCTCGCTGGGCGAGCGGCACCGACGGCGGAACGCCGGACGCCGGCGGCGACGCAGAGGACGGCGTGCGCTGGGAGTTTCCAGTGAGGCTCATTCGCCGATCACCTTGATGAGCACCCGCTTCTCGCGCCGGCCGTCGAATTCGCCGTAGAAGACCTGCTCCCAGGGGCCGAAGTCCAGCTTGCCGGCCGTGACGGCGACGACCACCTCGCGCCCCATCACCTGCCGCTTGTGGTGCGCGTCCCCGTTGTCCTCGCCGGTGCGGTTGTGGTGGTAGCGCTGCGGGCTGGGATCGTAAGGCGCGAGCTGCTCCAGCCAGCGCTTGTAATCCTCGAGCAGGCCGGGCTCGTCGTCGTTGATGAACACGCTGGCCGTGATGTGCATGGCGTTGACGAGGCAGAGTCCCTCGCGCACGGCGCTTTCCCGGACGGCATCGGCCACGCGCGCGGTGATGTTCACGAAGCCCATCCGCTCCGGGACGTTCATCTTGAGATAAGTCGTGTGCGATTTCATGGGCGTACCTCGTTCACGGGGGTGGTGGGGCGGCTCGCCGCGCGACGAAGAGGCGCGGCATGATTGGCAACGCTGGACCAGTCGTCGCCGATAGGGCGGCGCTGCGCTTTCCCAGCGAGGACGTTATGGATGCATTCCAGCCGCCGGCCGCGTCAAGTTCCGGACGCGAGGCGTGTCTGGCCGTGGAAAGGAGGCAGCCGTGGCGTTGACCATCAGCTCACCCGCGTTCGAGAACGGCGGGGAGATTCCCAGGCGCTACACCTGCGACGGCGAGGACATCTCGCCGGAGCTGCGCTTCGGCGGCGTCCCGCAGGGCGCAAAGAGCCTGGCGTTGATCGTGCACGATCCCGACGCGCCGGATCCAAAGGCGCCGCGCATGGACTGGGTGCACTGGATCCTCTACGACCTTCCGCCGTCGACCCAGGTGCTTCCGGAGGGCTTGCGGGAGGCCGACCTGCCGCCCGGCACGCTGCAGGGGTTGAACGACTGGAAGCGGACCGGATGGGGCGGACCTTGCCCGCCCATCGGCCGCCACCGCTACTTCTTCCGGCTGCAGGCGCTCAACACGGTGCTGCCGGACCTCGAGAAGCCCGACCGGCAACGCCTGCAGCGCGAGATGCAGGGGCACCTGCTGGGCAGCGCCGAGCTGATGGGCACCTACCAGCGGCGGTAGCGTCCCCCCACCCGCAAATTGCGTGCGCGCCGATCTCGCGCTGCCTCCCCTGCTGCCGCAGCTTGCGCGTCGGGAGGCCAACCGGGAGCGTGGAACATGAGTTTGCGAAGGGTGGTAGGTACGTTGATCGCGGCGGGATCGCTCGCAGTCGCAAGCGTCGCGTCGGGCCAGGGCGGCGGTAGTTCCGGCGGGTCGACTTCGGGTCAGTCGTCCGGCACCGCCGGCCAGACCGGCAGCACCGGCACTTCCGGCGATCAGGGGACGACCGACTCGGACGCCGGCTCGAGCGCGACGCCAGGAAGCTCGGGCTCGACCAGCCGCAGCTCGAAGGCGCAAGGGCGCAGCGGCCCCACGACGCCGAGGAGCAGCACCTCCGACGCCGGGGCCAGTGACACTTCGGGGTCGACGGGCAGCGGCAGCTCGTCCACCGGCGACACAAGCAGCAGCGGCTCGGGCAGCTCTTCGGGCATCGGCAGCTCGACCGGCAGCAGCGGCTCGTCCGGCGACACCGGCTCGAGCAGCAGCACGGGGTCCACCGGATCAGGCACCGGCACCTCCGGAAGCTCCAGCTCGAAGGACGGGGGACAGTAATCGCCAGAGTCGCTGGCGCTGCGGCTTTGCATTGGAACACCCGGCGCGGTCAGCTGCGCAGGCGCTGGAGGTCGGCGCGCGCGGAGTCGACGGCGGCCCGAGCTTCCTTCGCCGCGCGCTCCACCGCTTCCGCCCGGGCTTCGAGCGTTTTCAGCCGGCGCTCGACCTGAAGCACGTCGCGGGCGCGCTTGCGCTCTTCGCGCGCTTGCTGCTGGGCGCGTCGCCTGGCCTCGAGCGCCTCGGCGCGAGCCGCGCGCTTGGAGGCGGCTTGTGCGCGGGCGGTCGGGGTCGAGGTCGGAGTCGGGGTCGGGGTCGAGGTCGAGGCCGCGTGCGAGGTCGGGTGCGCGGGCGCACGCCGCGCCGGCGCGATTCCCGCGCTCAGCAGCGCGTCGAACCCGGCCGGCTCCAGGGCCTCCCGCATCGTCCCGTTCCGCAGCCGCTCGCGCATCTCGCGCGAGCCGGTCGCCGCGGCTTGCAACGTGGACTGCACCGTCCGGATCGCCCCGGGCGACGCCTGCAGGCCCGCGCCGCGCAGCACCTGCTCCGCGCCGCGTTCCAGCTTCGCCAGCGCGGCGCGCTGCCCGGCCATCGCCGAGCGCAGCTCGTCGCCCCCCGCTCCTCGCAGCTGCGCTTTCTGGACCCGCTCGGAGGAGTCGAGCAGCTCTTCGACCTCCGCCGGCGCGCGGCGCGCGAGCTGGTTGACCGCCCAGACCGGTGCCGTCGGCCGGCGCAGCGACGCGACCTCGCTGGCTTCGGCCTCGCGGCGCCCGGCTCGCAGCTCCTTGGCGAGCGCGTCGCGGGCCGCGACGAATTCCGCGGGTGGGACGCCGAACAGGTCGCGCAGCCGGTCCGTCATGCCGGCCGCGGCACCGTCCGGCGGTTCATCGCTCGCTCCTGGGCGGGATCTGCCAGAGGTCGCCCCACAGCGCCGCGCCGCCGTCGATGCGCAACGTCGCGCCGGTGACGAACAGCGCCGCCGGCGAGGCGAGATAGACGATGGCGTGCGCCGTCTCCTCGACCGTGCCGAGCCGCTTCTGCGGCGTGCGCGCGACGCCGCGCTCGAGCATCTCCGGCGGGTACCGGTCCATCCCACTGGAGTGGATCACCCCGGGCGCGACGGCGTTCACGCGCACGTCGTGCTCGGCCCACTCCACCGCCAGGGACATGGTGAGGTTCTCGACGCCCGCGCGCGCGGCGCCGGTGTGCGCCATGCCGGGGAAGCCGCGGTAGACGTTGGCGATCACGTTCACGATCGCCCCTGACCGGCGAGGGACCATCGCGCGCTCCGCCACCTCGCGCGTGACATAGAAGGTGCCGCTCAGGTTGTTGCGCACCACCGCATCGAATCCCTTCGGCGAGGTGCTCAGGGCGGGCGCGGGGAACTGTCCGCCGGCGTTGTTGACCAGGACGTCGATGCGGCCGTGCGCGCGCAGCACGTCGTCGACGAGCGCCGCGACCTGGGCGGGCTCGCGGATGTCGCAGGCGACGGCGCGCGCGTCGCCCAGCTTGCGCAGCTCGGCGGCGGCGGGGTCGAGGTGATCGCGGCTCCGGCTGGCGATCACCACCCTGGCCCCGAGCTGCAGCAGCTCGCGCGCGGTCGCGTATCCGATGCCGGTCCCTCCGCCCGTCACCAGCGCCACCTGCCCGTCGAACAAGCCTGGCGCGAACGGGTTCCTCCGGGCCGCCTCGACGTCGAGCATGGCGGGCAGTCTATGCGATGCCGCCGCCGAGCGTCTCCCCGATGGCCGGCACCCGCAGCGCCTGCTCCGGCAAGCCGCGGCGTTGCCACTCCGCGCGAAGCCGCCGGGGCGGCTCGTCGAGCGGCTCGTCGGTCAACTTGAACGTCCCCCAGTGCATGGCCACCAGCCGCCGCGCGCCGAGGTCGACGAAGGCTTGCACCGCCTGCTCCGGGTTCATGTGCTGCTTCTCCATGAACCAGGGCGGATCGTAGGCGCCGATGGGGAGCAGCGCGGCGTCGAGGCCCGGGAACCGTCGCCCGATGTCGGCGAAACCTTCGAAGTAGGCCGTGTCGCCCGAGTGGTAGATGCGCCCGCTGGGGCCCTCGACGACGAATCCACCCCACAGCGCGCGGTTCGTGTCGGAAAGGCGGCGGCGGCTCCAGTGCTGCGACGGGACGAAGGTGGCGCGCACGCGGTCGGTGACCTGCGCGCTCTGCCACCAGTCCAGCTCTTCGCACCGGACCAAGCGCGACATGCCCAGGCCGGACAGCGTGCGCGCGCCGACCGCCCGGACGGACGGCGTATCCAGGTGGTCGTAGTGGTTGTGGGTCACCAGGGTGGCGTTGATGCGCGGTAGCTCGCGGGCGGAGAGCGGGGCAGGGACGTTGCGGCGGATCAGTCCCGCGATCCGGTCCGAGAAGATCGGGTCGATGAGCAGCGACGCTCCGTCGAGCTGCACCAGGAAGCTCGCATGGCCCAGCCAGGTGAGCCGCGGGACGGACGCGGGCGTCGCGAGGAGGGCACGGTCGGGAGCGACGGAGGGAACCTCCGCCGTGGCGGGAGAGCGGCGGCGCCGCCCCGCCAGGCGATCCAGCACCGCCCAGCGGAAGACGGCCCCGGGTGGGTGGGCGCCGGT
>DASWGI010000192.1:0-3228 GCA_036393835.1 Myxococcales bacterium | reverse complement strand
GGGAAGACCAGGTGGAAGAACTCGGCGCGGCCGGCGACGCCGAGCTTCGCGTACACCTGGGTCAGGTGCTGCTTGATGGTCTTCTCCGAGTTGCCCATCATCGCGCCGATCTCGGCGGAGGTGAGCCCCTTGAGGACGAGGCGCGCGACCTCCTCCTCCTTGCGCGTGAGCCGGGCCTTCGAGAGCGCCTTGTTGACCAGCTTGGCCAGGTCCACGTCGACGCTGGTCACCTTGTCGAGGACGCCGCGCAGCGCCTCGGTCGTGAAGGGCTTCTCGAGCAGGTAGGCAGCCCCGGCGTTCAGCGCGTCCTTGACCCGCTGCTGGTCGGCGAACGCCGTCACCAGCACCACCGGTGCGCGCACGTCGTCCTTGCGCAGCGCCGGGATCAGCTCGATGCCGCTCATGCGCCCCTCGCCCAACACCACGTCCGCGACCACCGCCTCCACGTAGCGCAGCTGCGGGTCGCGGAGCGCGGTCTCGACGCTCGGGTGCGCCAGGCAGTTCCAGCCGAACGCTTGCAGGCGGCGCGCCAGGATGGTGCGCGCGTCGGCCTCGTCCTCGACGAGCAACAGCAGCCGCGGGCTGGCGGCCCGGGCGGGAGCTTCTGAAGTAGTCACGCTTCCATCCTCTCGTTTGGCTGACCTTGGGGCAAGCGGCGTTGGTCGGAGCCCTGCGCCGCCGGGCCCTGGAACGTGAAGCGGAAGCAGGTCCGGCCGGCCCTCGCGTCGGTGCAGGTCAGCTCGCCGCCGCTGGCGCGGGCGAGCGCCCGTGCGATGGCCAGCCCGAGCCCCGTGCTCTCGCGCCCGGATGCGAACGGGATGAACAGGCGCGGGCGGACCTCGTCGGCGATGCCCGGACCGTTGTCCTCCACCGTCAGCTCGACCACGCCGTCCAGGTGTCGGGCGCGCACCGCCAGCCGGCCGCCGGACCCGTTCTGCTGCAGCGCCTCGAGGGCGTTGGCCACCACGTTCTCGACCGCGCTGCGCAAGGCCAGGGCGTCCGCCCGGACGGCCAGACCTCGCGGGCAGTCGACGACGATCTCGGTGCCGCTCGTGCGAGCCGCGCTGGCCACGCGTTTCTGCAGCTCCTGCAGCGCGATGGCGAGGTCGACCGGTTCCTGCACCTCCTCCGGGGCGCGGCCGGCGCGCGACAGCTCGGAGACTCGGACGGAAGCGCGGTCGACGTTCTCGCGCAGCCTCGCGATGAGCTCCCCGCGCTTCCCGGGGTCGGACTCCTCGTCCAGCTCCTCCATCAAGAGCTGCAGGTTGTGCAGCGGGTTCTTCAGATCGTGCGCGATCGCGGCAGCCACGACCCACAGCGCCTGCCGCCGCTCGGTGCCGGTCAATCGCTCGGCGAGGACCTTGGAAGCGGCGCGCTCGGCGTCGTGCAAGCGCTTGTACCGCTGGGCCACGAGCAGCGCGGCGGCGACCAGCGCGCCGGCGAGGGGCGGCGCGGTCCAATCGACGATCACCGCGATCACGGCAATGGGACCCTGCGAGTGCCCCGGGGGGAACATCTTGTCCAGCGTGGCCAGGACCAGGCCCAGCAGGAACCCGACGACGATGGTGATGGTGGGTCGGTAGCGTCTCAGCACGGGCCCAACGTACTGCGGTCCGGGGCCGGGCGGAAGACAGGCGCTGATTTCGCGCGACCCCCACCTACATCCGCGCCTGATCGGCAAATTTCGGAATCAGCGAATCGTCGATTACGTTGAAGAGCGTGCAGGCGCGGCAATGGGGCCGCGCGGGGGAGAGGGAGCCGACCTTGTCCGGGTTGAACCGCCTGCTCGCCGCGTTCGCAACCTTCTGCGTCTGCCTGCCTGCCGCCGCGCAGGCGCGCAGCGAGAAGTCGCGCGTGGTGCAGAAGGCGCTGCGCCAGAGCGTCCGCGTCGAGGTGCAGGTCGCCGGCAAGGTGGTGCGCGCCGCCAGCGGAGTGGTGGTCGCCGCCGACGAGGGCCGCAGCTACGTCCTCACCAACCAGCACGTGGTCCAGCGCGAAGGGCTGCGGGGCTCCGCCACCTTCCTGGTGGTGATCGAGCGGCCCAAGCTCCACCGCCTGGAGGCGCGGGTGGTGGCCGAGGGCGAGGTCCCCGACGAGGACCTCGCGCTGCTCAGCGTGCCCGAGCAGCTCACCCCGGTGCCCCTCGCCGCCGAGGACGACGTGCAGGTCGGCGACGACGTGGTGGTGGTGGGCGCGCCTTACGGCAGGTCGTTGAGCGTCAGCTCCGGGATCGTCAGCCAGCTCGAGATCGACGAGGTGGACTCCCGCCTCCAGCGCGGGATGAAGACCGACGCGCCCATCGGGTACGGCGCCTCGGGCGGCGGCGTGTTCGGCGTGCCTTCCGGCAAGCTGGTCGGGCTGGTCGAAGGCTACCGCACCGCGAAGGTCGCCTTCGGCGGCGTCACCGGGAACGACTACTCGTTCGACGTGCCGATGCCCGGGGAAACCTTCCTCGCGCCCCCCGGCAAGCTGCGCGGGTTCCTCGCGCGGGCCGGGCTGGCCAGGATGGTCGGCATCAACGAGCCGCTGCCGGTCGATCCGCGAACGGATCGGCGCCCGGTGGCCGCGGGGTCGCCCCGCCGCGCGCCCCTCCCGCGCCGTCCCCACGCGCCGCGCTTGTAGGGGCGCGCTACAATCGGCGCATGCGCGCCGACTGGGACACCTACTTCATGGAGATCGCGCGGGTCGTCTCCTCGCGCTCCACGTGCGACCGCAAGCACGTGGGGGCGTTGCTGGTGCGCGACCGCATGATCCTCTCCACCGGGTACAACGGGTCGATCCGCGGGATGCCCCACTGCGACGAGGTCGGGCACCTGATGGAAGGCGGCCACTGCGTCGCGACCATCCACGCCGAAGCGAACTCGGTGCTGCAGGCCGCGCGCAACGGCGTCCGCATCGACGGCGCGGACCTGTACACCACCGCGAGCCCGTGCTGGCCGTGCTTCAAGCTGATCGCCAACGCCGGGATCAAGCGCGTCGTCTACGCCGAGTTCTATCGCGACGACCGCATCTTCGACGTAGCGCGTCGCCTGGGCATCTCCCTCGTGGATCTCTCAGGCGGATCGGCGAAATCCGGGCCGCAAGCGGGCGAAAAGCTCGCAACTTGACAGTACCCCCGGATGCGGGGAAAGGGTGGGAGAGCATCCGAGCGCCGGGCTCTCCCCCGACTCGGCGAGGGGGCAAGCGAAATGACCGCGAGATCCTGGGCCGTTGCGCTCGTGCTGGCGG
>DASWGI010000191.1:0-14851 GCA_036393835.1 Myxococcales bacterium | reverse complement strand
GCGTGCGCGGCGCCGCGCGGCGCAGCTCGACGATGGCCTGCGCGAAGTGCGACGCGCCCCCGTCCGGCAGCTCGTCCCGGTTCACGCTGGTGACCACCAGGTAGTCGAGCCCGAGCCGGCCCACCGCCTCGGCCAGGTGGCCCGGCTCCAGCGGGTCGAGTGGAGCCGGCATGCCCGAAGCCACGTCGCAGAAGCGGCAGCCGCGGGTGCAGACGTCGCCCATCAGCATCACGGTGGCGGTGCCGCCGCCCCAGCACTCGCCGACGTTGGGGCAGCTCGCCTCCTCGCAGACGGTGTGCAGGTTCAGCTCGCGCAGCGTGCGCTTGACGTGCTCGTACCGCCCGCCGCCCGGCATGCGGACCTTGAGCCAGTCCGGCTTGGGATCACGCGAGCGCGCCCGCGGGGCGCAGCCGCCGCCCGACGCGCTCCCGATCTGGACCAGGCCCGCCATGAGGGGCCGTACATAACCGAAACTACGCGGAGGCGCGAGCCCCCGCGCCGTCAGCGCGACAGCGGCGCGATGAAGTAGTTCAGGAAGCTCCACGAGCGCGCCGGCGCGTCGACCAAGCAGCGCCAATGACCGGCCTTGCGCGGCGCGGCGTGCTGCTCGTGCGCGCTCACCACCATCTCGCCCGTCACCGAGAACAGCAGCACGGCCAGTCCGAGCAGCGAGCAACGGCGCCACTCTCGGGCCTCGGAGTCGGTCGGCGTGTACATGGGCCCTCCGGGGTTCCGGCAGGTCAACAGGGGAACGCCCGACGCATTCCCTGCCGGAGGTGATCGCCAGTCCACACCGGTTTCGGCCGGCGCGCAAGCACCCGGGACCAGGAGCAAAAGCCGTGGCGGAAGAGCGCGGAGGCAAGGGGACGCCAGCCCCTACCACAAGCCGCCAGCCTCTCAGATGTGCAGCGGCTTCCCCCGCACCGCCATGGCTGCCTCCGTCATGGCCTCGGTCAGCGTCGGATGCGGGCGGATGACGCGCGCCATCTCTTCGCTGGTCGTCTCCAGCCGCAAGAGCGAGCACGCCTCCGCGATCATCTCCGTCGCCCGAGGGCCCACGATGTGGACGCCGAGCACCTCGTCGTATTTCTCCTCGCCGACGACCTTCACCATGCCCTCGGCCGCGCCGAGGATGCGCGCCTTGCCGTTCGCGGACATGGGGAACACGCCCGTCTTCACCTTGTAGCCGCGCTCGCGCGCCGCCTTCTCGGTGAGGCCGACCGAGGCGACCTCGGGCTCCGAGTACGTCGCGCCCGGCACCAGGTCGTAGTTCACCGGCTTCGGGTTGTGCCCGGCCAGCCGGTCGGCGACGAACTCGCCTTCCACGAACGCGAGGTGAGCGAGCTGCGGGTGCGGCCTGCCGGGCAGCGCCACCACGTCGCCGATGGCGGACAGCCACGGCTCGCCGGTGAGCAGCGTCCTGGGATCGACCACCACGAACCCGCGCTCGAGCTTCACCTTGCCGAGCGTCTCGAGATTCAGGTCCTCCGTCACCGGCCGGCGCCCGACGGCGCAGAGGAACATCTCGGCCTCGAGCACCTCGGTGCCCTTCTGCGAGGTGACCGTGCACTTCACCAGCTCGCCCGCGACCTCCACCTTCTCCACCTTGGCCGAGGTGAGGAACTTCACCTTGCGGCGCCGCATCGACTTCTCGAACTCGGTGGAGATGTCCTCGTCCTCGAGCGGGAGGAGGCGCGGCAGCATCTCCACGATGGTCACCTGGCTGCCGAACCGCTCGTACACGCTGGCGAACTCCACGCCCACCGCGCCGGCGCCGAGGACGATGAGCCGCTTGGGGACGGTGGTGTTCTCGAGCAGCTCGTCCGAGGTGAGGATCCGAGTGCCGTCTATTTTGAGACCCGGGATGAGCCGCGGCGCCGAGCCGGAGGCGAGGATGACGTGCTTCGCCTCCACCATCTGATCGCCGGACGACCCGCCGGAGACCGCGATGCGCCCGGGTCCGGCGATGCGAGCGTGCCCGTGCACGCGGTCGACCTTGTTCTTGCGGAAGAGGAACTCGACGCCCTTGGAGCTCTTGGAGACGACCGAGTCCTTGTGCTTGAGCACCCCGGCCATGTCGAGCTCGACGCCCGAGACCTTCACGCCTTGCTCGGCGGACTCCTGCGCGTTCTCGTACAGCTCGGCGGTGTGCAGGATGGCCTTGGTGGGGATGCAGCCGCGCAGCGTGCAGGTCCCGCCCAGGCGCGGGTCCTTCTCGATGCACACCGTCTTGAGGCCCAGCTGCCCGGCGCGGATGGACGCGACGTAACCGCCCGGTCCGGCTCCGATGATCGCCACGTCGTACTGGGCCACTAAGTCCTCCGGCTTCAGAAAGGCGGCTGGAAGTAGCGCCCGGGGTCCGGCCTGTCAAGGCGAGCGCGGGTGCACCTGCGACCAGCGGGAGAGGGCGACGCTGGCGAGGACCAGGAACGCCGCCACCCAGGCGCGCAGCGCGATCGACTCGCCGAGCAGCAGCGCGGCCCAGCACGCGCTGAGCAGCGGCGATCAGGTCCGGCGAGGCGGCAGCCCCGCCTCCTCGCGAGCCACGCTGGCGAGGCCCGCCCAGTCCCAGCCGTCGCGGCCACGGGCCAGCGCGGCGAGCAGGCGATCGCGGAGCAACGAGGCCAGCGGCAGCGGCGCGCGCAGCTCCTGGCCGGCCTGCAGCGCGAGCGTCACGTCCTTGAGCGCGAGCGGCATGGCGAATCCGGCCGGCTCGAACTCGGTGGCCGCGATGCGCGCGCCGTAGCCCGTGAACACGGTCGATGCGAACATGGTGCCGCCGAAGAACTCGACCATCCTGCGCGAGTCGAGGCCGGCCTTCTCCGCCATCGCGGTCGCTTCTCCAAGCGACTCGATCGTGGTGGCGATGAGGAAGTTGCCGATCAGCTTGACCACGTTCGCCTGCGGCGCTTCGGAGACCGTGAAGGTGCCCCGGCCGAGCGCGCTGAAGAGGCGCTCGCAAGTCGCCAGGTCGGCTGGCTCGCCGCCGCAGACGATCCAGAGCTGCCTCTTCTGCGCCGCTTCCGGCCGGCCGAAGACCGGGGCCGCCACGTACCGCTGCCCGGCCGCGCGGTGCGCCTCGCCCAGCTTGCGCGACAGCGCCACCGAGATGGTGCTCATCGAGACGTGGATGGCGCCGCGGCGCAATCCGGCGATCAGGCCGTCCGGCCCGAACGTCACCTGTTCCACCGCGGCGTCGTCGGCGAGCATGGTGGCCACCAGCGTGCACGGGCCGGCCACCTCGCGCGGCGAGGCGCACTCCACCGCGCCGGGCGGCGCCTTCCCGGGCGTCCGGTTCCAGACCCGCACCGTGAACCCGGCGGCGACCAGGTTCACCGCCATCGGGCGTCCCATCCTGCCCAGACCGATGAACCCGACCGTGTCCACGGAACCCTACCTGCCGAGGAGCGCCTTGAGCCGCGCCGACAGCGAGGTGCCGATCAGCGTGCCGTAGACCCGCCGGCCGAGCCGGTACCCTTTGGCGCTGTACGGGTAGAACCAGAACGCCGGGAAATTGAATCGCTCGAGGTTCACGTGGCGCACCTCGCACAGGTCGCGAAGCCCGTGCTTGCCGTGCACGCGGCCGAGCCCGCTCGCCTTCACTCCGCCCCAGGGCGTCTCCGGCGCCGCGTGCGTGTAGAGCGTGTCGTTGTGCATCACCGTGCCCGCGAACAACCGGTTCGCGATGTAGTCCGCCTTCGCCTTGTCGCGGGTGAACACGTAGGCGGAAAGGCCGTACGGCGAGTCATTCGCCAGCCGCACCGCTTCGTCCTCGGTGCGGAAGGTCATGATGGGCAGCATGGGACCGAAGGTCTCGTCCCGCATGATGGCCATGTCGTGGGTCACGCCGGTGAGGACCGTCGGCTGCACGAACCGGCCGCCGTCCGGGTACACCTTCACCTCGCCGCCCACGAGCACCTTCGCTCCTTTCGCGCGCGCGTCGTCGAGGTGCCGCTTCACGATCTCGACCTGCATCTGCGTGGTCATCGCGCCGACGTCGACGTCGTGGCTGTTCGGCTCGCCCTGCCGCAGGCCCTGCGCGAGCTTCACCAGCTTCTCGGTCAGCTGCGGGGCGATGCTCTCGTGGACGTAGACGCGCTCCACCGACGCGCAGGTCTGGCCGGAGTTCGCGAACGCGCCCCAGGCGACCTTGAGCGCGGTCGTCTCCAGGTCGGCGTCCTGCAGCACGATGGCCGGATCCTTGCCGCCCAGCTCCAGCACGCAGGGGATCATCTGCTCCGCGGCGGCGACGTTCACCTTGCGGCCGGTGGGCACCGAGCCGGTGAACACCACCATGTTGATGCCGCTCCGGATCAGCTCTGCGCCGACGTCTCCCTTGCCCTGCACCACCTGCACGAGGCCTCGGGGAACGCCCGCTTCCTCGAGTAGCGCACGCATCCGCTCGGCGATGAGCGGCGTGAACTCGCTGGGCTTCACCACCACGCCGTTCCCCGCCATGAGCGCCATCACCAGGTCGCCGGCCGGGATGCAGAACGGGTAATTCCAGGGGGAGATGATCCCGATCACACCGCGGGGGTAGAACCTGAGGTAGGACTTCTTGTGCGGGAACATGTGCAGCGGAAGACGTTCGTCCTGCAGCAGCCGCTCGGCCTTCCGGGCGAAGTAGTAGGTGAGGTCCGCGACCGGGAGCACCTCCATGAACAGCGCCTCGTTCCGGGTCTTGCCGTTCTCGCGGACGATGAGGTCGGCGAGCTCGTCGGCCCGGTCGAGCACCAGCTGCTGGAAGCGCGACAGCACCTGCCCGCGCTCCTTGTACGACCTCGTGGCCCACTCCTTCTGGGCGGCGCGCGCCGCCGCAGCCGCCTCGCGCACCTGCGCGGGAGTCGAGACGCGCACCTCCCCGACCAGCTTGCCGCTGCCCGGCTCGTACACGGCCAGCGTGCCGTGGGCCGTGACCGAGCCCTGGACGGGCCGCGGGCCTTCCGGCGCGCGGGCGGCGGGCCTCTGCATCGGTTCCGATACGGACTCGGCCATGGGACACCTCTCGAGGGAGCCGGCAGTGGGCTACGCCCCATGGCGCGCCTTGTCAATCGAGGTCGCCGACCGAGGAGCAGGAAAGAAAAATGGCTCTTTTCTCCTACTCGTGGAATTTGAGGAAGCTTGTTGGAATTGAGGAAGCTGGCCCCAGCGGGGGGCGGAACCGATCCACCGATGATCGATTTGCCTGAGATGTTGCGCCTGCACGTGCCGCTCGCCGTCCAGGCGTACGAGCAGCCGCCCGCAGAGCAGCCTGCGCGGCAACCGGCCGACGACCCCGAGCAGATCTCCGGCGACGAGCCATCCACGATCCTAGTGGTGGACGACGATCCGTCCGTCCGCCACGTCATCTCCACCGTCCTCCGGGAGGAGGGGTACACGGTGCGCGCCGCGGCGTCCGCGGACCAGGCGCTGGAGCTGCTGCGCGCCTCGGGCGACGTCCCCACGGTGCTTTCCGATCTGAAGATGCCGGGCCACGACGGCATCTGGCTGCTCGACCAGGTCCTGCAGCGCCATCCGCACGCCGCGGTGGTGATGCTCACGGGGTACGGCGACACCGAGAACGCCGTCGAGTGCCTGAAGCGCGGCGCCGCCGACTACCTGCTCAAGCCGCCGCGCATCACCGACCTGGTCCGCGCCATCGAGCGCGCGCAGAGCCGCCGCAAGCTCGCGCTGGCGCGCAACCGCTACCACCAGGGTCTGGCGCGCCGCGTGCGCGAGAAGACGGCGGAGCTGACCGACGCCCTGCGGCGCACCGCCGACGCCTACAACAGCACCCTCTCCGCGCTGGTCGCGGCGCTGGACGCGCGCGAGCACGAGACCAGCGACCACTCGCAGCGCGTGGTCCGCTACACGCTCGCCATCGCCGAGAAGATGGCCATCCGGGGCGAGGAGCTGGACCAGATCGGCCGGGGCGCCCTGCTCCACGACATCGGGAAGATCGGAGTCTCCGACAGCATCCTCCTCAAGGCGGGGCCGCTCACGCCGGCCGAGTGGGTCGACATGCGCAAGCATCCCGAGATCGGCCACCAGATCTTGCAGGCGATCGGGTTCCTCAACCAGGCCGCGGAGATCGTGCTTTCGCACCAGGAGCGCTGGGACGGCGGCGGGTATCCCCGCCGGCTCAAGGCGACCGAGATCCCGCTCGGCGCGCGCATCTTCGCCATCGCCGACACCCTGGACGCGATGACCTCCGATCGCCCCTACCGGCGCGGGGTCAGCTACCAGGAGGCGCGGGCCGAGATCGCCCGCTGCTCGGGCACGCAGTTCGACCCGGCCTGCGTGGAGGCGTTCCTCTCGCTGACCGTGGAAGAGCTGACGGAGCTGCGCGACCGCCGCGGCATCTGATCCCGCCGCGGCCGCGCGCCCCCGTCCGATCAGCCGCGGCGCCGGCGCGGGCGCAGCAGCACGAACGCCGCGATCAACAGCCCTCCGACCGGTCCGGCCGAGCTACAGCCCTGGCCGGGGAAGCCGACTCCGGATCGGGCGACCGGCGACCCGGGCTCGGCAGGCGGTCCTGGCGTCACTCCGCCGTCGGGGGCCTCCCCGGGGGACCCGGCGTCGGGAGTGCCGGCGTCGGGAGTGCCGGCATCGGGCGGCGGAGGCGGAGGGGGCGGCGGCGGCACGAGCTGCGGCGCCACGTCGGCGAGCGTCGTCCCCATGGTCATTCCGTCGTGGTAGACGACGCCGACCGCGGAGATCGACGAGTCGCGGTACAGCCCCTGCTTCAGGTAGTTCACCTGGCCGGGAAACAGCGTCTGTACGGCCTTCCCCTCGATCACCTTCTGCCCGTCGTACCAGAGCTCGATGAATCCCAGGTCGGGGTTCGAAGACCAGATCACGTGCATGACGAAGTCGTGCCAGACCCCGCGCACGAGAAGCGTGCTCCACAGCTCGACGGTGCCGCTGTTGCTCGGCGGGTTCCGGTCGAGCGAGAGGGTCTGGCCGTTCACGTCGAACTCCAGAGGAGGCGAGCCGCAGCACCCGCTGTGGTGCCACTGGGTGAAAACCTGCCACTTGTTCTCGATCGGGTAGGACGCGTCGAACAGGGTGCTCCAGGCGTAGTACCGGTCCATGCCCTCGGTCTCGGGCACTTGGCGCACCAGCTCGTTGCGGTTGCCGTTGCTGGCGAAGTCCCCGCTGCGCAGCTCGACGCGGAGAGCACGGCTCCCCTGGCGGACGGGCGAGGACACGACGGTCAGGCGGCTGGTGAGCCCGTCGACCGAGCTCCACTGCAACAGATCGTTCGATTCGAAGTCGCCGCGCCAGAGGACGGAGGCGCGGGCCTGGTAGGCGATGAGGCAGAGGGCGGCGGCAGCAGCGAGGCGTCGCAACACGCGTCCTTTTCCGGGTGCCGAGGTAGGTGCTGGACCCACGCCGGGCCGCTCCAGGTCCGGGGAAGCGAGCGACAGCCGATACAACGGACCGGCGGGAGGCCCTCTTCCCGCTTTGCGACACGGGAGGCGCCCCCTCGCAGGCGCGGCAGGCGGGCGGGCAGGCGGCGGAGAAGCGCGTTGGCGCGCGCCCGGCCGCGGCGGTACACAGGCGGGATGCAGCTGACGCTGACCGACCGCGCGGCCGAGGCGGTCCGCTCCCGCGCCCGGGAGGCCGAGGTCCCGGACTGGCTCCTCCGCATCGCGGTGGTGGCCGGCGGATGCAACGGGCTGACGTACGATCTCTACTTCGTGCCCGAGCCCTCGGCGCAGGACGAGCTGATCGAGTCCCGCGGTGTGCGCGTGGCCGTGGATCGCTCCAGCGCGACGATGCTCGAGGGCACCGTCATCGACCTGGCCGACGCGCGCTCGTTCCGCTTCCTGAATCCCCGCGCCCGCCGCGGCTGCTCGTGCGGCGCGAGCTTCGAGGTCTGACCATGCCCAAGGTGCTGCGCTCGGGCGCGCTGGTGCTCACCGTCGCCGTGCTCACCTGCCTGGTCGGATTCGTGAACTCCCGCGTCTCCGGTGGGCCGGCGGAGAGCGCGCGCGGTTGGATGATCGGCCTGCTGGTCTGCTTCGGCGCAATGGCGGCAGCGGCTTCATACATGGCGCTGGTGGGCCTCTACCACACCATCCTCGCGCTCTTCGGCTGGGACGGCGGGCCCGGGATCCTGCGCAAGAATCCGCACTACGTCCCGGGCAGCGACGAGCCGCTGGCCGACGGGACGCCGCTGCCGCCCGAGAAGCGGTAGGGTCACTGTAGACCGGACCGGGCCTCAGGCGCTCTGCTGCTCGTTCAAGCGGCTGGCGCTGAAGTGGTCAGCGGACGGAGGAGTGAGGCTACTCGTGATCCGATCGCTCTGATGGTGGACAGCCTTCGCTCGGCCCGGTGCTGACCTTCGCCACTAGCCAGCCGGAGATGCGCTGCATCACCTCATCGATGTGCGAGGCTCCGGCCGCGTCCTGCATCTGGTGGTCATAACCGGGGAATTCCCAGTAGGTCAGGTTGCAGCGGCCGTCGCGTTGAAAGTCGTCCCGCACCATGCGCGCGATTTGAACAGGCCCTGACCGGTCCCGCTCCCCATGGACAATGAGGATCGGAGCGCGAACCGACAGCAGGTCCGCCGTCAGATCGTGGTCCAGGATGTCGGCCCACCACCGGTAAGAGTTGCCTCCCCAAAGCTTCGGACTCAGGGGATCGGCCTTGATCTTGGCGAACTCGGAGTCAGCCTGGGCGGCGATCTCCGGAGGAACGGTGAGCTTGAAGGTTTGGCGGAGGGACCGGCCAGGCGCCGTGGAGAAGACGACGACCGCTGTCGGCCTGACGCGTGGCGCCAACATCGAGACGGCGGCCCCACCCTCCGAACCGCCGAACGAAACGAGACGCCCGTCCCACCATGGCGACGTCTCCACCTGGGCCAAGACGCGTTGGTAGTCGGCCACGCGCTGGCTGACAGTGTGATGCGCATAGAAGGCCGGGGAGCAGCCGCCGAACGGGTCCTTCGGTGCGTCGTGCGGGCGCACGCCGTACTTCTCCACCGTCACCACGGCAAAGTCCGGAAGCAGGCCCTTGGCGCGCACTATGTTCGCGTTCTCGGTTGCGGCCAGGCAGCCCGAGCCCTGGGCGAGGACCAATATCCCCTGCTTCAGCCCGCCATGCTGACGATCAAGCGACCAATAGATCAGGCTGCCGTCGTCTCGCCGGGCCGTGAAATCCACGGAGGCGGCCGCCGCCGGTTGACCTGTGAGGAGCCAGATACAGCCGATCGCCGCTGTCAACGCCGCTCGTCGAAACACGAGGCGCCCTCCCGGTTTTCCGCGAAGCAGGGTACCGCGACCTTGGCCATTGCTGTGGCGAGCCCGGCCGACTGTCCGCTTCGGGTCGGAAGTGGACGTCAGCATCAGATCGTGCATTCCGCGTCCGAGGATAAACCGCCCTGGGTCTCCGTCGCTTTTCAGGGTGAGATTCGAGCGCAGCGGTGGCGAGGAGCTCAGCTCGAACGTCAGGTTGCTGCGTCAGCCACTCTGATGCGCTGCGACTCGTCCCGGGACAAGTTCTGAATCACTCACCCTCATCGGTGCTGCGCCGGCCGCGCATCGGACAACTTACGTATGTCGGTCGTTTCCGATTGACAGGCCTGGCACGTCGTCTCGACGACGGCCCCGGCAGCATCGCTAGAAACGTCGTCTAGCTGCCTGAGACGCGTGGAGAGCGATTGTTCCGCCCGGTTCGTCTTCGCGGCGGACCCGCCGTCCGGCGCGCGCGTGCGGCGTCCGGAGAGCTTCGAAAAACGTCGTGCTACGACTGCCACATGATGACCTCACAAACCGTTGTCGAATCGCTAAGCGCTTCCGACCTTCTCTCCGCTACGCGAGAGCTCGTGCAGAAATCGTGCGACGTGGAGGCGGAGCTTCTCGTGCATCTCGGCGAGATCGACGAGAGGAAGCTCTACCTCGATTGTGCATTCCCCTCGATGTTCACCTTCTGCGTCGGCGAGCTCGGTTTCTCCGAGGGCGCCGCCTACAACCGGATCATGGTCGCCCGCGCCGCACGGCGCATGCCGGTGATCGCGGAGGCGCTTCGAACGGGGCAGGTGCACCTGGCCGGGTTGCGTTTGCCGGTTCCGGCTGTGGTGCGCAAGCTTCCGGACTACCCGAGCCCCCGAGCCCAAGCGCAACCGGCGTTGTCGTTCGACACCGCGATGTCGGTGGCGCCGTCCGAGTCGTCACCCGCTCTCGCCTTAGCATCGCCACCCGCGCCGGCGCGGCGACACGATGAAAGCCGGGCCGTGATCGCCCCGCTGGCCGAGGACATGTTCAAGTTCCAGTTCACCGCGAGTCGCGCGTGTCGGGACAAGTTCCGCCAGGCGCAGGATCTGCTCCGGCACAGAGTCCCCGACGGAGACCTGGCGACGATCTTCGAAAAGGCACTCGACCTGCTGATCGAAGACGTGAAGAAGGAGCGGTTCGCGACGGGCAGGAAGGCGCGACAGGCCCCGACCGAAGACACCGACCAGTCGTGTTCCCGTCACATCCCCGACGCGATCAGGCGCGAGGTCTTCGAGCGAGACGGTGGCCGCTGCACGTTCGTCGACGAGCGCGGCCGGAGGTGCGCCGAGACTGGCGCCCTGGAATTCGATCACCGCGACGGGTTCGCGCGAACGCATCTCCACCGAGCGGACCGAATCCGCCTGCTCTGCCGTGCGCACAACCAGCACGCCGCGGAGCAAATGTACGGTCGCGCCTTCATGGAACGAGCGCGCACATCGCTCGACCTGCTCCCAACTGGTGCCGGGATTCATTCGGGGTGAGTGTCGGTTGGGGCAGGGGCCAGGAGATCAACTCAGCCCGCCCTGTAACGCGCTGCGTCCCGCCCCGGGGCGAGTCGCACCGCTTGCGATGTGTAGGATCATGAGAGGACGGCGCTAGCTTTTCATCGTGCGGACCTCACGGATGCGTTCTGGCGCTCATTCATCCCTCGCCAGCGCGGCGAGCAGCGGCTCCCGGTGCGTCTCGAGGAGGTGCGCGGATGCGGCGAGGACGCCGCCGTACGCGACGGCCATGGCGAGCGCCTCGCCGAGGTAGGCGACGCCCAGGGGAAGCCCGCTGATCCGCGCCATCGCCCACGGCGCCCAGGCGGCCGCGCCGAGCGCGGCGAGCGCGCCGAAGCGGGCGCCCACGGGCCCGGTGCCGCGCACCCGCCGCAGGCGCATCCCGCGCACCGGCACCGGCCACAGGATGCTGGCCAGGTTGCCGATGACCGCGAGCAGCGGAAAGGTCGCGAGGTGGGCGCAGAAGCCGATTCCGACCTGCGCCGCGCTGACCGGCCCGGTGGCGCGAGCGACCACCACCAGGCCGGCGAAGATGCACAGCGACAGCGCATAGGCGACCAGGTTCTTCGCCGCCACGAGGACGCGCGGGCTCACCGGCCACAAGAACCAGCCGCGCGCGGCATCGAGGTCCCGGCCGAACAGGTTGGTGGCCAGCTCCAGCACCCCGAGGTGCGCGTACACCGCCGCGAACAGCAGCGGGCGCCGCTCGACCCACGACCCGCCGCGCGGGTCGAGGAAGACGACGCGCAGCAGCAGGAAGCCGATCGGGACCAACACGATCTGCAGCCAGCCGATGCGCAGCACCGTCTTCGCTTCCTTCTCCAGCACGGCCGAGACGGGTTCGGGCACGAGCGGCAGCCGCCACCCCGCGCTCCGCCGGCCTGCCCGGGCGGTACCCGATTCCACCGGACGGAGCGCTTCGCGCAGCGACAGCCTGTGGGCCAGGACTCCGCAGACGGCGCCGAGGAGGAACAGGAGCAGCGCGGGCGGGACCGCTCGCTGCGGGCGGCCGCCGGCCAGCTCGCGAACCATCTCCGCCGCCCAGCCCGGCGGGGTGAACGCGACCGCGGTCCAGTGCTCGGCGGCGAAGGCGGACGGGATCCCGGGCCGGTCCGGACGCGTGGCGAGCTGGACGCCCGCCGCCGCGAGAAGCGCCAGGACCACCGAGAAGGCGCGCCGCAGCATCAGGCGCGACTCGAGCGCGCCGCCGATCGCCGCCGCGAGGTGGAGAACGCCCGCCACCGCCCAGACGCTCAGCGCTTCGGCGCAGAGCAGCGCACCGGCGCCGGGCATTCCGGGCAGCCGTCCCGCGGCCCAGGCGATTCCCGCCAGGATGGGCCAGAAGAAGAGCCACGCCGGATCGAAGAGCTGCGCGGCGAAGTTGAGCGCCGAGACCAGCCGCGCGGGCACGGCGAAGGCGAGGAAACGCCGCGGATCGAGGAACGGCGTCTGCCCGCGCGGGAGGAAGGCGAACCAGACGCGCGCGAGCAGCGCCGAGGTGAGCCAGGTCGCGAAGAGCGCCAGCGCGCCTCCCTGCTCCGCCACGAGCTGCGGGCGGTTGCGCAGCTGCTCGCCGTAGCGGACGAGCAGGAGCGCCGTGGACACGCCGAGCACGGCGCCCATGCCGACGCCGAGGAGCGAGATGGCCAGCCGGCCCCACTGGCGCTGCTGGAAGAGGCGGCGCCGCCAGAGCGTCGCGCGCAGCCAGACCAGCGCGCCGGCTTGCCGCCCGATCACGGCAGGAAGCTCAGCGCGCGCGGGCCGCCGCGTCCTTCGCCCACGAGCTGGACGAACGCGTCCGACAGCGACGGGGCCTCCCCCATCACCTCGCGCAGCGTCCCTTGCGCCACCAGGCGGCCCTTGTGGATGACCCCGAGGTGGGTACAGAGCCGCTCCACCACCTCCAGGACGTGCGAGGTGAGGAAGACCGTCAGCCTGCCCCGCCGCACCAGGCCCGAGAGGAGCGCGGTGAGCGACTGCTTGGCCACCGCGTCCACGCCTTCGAACGGCTCGTCCAGGAACAGCAGCTCGGGGCCGTGGATGAGCGCCGCCGCGAGGCCGAGCTTCTTCTTCATCCCGAAGCTGTAGTCCGCGATCAGCTTGCGCGCGTCCTGCGCCAGCTCCATCGCGTCCAGCAGCTCGTCGGCGCGGCGCCCGGCCTCGGCGCGCGACAGCCCGAAGAGCCGCGCGACGAAGAGGAGGTGCTCGCGCCCGGTGAGCCGGTCGAACAGCAGCATGCCGTCGGGCACCACGCCGATCCGGCGCTTGACCTCGGCCGCGTCGCCCACCATCTCGCGCCCGAGCACGCGCATGGCGCCCGCCGTCGGCGCGAGCAGCCCGGTGAGCATGGAGATGGTGGTGCTCTTGCCGGCGCCGTTCTCGCCCAGGAAGCCGTAGAAGCTCCCCCGGGGCACGCGCAGGTCGATCGAGTCCACCGCCAGCTGCGCGCCGAACCGGCGGGTCAGCGCGTGCGTCTCGATGGCCAGGTCGGGCGGGACGACCTGGGCTTCGCTCATTCGGCCTTGGCGAGCGCCGCGCCCGCTGCGGCCGCCCCGGCCGGCGACGCCTTGCGGCCGAGCGCGACCGGCGAAGGCTGCACGACGCTGCCGGTGCGCGGGAGCGCGGAGCGCCGGGCGAACGCCAGCGACTCGGCGACCAGCTGCGCGTCGGCGCGCTCGGTGACGGCCGGGAGGTCCTTGTCGGCCAGGTGCGTGTGCACCTTCATCGAGCAGAACTTCGGGCCGCACATGGCGCAGAACTCGGCCGTCTTGAAGGCGTCGTGCGGCAGCGTCTCGTCGTGCTTCGCCTGGGCCGCCTCGGGGTCGAGCGACAGCCGGAACTGCTCGCGCCAGTCGAAGGCGTAGCGGGCACGGGAGAGCGCGTCGTCGCGGTCGCGCGCTCCGGCCCGCTGGCGCGCCACGTCGGCCGCGTGCGCGGCGATCTTGTAGGCGATGATCCCCTGGTGCACGTCCTCGGCGTTGGGCAGCGAGAGATGCTCCGCGGGCGTGACGTAGCAGAGCATCGAGGCGCCGTGCCAGCCGGCCAGCGCCGCGCCGATGGCGCTGGTGATGTGGTCGTAGCCGGGCGCGATGTCCGTGGCCAAGGGGCCCAGCACGTAGAAGGGCGCCTCGTGGCACACCTCCTGCTCGATCTTCATGTTCATCTCGATCTGGTCCATCGGCACGTGGCCGGGGCCCTCGATCATCACCTGCACGTCGTGCTCCCAGGCCCGCCGGGTCAGCTCGCCCAGCACGCGCAGCTCGGCGAACTGCGCCTCGTCGGAGGCGTCGGCCAGGCAGCCGGGCCGCAGCGAGTCGCCCAGGCTGAAGCTCACGTCGTACGCCTTGAAGATCTCGCACAGGTCGTCGAAGTGCGTGTACCAGGGGTTTTCCTTCCCCGTCGCCATCATCCACTGGGCCATCAGCGCGCCGCCGCGCGAGACGATGCCGGTGATGCGGTGCTGCGCGAGCGGGAGGAAGTCGCGCAGGATCCCGGCGTGGATGGTCATGTAGTCCACGCCCTGCTTCGCCTGCTCCTCGACGATGTCCAACAGGTCGCGCGCAGTCAGCTCCTCGACCCGCTTGACGCGCTCGATGGCCTCGTAGGTGGGCACGGTGCCGAGCGGCACGGTGCTGTGGCGCAGGAGCACGTCGCGGATGTGCGGGATGTCGCCGCCGGTGGAGAGGTCCATCACCGTGTCGGCGCCGTGCTTGAGGCAGGCGCGCAGCTTGACCAGCTCGCCGTCCACGTCGCTGACGATCTGGCTGTTGCCGATGTTCGCGTTGATCTTGCACTTCGCCGCGATGCCGATCGCCATCGGCTCCAGCTCGGGGTGGTTCACGTTGGCCGGGATGATCATCCGGCCGCGGGCGACCTCGCTCCGCACCAGCTCCGCCGGGAACCCCTCGCGGCGGGCGACGTGCTCCATCTCCTGCGTCACCACACCCTGCCGCGCGAAGTGCATCTGCGTGACGTTCGCAAGGCCGTGCCGGCTCTCCACCCATTCTGCGCGCATGGCTGCTTCTCCTGAGGGGGTCAGGACACTAACGACGGGCGCCCGCGCGGTCAATGGACCAGCCGCCGCCGGAT
>DASWGI010000190.1:0-7074 GCA_036393835.1 Myxococcales bacterium | reverse complement strand
CCATGTTGGGCAGGTCCATGCTGGTGGGTGCGCCCACCTCGTCGTGCAGCAGCGAGCCGTCCACCTCGACGTTTTCGCGCCCGTTCACCGGCGACAGCTCGCGCGGGGTGGGATGGCCGCCCGGCGCGAGCTCCGCGTCGTGGCCCGCCAGCCTGCGCAGGTCGGAGGGAACGAGGAAGCCGTTGAGACGCGCGAACGTGTAGAGCGCCTGGTTGACCAGCGCGTCGCGGTCGGCGCCCATCTCGGACGCCATGGCGGCCATCGCGTCCCAGAGGTGGTCCGGGATCAGCAGCGTGCGCGGAGTGCGCGGGCGGTCTTCGGGCATGGGGGCGCTTCCGGAAGGTCCGCTCCAGTATACGGCGATCCGGTCAGTAGAAGAACCTGACGAACTCCGTATTCGGCAGGCCGAATTGCGACGGCGTCGCCCTCATGACGGAGTTCGCTCCGGTCAGCGCGGTGAAGAAGACGGGGTCCGGACGGCGCGCCGAGCTGTACACCAGGATCGGTCCAGCGAATCCCGGCTGGCCGGCGAGCGTGGTGTCGCGGATCCCGCTGATGATCTGGGCGTCGGTGACCGGCGTGCCGTTCACGACAGGCTGAACCGTGAAGGAGAAGAAGGTCCCCGCCGCGGCCGGTTCGTCACCCGCCACGGTGAAGGAGACGACGACGTCTTTCGCGGGGGGCGGGGGGTCGGGGTTGGACGGGTCGAGGTTGAGGTTGAGCGGATAGTCGAAGCGGTCACCCGTGATGACGAACTGCGCGCCCTTCGGGAAGCGCCCGAGCACCTCCGGGCCCTCCAAGACCATCCAGGCCCCCGCCGTCGTCGTCCCCGCATGCACCTCGACCGCCGCACTGACGTTCGAGGCGAAGCACTCCGGCCCCGGCATGAATCCGGTGCCCGGCTTCAGCTGCATTCCCAGGCCGTCCAGGTCGATGGCGGCGATCTGCACGTCCACCGAGACCGGGACCGTGCCCAGCGCCGCGCAGGTGTCGGTCCGGGAGTAGGAGAGGATGCGCACGAAGTCGCCGGCGCCGAGCTGTAGCTCGGGAGCCGAGGTCCACGGCGCCAGGCTCTTTCCCGGTGGCAGTCGGAGGCCGACGGTCGGGGACCCCGGCGCGCGGGAGAGGTTCCCGCTCAGGCTTTCCAGCCGCGGCATCGTGCCGTGCCACACCACCACCCACTGCGCGGAGCGCGTCACGCCCGGGTTGAGCCACCCCGGGATTTTCTTGCTCGGGGTCGTGGCGTCGGCCGCGGCGAACTGGAAGGTCGGCCCGGCAACCCCAGGCCCGGGTGAGGGCGGCAGGGTGAACGCCGTGACCTGCGGGAGCGGGGGGTCGCCACCGGTGTCCCGCGCGTCGTTGAAGAACCTGCGCTTCGCCACGTCGAGGAGGTACGTGGTTCCGTCCTCCGTGCTGGCGAGGCCGACGAGCGGCGGCGGCGGCTGCACCAGGGTCGGGATGCCGCCGGCGAAGAGGCGCAGCCCGGTGACCATGAAAGCGACCTCGCGCGCGGGGGTCGGTGGGCTCAGGGGAGCCATGGGCGGGGCGCCGGAAGCGGTCAGCGCGGCTGGCGGCGCCGGCAGCAGCGCCGATTGGCCCCCGACGTTGGTGTTGATCAGGACCAGCCGCCCCCTTCCGCAGCTCCGGGTGGCGTGATCCACGCAGACGGTCCCCGCTGGGACGCCGAGGCCCGCCGGGCACGTTTGCGCCGCGTGGCTCGCGCAGAGCGCCTTGTCTTCGGACGTCACGCCGACCAGGAGCGAGCCGGCCGCCACCGGCACGCCATCCGCACCGGTGAAGGCTGGGCTGAGGGCGATCGAGCGGAGCGGCCGGGCGAGCCGGGGCGAATCGGCGGGGTCGCTCGCGGGCAAGCGCCGCGTCAGCGGACATGCGGGCAGCGGCAGGGTCGGAGTCGCGGGGATCGCCGGGATGGCGGGGACCGACACCTCGACGGCTCCGTCGCCGATCCCGCCGGGCGTGCCGCCGGGCGTGGCGTCGGCGACGTAGACGCGCTGCGGCCCGGCCTCTGCGGGCACGAGCGCCAGCCGCGCGGGCACGAAGTCGAGGGCGCATTGCTGGGTCGCCGTCCCCATGGCGAGGCCGTCGGGCCCCACCGTGACGGTCAGCACCGTGAGGGCGCCGGGCCCGCCCGTCGCGGGCTGCGTCGCGACCACCGCGGCCACGGACGTCCCCTGCACGTCGGAGGCGACCACGTCGACCGGCACGTCGGGCAGGGTCACGAACTTCGGTGGCGCGACGCCCGCGCCGTTGCGCTTTGAGGCGGCGAACAGGTCCGCGGCATCGATGATGCGCAAGGCGTCCTTCCGAGGCACGACAGTCGGGTCCGCGTCCAAGCCGGCTACCAGCACCGCGCCGTGGGGTACGCCGTCCGCCGTGGTCAACCGCGCTCCGGCGAGCCGCAGTGGACGCTGGCCCACGAGGATGGACCCGGGGAAGAGCCGCATCGGCGCCGGCAGGAGCTGCTGGTCTTCTTGCGGCGAGCAGGTGCTGGCAACTCCGGCGGGCGCCGTGCAAAGCGTGATCGCGCGCAGCTCGTTGCTCCCCTGGTTGGCGATGAACAGCAGGTCCCGGTCGACCAGCGGCGCGATCGCCAGCCCGCTAGGTCCGGAGAAGTCGCCGGCGGGGATCACCGACGGATTCGACCCACAGGCCAGCGTGGCCAGGAGCGGCGCGAGCCACCAGATGCGGTTCACGGAGGGCAGCTCCCGAGTTTCGCGCGAAGCGAGGCGTCGCCGGGGCGATCGTACGGCACGTCCACCAGCGCGACGCTGCAGCCCCCGAAGAGGGTGATTGCCAGGCGGGCGCTCGTGTCGGTCACCTTCGGCGGGAACTGCGCGATGGCGAACGGCGTGTCCCCCAGACGGTCCACCTGCCCGACCACGCGCCCGAGCATCCCGTCCATCAGCACCAGCTTGCCGGCCGTGGTGCTCGCCTCGTAGGTGGCGACGGCGGTGATGGCCAGGAGATCCGGACCGCTGGTCGACCCCGGCCGCTGCAGGCGGAGGATCTGCGATGGCTGCGAGGAGATGGGCACGATGGCTTCCACGACGGGCACGAACGCCGGGTCGGCCGGTAGTCCGATGCGCACCAGGGTGTCCGCGAATCGCGTCGTCATGTACAGCCTGCGCAGGCCGCTGGCGGGATCGACGTCGCCCAGCGCCAGGCCGGTGGTATCGCTGGAGTGCACCTGCGAGCCCAGGTCGTAGATCCGCGTCTTCGCGGAGCTCCCTGCCTCGACCGGCACGAACCGGAGCAGGTTGCTGCCGCCGGCGAGCGTCCCGCACTTGAGAGTCGACGCCTCGCCGCCCGCCGACGCCGCTCCGAACCGCGTGTAGCAGCCGGCCACGATGACTTCGCGCGCGGCGTCGTCGAACACGATCGGGCCGCCGCCGAATCCCGAGCCGTTCGAGCGGTCGGTGACCGTGGAGGTGAACAGGATGTGGGTGGGGTCGGCTTGATCGAGCGCCACGAGCCGCGAGCTGCTGAGGACGATCCCACTCTGGATCTCGTCGATGTGTGGCACCAGCGAGTTGACCAGCACCGCATCGATGTCGCCCGGGAACCCGGGCGGCCGGAACTTCCCCGCGGCGATCCCGAACGGTCCTTCGATCTCGGCCGGGTTCTTCAGGTCGTCGAGCGCGTTCTTCAGGTCGATCGAAGCGCCGCGGCAGTCGTCGCCGGCCGACCCGCGGCAGGCGAGCGACCCGGTCGCCGGGTCCAGTGTGACCGCGTTGAGCCGGTTCGTGTCGCGCGATCCGGTATACGCCGTCCCGCCGGCGAGGACGAGGGGTCCGCTGTAGTTGCCGATGATCACCTTGCCGGCGAGCGCGCTGTCCGGGAACGAGTCCGTGCTCCTCGGCGGGTTCGGCGGGAAGTACTGCGCCAGGTCCGCCGCCCGCAGGGAGTACATCGCTCCCGCGTCGTACAGGCGGTCTGCGTTGGAGTTCGTCACCACCACCCAGGACGCATCGATGGCGATGCCGGTGGGGAAGAAGAAGCGCGCGGGCTCGGGCCGGTCCGGATCGGGACCGAAGGGTGGCGGGAGCAGCGTCGGCGGACCAGGGAAGCTGCAGGCGCAGAGCAGGCTGGCGCAGAGGGCGGCGGCGCGCGTCATCGAAGGGGGCGGACGGTAGGGGACCCGCTCCCTCGGGTCAAGCACGTTCTACCTGCAGCTTGCCGAAGTCGGCGAGCGGCGAGAAGAGCTCGTGAAGCGAGCGCAGCAGCGCGAGCCGGTTGTCGCGAACCCGCTCGTCCTGGTGCATGACCAGCACCGCGTCGAAGAAGGCGTCCACCGCGGGGCGCAGCTCGGCGAGGACGGCGTAGGCAGCGAGGAAGCTCTCCGCCTCGAGCGCCTCGCGCACCTTCTCCCCGCTCTGCTCCAGCGCGTCCGCCAGCGCGGCCTCGGCCGGCTCGTCGGGGCGCAGCGCGGAGGGGTCGAAGCGCATCGGGGCGATGCCCTTCTCGCGCGCCTGGGCGAGGATGTTGCCGATGCGCTTGAAGGTCGCCGCGGTGGCCTCGAAGTGCGCGCGGTTCTTCTCGCGAACCTGCGTGAGGGCCGAGAGGCGCTGCTCGAGGGCGACGACGTCGGCGGAGCCCGTGTGCAGCACCGCCTGGATCGAGTCCGGGGCGGCGCGCTCGCGGAAGGAGGCCTCGATGCGGCCCTGCAAAAACCCCCACACCTTCTCCACCAGCTTCGGGTCCTGCGAGACGCGGTTGCTCGCCCCGCGGTCGCGCTGCGCGCCGTGCAGCCTCTGCGCCTCGGCCAGGGCGTCGCGCAAGTCCAGCCGGTACCGCCGCGCGAGCGCGAGGCGCAGGAGCCCCAGCGCCGCGCGGCGGAGGCCGTAGGGGTCGGCGGTGCCGCTGGGCTCCTTGCCGATGCCGAACACTCCGGCGAGCAGGTCGAGCCGGTCCGCCATCCCCAGGAGCGCGCCCGCGTCGGTGCGCGGCAGCTTCTCCTCGGCGCCGCGGGGGAGGTAGTGCTCGAAGATGGCCTCCGCCACCTCGGGCGGCTCTCCGTCGTGCTGCGCGTAGACGCGCCCTATCACGCCCTGCAGCTCGGGGAACTCGCCCACCATGCCGGTGGTCAGGTCGGCCTTGCACAGCTCGGCCGCGCGGCGGAGCACCGCCGGCTCGCCCTTGCCGGTCACCCCGTGCAGCCAGAGCGACAGCTCGCGCAGGCGCTCGACGCGCTCCAGCTCGGTCCCCAGCTTGTCCATGAAGGTGCGGCGCGCGAGCCGTTCGAGGCGCGCGGCCAGCTTCACCTTCCGGTCCTCGTCGTAGAAGAACTTGCCGTCGGAGAGGCGCGCGCGCAGCACGCGCTCGTAGCCGCGGCGCGACACCGCCGGGTCCGCCACGCGCGTGTTGGACACCGCGACGAACGCCGGCAGGAGGCGCTGCGTCCGGGGGTCGCGGACGGAGAAGTACTTCTGGTGCCCGCGCATCTCCGAGACCAGCACTTCGGGCGGCAGCTCGAGGGAGCTCTCCTCGAAATGGCCCACCACGGCGAAGGGCTCCTCGACCAGGCCGGTGACGGTCTCCAGCAGGTCGTCGTCCGGCAACGGCTCGCCGCGAGCTTCCTTCGCGGCCTGCTGCACCTCCTCCCAGATGCGCTGCTTGCGCTCCGCCCAGTCCGCTAGCACGTGCGCGGCGCGCAGCTCCGCGACGTACTTCTTCGCGGAGGGGACGGGAAAGGGCTTGGGCGCGGCGAACCGGTGGCCGCGCGTAGTGGAGCTGCTCTTCACGTCGGCGAAGGCCACCAGCAGCGGCTTGCCGTCGAGCATCGCGGCGATCCAGTGCACCGGCCGCGCGAAGGCGTCCTTGTCGAGCGAGTCCCAGCGCATCGACTTCTTGAAGGGGATGCCGCGCACGAGGCGCTCCAGGATGCCCGGGAGCGCCTCGGCGGCGGACTGGCCGCGGATCTCCTGCTCGACCACCACGCGGTCGCCCTCCACCCGCAGGGCGGACACGGGGACCCCGACTTTGCGCGCGAAGCCTTCCGCGGCCTTGGTGGGCTTGCCGTCCTGGAACGCCGCCTTGGCGGGCGGGCCTTGCACGGTCTTCTTCACGTCGGGCGCGCGCTCTGCGATGGCGGTCACCACCAGCGCCAGGCGGCGCGGCGTGGCGTACTTGGAGATGTTCGCGCGTTGCCCCTCGCCCTCGCCCTCGCCGTTCAGCCGGGCGTCGTCGAGGGCGCGGCTCATCTCCGCGGCCATCCATTCCAGCGCGGGTTTGAGCGAGCCGGCGGGCAGCTCTTCGCAGCCGATCTCGAACACTAGATCCATCAGCCGCCCCCCCTAGGGGGGCGCTGTGTCACTCTCACGGCCTTCACGAAATGCGCTCCATTGGCTTTAGATCCTCTCCCACGATCTTCTTCTCCTGCAGCTCGCGGAGGGTCTCCTCGGCGAGCCGCGCGCCCGCCTCGCGGTCCTTGATGAGCGGGAACTTCAGCTTGGCGCGCGCGAGCAGGTACCCGATGGCGCAGCGCCGCGCGAGCGTCCGTACCCGCAGGATGTAGCCCTGCCGCTCGGTCACGCTGATCGCGCCGCGCGCATCGAGCAGGTTGAAGACGTGCGAGCACTTCAAGCAGTAGTCGTAGGCGGGGAGCGGCAGCTCGAGGCGGAGCAGCCGGTCGCACTCCTTCTCGTAGCTCTGGAAGAGCTGGAAGAGCAGCTGCGGGTCCGAGGCCTGGAAGCTGTACTTCGACTGCTCTACCTCGTTCTGGTGGAACACCTCGCCGTAGGTCAGGTCGCCCACCCAGCGCAGGTCGTAGATGTTGTCCACGCCCTGCAGGTACATGGCGATGCGCTCCAGGCCGTAGGTCAGCTCGGCGCTGACCGGGCGGCATTCGAACCCGCCCGCCTGCTGGAAGTAGGTGAACTGAGTCACCTCCATGCCGTCGCACCAGACCTCCCAGCCGAGCCCCCAGGCGCCCAGGGTGGGGCTCTCCCAGTCGTCCTCGACGAACCGCAGGTCGTGGTCCTTGGAGGTGATGCCGATGGCGGCGAGCGAGCGCAGGTAGACGTCCTGCACGTCCTTGGGGCTGGGCTTCAGGAT
>DASWGI010000189.1:0-7892 GCA_036393835.1 Myxococcales bacterium | reverse complement strand
ATCGTTCCGGCGGCCCAAAAGGAGCAGAACCTCCCGCCCTGACGGGCGCGCCGCTCACTGGACCCGCGCCGGCCGCGCGAAGATGCCGCGCCTTCCCGGAGCCTCGCCCGGCGGCCGCGTGACGATGGGCAGGATGGCGGCCACCAGCAGCACGACGCCGATGACCGGCAGGGCGCCGGTGAACGAGCCGGTGTGGTCCTTCACCACCGCGACGAAGATCGGTCCCACGATCCCGCCCACGCCCCAGGCGAGCAGGATCCAGCCGTAGATGAGGCCCATGTACTTCGTGCCGAAATAGTCGGCCACGAAGGACGGCATGGTTCCGAAGCCGCCGCCGTAGCAGAGCAGCACGATGGCGAAGAGGACCGACACGAGGAGGATGGAGTGGATGCCTCCCACCACGAAGAAGATCACCACCTGAAGGAGGAAGATCAGCAGGTAGGCCATGTTGCGGCCGATCCGATCGGACACCGCGCCCCAGAAGAAGCGCCCGAGCCCGTTGAACAGCGCGATGAACCCGTAGATGGAGAGCGCCGTCGCGGGAGGCACAGAGGTCAGCTCGCGCATGATCGGCACGGCGTTGGAGATGAAGAGGATGCCCGCCGTGACGTTGAGGAAGAGCATCAGCCACAGCGCGTAGAACTGCCACGTGCGCGCCGCCTCGGCTGGCGTGAAGTCGCGGAGTTTCGGGGCCGCAGTGGTCGCCGCCGCGGCGGCCGCCGGGGCGAGCTGGTAATCCGGCGGCGGGTTGCGGATGTACGACGCGCAGAGGCCCCCCAGGACGAGGTAGACGATCCCGGAGACGAGGAACACGCGCATCACCGCTTGCACGCTTTCGGGGGAGAGCAGGGCAGCCGCTCCGCCCGCCTTGGCCGACAGCACCGCTGCCGCCTCGCGCGACGCCCTCGCGAACGAGGGGATCGCCTTGACGATGTTGTTGTAGAAGAACGCACCCAGGCCGAAGCCCATCACCACCATCCCGCTGCCCAGGCCGCGCTTGTCGGGGAACCACTTGGTCACCGCGGCGACCGGCGTGATGTAGCCGAGCCCGAGGCCGAGGCCGCCGATCACTCCGTACGTGAGGTAGATCCACCAGGCGCCGAGCTGCGCGGTGCCCAGCCCCGCCAGGATGTTGCCGAGGCCCCACACGACGACGCCGGTGATGGCGACGACGCGCGGGCCGGAGCGGTCTTGCCAGCGGCCGCCGATCACGGCGCCGATGCCCAGGAAGAAGATGGCGATGGCGAACGTCCAGGTGGTGGTCGTGTTGGACCATCCGAAGCTGGCGATGAGCGGCTGGGTGAAGATGCTCCACGAATAGACCGTGCCGAGGCAGGCCATCGCGACGGTGCCGGCGAGGGCGATGGCCCAGCGGTTCCTGGTCATGACGTTCTCCTCAGGCGTGCTGCCCGCGGTCAGTCAGCTGGAACCCGCGCTCGCCGCCGGCGGCGGCGCCGGAGCGCTCCGACTCGGGATGCCGGCGCGGCGATTCCAACTCGGGCACCTCGCGGGCCCCGCCGCCGGCGCGCTGTTGCACGAAGGTGGCGAGCGGGTCTCGGGCGGAGCGGCGCCCGCCCTCGATCAGCGCGAAGCGCAGCGCGACCGCCCCGGCCGTGCCGAGCAATGCACCGAAGAGGCGGAGGCGCCGGTGCCACCCGGGCACCAGCGTCGTCACCAGGCTGGCGGCGAACAGCCCCTGCGCCGCGCGCCACAGCCCTCCAGTGACGCCGGTGCGCAGAGGCTCGGCGACCCGGGGCACGGCGGCGAGCTGCCGCTCGAGGGCGACCGTCATCGCCACCTCGGCCACCTTCGCAGCAGCGCCGAAGCGGTGCACGGCCACTGACGCGCGACGGCGCGCCGGGAACAGATCGAGCAGCGACGCCGCGGAGGCCGCGGCCGAGCAGGCGAACAGGATCGGCAGCGCGCGGCGCGCGCCCTGCCAGAGAGGCACCGCCGTCCCGGCGAGCAGGACGCCCGTGTAGGCCGTCAGAGGGAGCCCGATGACCCCTGCGGCGACCGAGGCGACATCCGCCATCCGGCGTACGGTCCTCGGGACAGGCACGATCGACGGCAGCGCGGCGAGCCCGGCGCAAGCGCCGAAAGCCGACAGGATCCAGGTGCCGACGTTCATGGGCGAGGAGGGGCGGAAGACGCGCAGCATGTTGAGGAAGCGCGCGGGCCGTCCGAGGTCCGCGATGAGCAGCGCCGCGCTGCCGACGCTGCCGCCCGCCGCGACGAGACGGCAGCGGCGCGACAGGGAAGCCATCGCGCGGCCGTCCATGAGCTCGGCCGCGGCTCCGAGCGCGGCGCACGCTCCGGACAATCCTCCGAGGTAGAAGTACCCGGGGATGTACCACTTCCACACTGGCTCCTTGAGCGTTGGGACTCCGTAGTAGGTGGGCACCGGCGTGTCCGGCACGTCCGAAGGCGGCGGTCCGATCCAGCTGGCCTCGCCGTGCGGGGGCGCGTTGACGTCGCGCACGCGCTGGAGCGCGCCTTCTCCCATCAGGGCGCCGATCTCCGGGTCGATGTTGCGGCCGTCCACCGGGGGGATGGTCTCGCGCACTTCCTCGCCCGGCCGCCGCACCTCCTCGGCCGACCCCGGCGCTTGCTCGTCCGGCCGCCGCATCATGGACCGCTCCGAGCGGAGAGCACCGAGCCCACCGCCAGCGCCGCCAGGCCGGCGATGCCCCACGCCATCGCGCGCCAGCTCTCGCCGAGCTTCTTGGTCGGGACGACCGGGTCCGGCGGCAGGTTGTACTTCTCGGGCACGTCGCAGAGCAGGAAGAAGGCGTGCAATCCCTCGGTGCCGGGCTGGTTCACCGCGTCGGCTCCGTAGAGGTACGCCTCGCCCACGCCGCGCTCGTGCAGCTGCTCGACGCGCTGCCGGGCGCGCTCCTTCAGCTCGCCGATCTCGCCGAACTGGATGGACGCGGTCGGGCAGGCCTTGGCGCACGCCGGGACCAGATCCTCCTTGAGGCGGTCGTAGCAGAGGGTGCATTTCCAGGCGCGGCCGTCGTCCTCGCGGCGGTCGACGACGCCGAACGGACATGCGGAGACGCAGTACCCGCAGCCGTTGCAGACGTCGGGCTGGACGTAGACCGATCCGAACTCGGTGCGCAGGATGGCGCCGGTGGGGCACGCTTCCAGGCAGCCGGCGCGCTCGCAGTGCTTGCAGACGTCGCTCATCATCAGCCAGGAGAACGCGCCGTCCGCGAGCTTCGCGCCGTCGAGCGGCGAACCCTGGCCGGGCAGCGCCTCGGGGCGCTCGACGAAGGCCACGTGCCGCCAGGTGGAAGCGCCCAGCTGGCCGGTGTTGTCGAAGCTCATCCCGGTCAGGCGGAAGCCGTCGTCGGGGAGCTGGTTCCATTGCTTGCACGCGACCTCGCACGCCTTGCAGCCGATGCAGAGCGTGGTGTCGGTGAAGAATCCCATCTGTCCCGTGGTCATTTCGGCGGCTCCTGGGCGGGGAGGTACTTCGGGTCGCGGACGCCGGGCTTGTCGCGCGGAGGTGAGAACGGCGGCTCTGGCTGGCGCAGCTCGACCCCGTCGGTCGCCGCCCTGCGGCCGAAGGAGAGGCGGCCGGGGCGCAGGTTGCCGGTGAACGCCTTCGATTCTTGGATGGAGACGTTGGGGTCGGCGACGAACGGGATGAGCTCGTTGGCAGGATCGCCGGTGATGCGTCCGACGTAGCTCCAGTGATAGGGGAGCCCGATGGTGTGGATGACGCGGCCGCCGGCGCGCAGCGGTTTGAACCGATCCGTCACCAGTACTCGGCACTCGATCTCCGCGCGCGCCGTGGTGATGGTCACCCAGCCGGCGTTTTCCACGCCCTTCTCTCGCGCCAACTCCCGGGAGATCTCGCAGAACATCTCCGGCTGCAGCTCGCAAAGCCAGGACAGCCAGCGCGACATGCCGCCCGCGGTGTGGTGCTCCGTCAGGCGGTAGGTGGTGATCACGTACGGGAAGCGCGGATCGTCGTAGGGCAAGTGATACGGATTTTCCCTGCGGGGGTACTCGTCGCGCGCCGGATTGCACTGCTGCTCGGGGTAGATCGGATTGGGAATGACCGACTCGAGCGGCTCGTAGTGCGTCGGCAGCGGGCCGTCGAGCAGACCGGAAGGAGCAAAGAGCCAGCCCTTCCCGTCGGCCTGCATGATGAACGGATCGATCCCCGAGATGGCTGCCAGGCCGCGGGCGTCGGGCGGGGGCCGATAGGAGGGCGGCCGGTCGGCGACGAAGTCCGGCACGTCGTACCCGCTCCATCGCTTCTGCGCCTCGTCCCACCAGACGTACCGCTTGCGCTCCGACCAGGGCTTGCCCTCGGGGTCGGCGGAAGCGCGGTTGTACATGAGCCGCCGGTTCGCCGGCCACGCCCAGCCCCACTCTGGTGCGACCCAGCTCTGCTGCGAGCGCGGCTTGCGGCGCGCGGCCTGGTTGACTCCGTCAGCGTAGACTCCGGAGTAGATCCAGCAGCCGCACGCGGTCGAGCCGTCGTCGGCCAGCTTGGTGAAGCCGGGGACCGGCTTTCCGTCGGCGACGGTGAACCCGCTGATCTCCTTCACCACCGCCTGGACGTCCGGCTCGTCGTGCGGGCCGAGCACCGGATAATCCAAGGTGAGCGCCTGGATGCCCCGGTCCCGCTCGAGCGACGAGCCCGCGTACATCGCCTTCAGCCGCTTGCCCAGGTGGTACGCGAACCACAGGTCGCTGCGGCAGTCGCCGGGCGCCTCGATGGCCTTGTGGTGCCACTGCAGCATGCGCTGCGTGTTGGTGAACGATCCGTCCTTCTCGGTGTGCGTCGCGGCGGGGAAGAAGAACACCTCGGTCTGGATGTCCTCGGTCCTCACCTCGCCGCGCGCGATCTCCGGCGCCGTGCGCCAGAACTCGGCGGTCTCGTTGAGCGGGAAGTCGCGCACCACCAGCCAGTCGAGCTTGCGCAGGCCCTTGCGGTGGAGCGCGCCGTTCATCGAGCCGGCGGCCGGGTTCTCCCCCATGACGAAGTAGCCTTTCAGCTTGCCGTCGGCCATGTCGGCGACGGTCGTCATGTGCGAATGGTTCCCGGTGAGCTGCGGCAGCCAGCCGAACCCGAAGTCGTTCTCCCTGGTCGCGGCCTCCCCGTACCAGGCCTTGAGCAGCGAGACGATGTACTTCGGCATCTCGCTCCACCAATGGGTGGCCGGCTGGTTGTTGCGCACGTAGTTCTCGAGCTTCGCGTCCTGCACCGCGTGCGGCATGGGCAGGTATCCCGGGAGCAGGTCGTACAGCGTCGCGCAGTCGGTCGAGCCCTGGATGGTGGTGTGGCCGCGCAGGGCCAGGATGCCGCCGCCAGTGCGGCCCATGTTGCCGAGCAAGAGCTGCAGGATGGAAGCGGTGCGGATGTACTGGACGCCCACCGTGTGCTGCGTCCAGCCGACTGCGTAGCAGAAGGCGCTGGTGCGGTCGCGGCCGGAGTTCTGGCAGAGCGTCTCGGCGACGCGGAGGAAGAGCGCCTGCGGCACGCCGCACGTGTCCTCCACCATCTCCGGCGTGTAGCGGGAGAAGTGGCGGCGGAGGATCTGGAACACGGAGCGCGGATGCTGGAGGGTCGGGTCCTGCTTGCGGCGCAGGACCTTCACGCCGCGCAGGTCCACGCGGCCGGCCCCTTTCTCGGCGAACACCTCCTTGTGCCCCGTCGCAGGGACCACTCCACCGACGCCCTCGTACTGCCAGGTCTCGGGGTCGTACGCCTCCTTAGGGTCCCAGCCGCTGAACAGGCCGCCCAGGTCCTCGGTGTCGCGGAACCGCTCGTCGATGAGCGTCGCCGCGTTGGTGTAGTGGAGCACGTACTCCTTGAAGTACCGCTCGTTCTCGATCACGTAGCGGACCAGCCCGCCTAGGAATGCGATGTCGGAGCCCGGACGGATCCGCACGTACAGGTCGGCGACCGAGCTGGTGCGGGAGAAGCGCGGGTCGACGTGGATGATGGTCGCGCCCCGGTTCTTCGCCTCCATCACCCAGCGGAACCCGACCGGGTGGGCCTCCGCCATGTTCGAGCCCTCGATGACGATGCAATCGGCGTTCTGCAGGTCTTGCTGGAACGTCGTCGCGCCCCCGCGGCCGAAGGAGATCCCCAGACCGGGGACCGTGGAGCTGTGTCAGATCCTCGCCTGGTTCTCCACCTGCACGATGCCGAGGGCGCAGTACAGCTTCTTGAGCAGGTAGTTCTCCTCGTTGTCGAGGGTGGCGCCGCCGAGGTGGGCGATGCCGAGCGTCCGCCGCACGGTCGCGCCTTCGTGCTTGGTCCCCGGAGCAGCCTGCTCCTCCCAGGTCGCCTCCCGGGCGCGCTTCACCCGCTCGGCGATCATGCCCATGGCCTGCTCGAGGGGGATCGTCTCCCAGCTCGTGCCGCCCGGCCGCCGGTAGAGCACGTGCTTCTGGCGGTGGTCGCCCGTCACGAGCTGGAAGGTGTCCGCTCCCTTGGGGCACAGGCAGCCGGCCGAGACGGGCGAGTCCGGATCGCCTTCGATGTCGATGATGCGCTCGTCCTTCACGTAGACGAGCTGCCCGCAGCCGACCGCGCAATAGGGACAGACGGAGCGAGCCACCCGGTCCGCCTTGGAGGTGCGAGGCGCGAGGGCGCGCGTCCGCTCGGAAGCGGCCGTGTCGCCGAGGCCGGCGAGGTCGCCGCGGATGAGCTGGCGGAGCAGCGGCCAGCGCGACAGGACAGCGAGCTTGTGGGTCATGCCGGGGTCTCCTGTGCACGGCAACTTGAGACGCGAGCGACGCGGGCGGATCCGCGCCGCTACGTCAGTCGGCCTTCGCGGACGGGCGGCTGAGCGCGGAGTTGCTACGCACCGGCAACCGGCGCTGGCACCCGTCAGACCACGGTGGGCGGGAAGAAATCGACGTCCACGCCTTCCGACCACTGGGAGAGAGGCGTCCCGCGCGGGGGCGGCACGCCGTCGGCCGCCGGCAGCGTCTGCGCGACCTCGAGGCCTTCGACTCGGCGGAGTGGCCAGGGCGCGTGGTGCACCTGGAGCCGGAAGAGCTTCCGCCCGAATGCGCGCGAGAAGAGCAAGTAGCGCTCGGTGAGGAAATGCTCCAGCGTTCCTGGGCGCGCGGGCACCGCCTCTCCCGCGATCGTCCACGAGGCCGTCAGAGTCGCCGGCCCGGGCGGGAGGATGCGCGCCGCTTGGTAGGTCCGGCGGTCGCCGGCTCCGCTCCGGGCGATGCGAGCGTAGCAATACGGAAGGCGCAGCGACGCGCGGGCCATCGCGGCGGCCAGAGCGCTCGCCGCGTCCAGGCTGAAGAACCACACCGCCGGGTCCTCGCCGCCGAGGTGCACGTAGGTGCGGACGTTGACCTCGTGGAAGTCGCTCAGCCCGGGGAGAGGCGGGAGCCCGCGGAGGCTCGCTCCACGGACGGTGAACGGAGTGATGCTCACGAAGGCGCGTCCGTGGAACGTGTCCAGCTCGAGCCGGGGCGGGACCAGGGGCCTCAAGGCGTCCGGCGGCAGCTCCCAGTGGAGGAAGAGCAGGTCGTCCCAGCGCTGGAACCCGATCACCGGCGCGCGAGGTCGCATGCTGGGCTTCAGCCGATCCATCCCGCGCTCCGGAAGCAAGGGTAGACTGCAGGCGTGCGCATCCCGACCGAGCTGTACCGGCCGTCGCTCGCCCTGCTCACCGACCTGTACCAGCTCACCATGGCCTACGCATACTGGAAGTCCGGCATGGAACCGCTGGAGGCGGCGTTCCACGTGTCCTTCCGGCGGAACCCGTTCGGGGGAGGGTTCACGGTCGCCTGCGGGCTGGAGTACGCGATCGACCTGATCGAGTCGTTGCGCTTCGAGGAGGACGACCTCGCGTACCTCGCCGAGGTGCGCGGGAGCGACGGCGAGAAGCTGTTCGATC
>DASWGI010000188.1:0-1817 GCA_036393835.1 Myxococcales bacterium | reverse complement strand
CTTTTAGTCCTACGGGGCGGAGAGGCGGACGCGGATTCGGGAGATCAGCTCGGCGTTTTCGAAGGGCTTGCGGATGAACTCCTCGGCGCCGGCGGCGAAGGCTCGCTCGACCACGTCCTTGCCGGGGCGGGCGGAGACGACGAAGACGGGCACCTCCGCGGTGCGCGGGTCGCTCTTCAGCTCCTTGCACAGATCGATGCCGTCGCGGTCCGGCATGGCGATGTCCAGCAGCACCAGGTCGGGCGCGCCCTGCTGCAGCTGCTCCAGCGCGGCGGCGGCGCTGGTGGCGACGCTGGACTCGATGCCTTCCAGCTCGAGCAGGGTGGAGAGGAAGGTGACGATCTCGGGATCGTCGTCCACGACCAGCACCTTGCTGGGGGCGCCGCGATTCATCGATTCAGCTCCGTCTCGTAACGGCCGCGGTCGCAGTCGAGCGCCAGCGACTGCAGCGGGAGGTTCTTGGGAGGCCGGCGCAGGATCTTCCCCGAGCCGTCTTTCACCGCGAAGGCCTTGTCCAGGTCGAGCGGCAGGCTCTCGCCGGCCGCGATCTCGTCCCGTGAGTGCGAATAGATCCCGTTGACGACGATGCGGGCGTGCTTCCAGGCAAAGCGCGAGTCGTTGCGCACGAAGATGAGCGTGGACACCGGCAGCTCGACGTGCTGCACCTTCACGTAGACGCCCAGGGGGTTGGACGAGTAGAGCTGGCCGGCCAGCGTCGCTGCCACGATCAGCCCATAGCAGCCCAGAGCGTAGGCGCGCCAGCGGGAGTGCTCGGGACGTGCCCGGAAATCGCCAACCGCCGTCGCTCCGCGCGTCTTGACCTGGCCGAACAGTCTCGAGCTGCCGCGCACCAGCGCGCCTGCAGCGGCCGAGAGGCCCCGGGCCAGGGCCGACGGACGCTTGGGCTCGGGGGGCGCGGCCGGGCGGGCGCGGGCGGGTTCGGACGGCGCCGCGGGCGTCGGCGTGCGGGCTGGCTCGGGCCGGGTCGGAGCAGCCCGGGGAGCGGCCGGCGCGCCCGGGGTCGGGCGGACGGCCGCGCCCGGAGCCCCGGAGACGGGCGTCATCACCGGGATGCCGCCTGGGGTCGGAGGGACCGGGCGCCCCCCCGGTCCTGGGACCGCCGGGCTCGAGTGGACGCCGCTTGCCGCCGGCGCGCGCGGCGAGGCCGCCGGTGTCGGGACCGACCCCCGCGCGACGGCCGGCGGACCGCCGTAGGGAGCGCCGCTCGGAGAAGACAGAGCGGGCCCTGCAGCCGGAGGGCGTCCACCCGGAGCAACCCCGGGGACAGGAACGGGAGTCGGGGGCGAGGAAGCCGCCGCCGCCGGCGCCATGACCGGCGGCGTGCCCACGCGGGGCGTGGCGCCCGGCCCCGCGCCGCTGGGCAACCGCGTCGCGGGTGCGGCGCCCAGCGGAGCGGACGCAGTCATCGGTGCCGCGGTCGCTGGCGGCGGCGCGGAAGCAACGGGTGCGCGAGCGCTTGGCGCGGGAGGCGCGCCGGCGCCGGCCGGCGCGGAGGCTGCAGGGGGTGTGGAGACTCCACCCGGCAGAGGTGGCGTTGCAGCGCGGACCAGCCCGGGCGCTGCCGCTCCGGCAGGCGCGGGTCGCGGGGACGGTCCCGCCCCGACGCGCGGTGGCTGAGACGAGATCGGCGCTGCGGGGCGAAACGGCGGCTGCCCTGGGACGGCGTCGCCTGGACGGCTCGCGGGCCGTGGGATCGAAGGCGCCGGCGGGGCGCCAGTCGCGACCTGTGGAGGTCGGGAGGGCGAGGGTACCGCTCCAGCGGGCACGGGCGCGGGGCGAGCTTGCGGCGGCGCGGG
>DASWGI010000187.1:0-5886 GCA_036393835.1 Myxococcales bacterium | reverse complement strand
CTCGACCTCGCGCTCGGGAGCGTTCGGCGCTAGAGGAGGTGCGTGAGCTACAAGGTCGCGCTCGTCGACGATCACCGCCTCTTCCGCGAGGGGCTCCGGGCGCTGCTCGCCACGCAGCCGGATCTCGAGGTCGTCGGCGAGGCCGCCGAGCCCGGCGAGGCTTGCGCGCTGGTCGATGCGGAGGATCCGGACCTGGTCGTCGTGGACGTCCTGCTCGGGCCGTCCTCGGGCGTGTCGCTCGCGCGCGAGCTGCTCCGCCGCTCGCCGCGGCGGCGGCTCTTGATGCTCAGCATGCTCCTCGACGAGGAGCACGCCGCCGAGGCGCTGGAGGTGGGTGCGCTCGGCTATGCCGGGAAGGCGCAGTCGCTCGACGAGGTGCTGGACGCCATCCGCACCGTGGCCGCGGGCCGGGTCTACGTCCCCTCCGTGCTCTCGCGCTTCGTGGTGCAGGACTACCTGCGGCTGCGCCGCGGGGAGGGGCGGGCGGATTCGCCGCTGGGCCGGCTCACCCGCCGCGAACGCGAGGTCTTCGACCTGATCGTGGCCGGTAGGACGACCGCCCACATCGCCGACCAGCTTTCGATCAGCCACCGCACGGTGGAGACGCACCGCAGCCGCATTCTGCACAAGCTGAAGGCGCGCTCGGCGGCCGATCTGGTGCGCCTCGCCGCCCGGCTGAAGCTGCTGCCGCCGTCCTCGAACTGAACGTACACGCCGCGGACGAACGTCTGAAACTCGACAACGTTTCCGCCGTTCCTTACGTGCTCACACGCATGACGCGCCTCACAATGTACCGCACGTTGCCGATAACGGCGTAGGCGCTACTCGCATGACGCTCAAGCTCGCCCTCGTCGATGATCACCGCCTCTTCCGGGAGGGGATGCGGGCCCTGCTCTCCACGCAGTCCGATTTCCAGCTCGTGGGAGAAGCGAGCCAGGCACAGGACGCCTACGCGCTCGTCGACGACGTGCAACCGGACGTCCTGCTCCTCGACGTGTCGCTGCCGCTGGCGAGCGGGGTGAGCGTGGCGCGCGAGGTCCTGCGCCGCCAGCCGCACCAGCGCATCCTCGCGCTCAGCATGTTCGCCGACGAGGAGCACGTCGCGCAGGCGCTCGAGGTCGGGGTGCTCGGTTACGCCACCAAGGACCTCTCCGCGGCCGAGCTGTTCGCGGCCATCCGCTCCGTGGGCCAGGGCCAGGCGTACCTCGGCCCGGGCATCTCGCGCGTGCTGCTGGAGGAGTACATGCGCATGCGCCGCACGGGTCGGGGCCCGGACACGCCGCTGCGCGGGCTCACCCAGCGCGAGCGCGAGATCTTCGATCTCGCCGTGCGCGGGCTCTCCAACCAGGACATCGCTTCCCAGCTCTGCATCAGCAAGCGCACGGTCGAGACGCACCGCGGGCGCATCATGCGCAAGCTGCACGTGCACTCCGCGACCGACCTGGTGCGCCTGGCGGCGCGCCACGGGCTGCTGGACGCCTGACCCTCGCGTGACCAGCTTGACCGTCCAGGAGGAGACATGGACCCGCTTGCCCTTTTGAAGAAGGACCACCAGACGGTGGAGAAGCTGTTCGCCCGGTTCGAGAAGAAGCCGAGCAAGGAGATCGCGGACCGGTTCGTGCGCGAGCTGTCCGTCCACGCCGCCATCGAGGAGCAGCTCTTCTATCCGGCGGTGCGCCAGGCTGCCCGGGCGCAGGAGCTCGAAGAGGCCGAGGAGGAGGTGCTCGAGGCACTCGAGGAGCACCACGTCGCGAAGTGGGTGCTCTCGGAGATCGAGGCCCTCGACGAGGACGACGAGCGGTTCGAGGCGAAGTGCAAGGTGCTGATCGAGAGCGTGCGGCACCACGTGAAGGAGGAGGAGGGGCCGCTGTTCCGCTTCGCGCGCCGCTTGTTCAAGCGCGACCAGCTCAGCGAGCTGGGAAAGCTGCTGCAGAAGGCGAAGAAGATCGCGCCGACCCATCCCCACCCGCGCGCCCCGGACGAGCCGCCGGGCAACGTGCTGGCCGGCGGGCTGGCGGCCATCCTCGACCGCGGCCGCGACGCGGTGAAAGGCCTGGTCGCCTCACGCGCCAACGGCAAGTCCCGCTCCGGCCGCCGCCCCACCCGCGACGTGCACGCCTGAAGCACGACGGGGCAGCGATCATCGCGGGACCTCCGTGCGGTGAACAACCGGAGGCGACCGACGTTTCCCGCGAGCCCGCGCCGCAGCCGCTCAGGGGGCGTTCTGCATCAGCTCGTCGTCCTCCGCTTCCGTGACGTCGTGCACGTGCGGCGGACCGTCGGGGCGGTAGTCGCGCAGGTAGATGCGGATGATGGAGAGGAAGAGCGCCACCGCGATGGGACCCACCACGATCCCCAGGATGCCGAACGCCTCGACGCCCCCGAAGATGGCGATGAACACCAGGAGGTCGTTCATCCGGATCCGCGTGCCGACCAGCTTCGGGCGCAGGATGTAGTCGGCCACGAAGACGATCACCAGGGCGCCCCAGATGAGCAGGCCGATCCCCTCGGCCGGGTGGTGGTTCAGGAGCACGAACAGCGCGACGGGCACCCAGACGAGCGCGGTGCCGATCGCCGGAAGGAAGGAGGCGACGCCGGTGAGCGCCGCCCAAACCAGAGGGCTGTCCACTCCGAAGATCCAGTACCCGATGAAGGCCACCACGCCTTGGTACACCGCGGTGACGCCGGTGCCGAAGAGCATGGCGCGCGTCACGTCGCGGATATTACGGACCAGCTCCCAGACCTCGCCGTCAGGGAGCGGGATCACCTCCACGAGCCAGGCGGTGCCTTCGCGGCCCTCGACGAGCAGGTAGTAGCTGGTGAGGGCGGTGAACACGAACACGAAGATGAGGCTGAGGGTGGCGGTGATGACGGTGGTCACGCTCTTGCCCAGCGCGGCCGCCAGATCGCGGAGCAGGTCGGCCAGGCGGCGCTGGAGGCTCGCCGTGTCCAGTCCGAACCGGCCCAGGAACGCCATCGCGTCGTCGCCCAGGAGGCCGGTCGTGCCGCCGTGCTGGTAGCGATCGGCGGCGCCGCGGAGCAGCTCGAGCACGCGGGAGCCCACCACGAAGAGGAGGAAGGTGAGCAGGCCGACCATCACCGTCATCACCAGCGCGGTGAGCAGCGCGGCCGCGAGCCCGGGATGGCGGGCGAGGCGCCGTCGCTGCAGCAGCTTCTCCTGCAACGGGTACACGGTGACCGCGATGGTCAGGCCGAGGAAGACGGGGATCCAGACGGGCTCGAGCGTCTGCCAGAACAGGTACGCCGCGAACGCGAACAGCACCAGGAAGGTGCCGTTCTCGAGCTTGGTCCGATCGATACGCGCCACGACCTGCACTGTAGGCAGTCCGCCCGGGAAAAGCTCGGCACCGGGAGGGCTGCGTGCGCCGAGTGCATCGAACTGCTCAATCGCTGACGCCAGTCACCGCCGATAGGGCGGCGCTGCGCATTTCACAGCGCGGACGTTGCGAAGCGTTCTAGGGACGGTGCACGGGCGGGAGCTGGACCACCTCTTCAGAAAGATTGCCGTAGAGGCGGATGAATTTGGTCTGGCGCGGCGGTCAAGGAAGGGAGCGGACGAAGCGGGCGGTGGCGGCGAGTACCTCGGGTTCGCGGTCTTTGTGAGGGGAGTGGCCCGCGCCCGGGAGGATTAGAGTCTCGGTGGGGCCGGGGAGGCCGCGCTGGATGGCTTCGATCTGGGCCAGCGTGCCGTACTCGTCGGCCGCTCCTTGGACGAGCAGGGTGGGGGCGCGGATCGACGGGAGGCAGCCGGTCAGGTTCCACCCGCGAAAGCCGGGGTACAACCACGGCCCGTTCCATCCCCAGAACGCTGCGTCGACGTGCTCGTGCCAGCGGGACAGGAGCGCGCGCAGGTCCCCGCGCTCATACGCCTCGCGCGCCTTGGCGATGCTCGCGAGCGACAGCTCCTCGGCGGAGACGTGCGGCGCCTGCAGCACCAGCCCGCGCACCGGCTGCGCGGCGGCGTGCAGGATCGCGATCGATGCGCCGTCGCTGTGGCCGAAGAGCACCGCCTGGGAGATTCCCGCGGCGCGCAGCACCTCCGGCAGGAGCAGCGCCTCGTCGTGCATGTAGCGCACGGGTCGCGGCAGCGGCGCCGAGGGGGAGGAGCGCCCGTAGTTCGGCCGGCTATACGCGAAGACGGGAAGGCCGGCGGCTGCGGACAGCTTGCCCGGGAAGTCGCGCCACAGCCCGACGCATCCGAGACCCTCGTGCAGCAGGACCAGAGCGCGCGGACCGGGCTCGCCTTGCCAGGCGTACTCCAGCCGGTGCGGTCCGATCTGCAAGAACTCCGCGGCGGTCATCAGAAGAGAAGAAGGCCCGCGGGATCGCTCCCGCGGGCCCGTGAAGGAGGAAGGCGTTCGATCACACCTCGGCGTGGATCTTCACGTCCTTCGTCTCGCGGACGAAGACGCCGCCGATGAGGAACGTCATGATCGAGACGATGATCGGGTACCAGAGGCCGGCGTAGATGTTGCCGGCCCTGGCGACGATGGCGGTGGCGAGCAGCGGGAGCATGCCTCCGAACCAGCCGTTGCCGATGTGATACGGCAAGGACATCGACGTGTAGCGGATCTTCGCCGGGAACAGCTCGACCAGGAACGCGGCGATCGGTCCGTACACCATGGTGACGTAGATCACCATGAGGATGAGGATGAGCTCCGCCATCACCCAGTTCACCTTGCCGGGGTCCGCCTTGGGCGGGTAGCCCGTCGTCTTGAGCGCGGCTTCGTACTTCTTCTGGTCCCACCCGTGCAGGTCGATGTTGCCGACCTTCGTCACCACGTCCTCGCCCGAGATGGCGGCGATCGATTCGAAGGAGAGCCCCGCTTTGCCGAGGAAGTCCTTCGCCTTGTCGCATGCGCTCTGGCGCGACCAGGGACCGATGAAGATGTGGAAGTTGCAGTCGCTCGCCGCGACGGAAATGGGCGTGCTCTTCTGGTACGCTTCCAGCGCGGGATTCACGTAGTGCGTGAGGCCTCTGAAGAGCGGGAAGTACGTCGCCGCCGCGATGAGGCAGCCGGCCAGGATGATCTTCTTGCGCCCGATCTTGTCGGACAGCGCGCCGAAGACGAGGAAGAAGGGGGTGCCGAGGACGAGCGAGAGGCCGATCAGGGTGTAGGTGGAGACGAAATCCAGCTTCAGGTAGATGAGCAGGAAGAAGAGCGCATAGAACTGTCCCGTGTACCAGACCACGCCCTGCCCGGCAGTGGCGCCGAGAAGAGCCAGCGCGACGTACTTGTTGTTCGGGTACTTGAAGAAGCTGTCCTTGATCGGGTGCAGCGAGCGCTTCCCCTGGCTCTTCAGCCGCAGGAAGATGGGCGACTCCTGCAGCTTCAACCGGATGTAGATGGAGATGGCGAGCAGCGGGATGGAGAGCCAGAACGCAATGCGCCAGCCCCAGTTGGCGAACGTCGCTGGCGCCATGGTCAAGCGGCAGATGAGGATGACCACGAGCGCCATGAGCATGCCGACGGTGGCCGTGGTCTGGATCCAGCTGGTCGCGTAGCCGCGCCTGTGATCCGGCGAGTGCTCCGCCACGTAAGTGGCGGCGCCCCCGTATTCACCGCCCAACGCCAGACCCTGGGCGAGGCGCAGGCCGACGAGGATGAGCGGTGCGGCGTACCCGATCGTCTGGAAGGTGGGCAGCATTCCGACGAAGACCGTCGAAAGGCCCATCACCACGATGGTGACGAGGAAGGTGTATTTGCGGCCGACCAGGTCGCCGATGCGCCCGAAGATGAGCGCTCCGAACGGCCGGACCAGGAATCCGGCGGCGTAGGTCGCGAAGGCCGCGAGCAGCGCGGCCGTCTGGTTGCCGGGAGGGAAGAAGAGCCCCGCGAAGAACGGCGCGAGGATCGCGTAGAG
>DASWGI010000186.1:0-12472 GCA_036393835.1 Myxococcales bacterium | reverse complement strand
AAGTCCTATTCCCCTACCGCCGGTATTGTCAAGTAAAACCTCAAGGCGCACGCGAATCGAGGCGTGACGGCGCCAGCTTGGCGCGCGGGACGACGGTCATCGCCCGCTCGCGGAAGCGCCGGGGGTCGATCGCGTACTTCCGCACCTTGTAGCCGATGATCCGCTCGGTGCTGCCGAGCAGGCGCGCCGCCTTGGCGCAGTTGCCCCGCGCGCTCTTGAGCGCGTCGAGGATGAGGTCCTTCTCGTACTGCTCGACGGCGTCGTTGAGCGAGGTCTGCATCACCGTGCCGGAGGCCTCGGCGGTTTGCAGCGTCGGCGGCAAATGGTGGCCATGGATCACGTTGCCGTCGCAGGTGAGCACCGCCCGCTCCAGGGTGTTCTCCAGCTCGCGCACGTTGCCGGGCCAGTGGTAGCTCATCAGCATGTCGATGGCGGGCGTGGAGATGCGGCGGATGATCTTCTTGTGCTGCCGCGCGTACTTGGTGAGGAAGTGGTCGGCGAGCAGCATGATGTCCGGCTTCCGGTCGCGCAGCGGCGGCACGAAGATGGAGAACACGTCGAGGCGGTAGTAGAGGTCCTCGCGGAGCTGCCGCTCGGCGATCGCCTTCTCCAGATCGCGGTTCGTGGCGGCGATCAGGCGGACGTCGACCTTCACGGTCTCCGTGCCGCCCAGCCGCTCGAATTCCTTCTCCTGCAGCACGCGCAGGAGCTTCACCTGGGTGGCGAGGTTCAGCTCGCCCACCTCGTCGAGGAACAGCGTGCCGCCGTCGGCCAGCTCGAATCGGCCGCGCTTGCGCGCCGCGGCGCCGGTGAAGGCGCCCTTCTCGTAGCCGAACAGCTCCGACTCGATCAGCGTGTCGGGGAGCGCCGCGCAGCTCACCTTGACGAACGCCTTGTCCTTGCGCGGCGAGTTGTAGTGGATGGCGTGGGCGATCAGCTCCTTGCCAGTCCCCGACTCGCCGCGGATGAGCACCGTGGTCCCGGTGCGCGCGACCTGCGCGATCTGCTCGTAGGCCTGGCGCATGGGACTGCTGGTTCCCACCAGATTGGAGAAGTCGTAGCGCTGCTGCAGCTCGTGCTTGAGGTGCACGTTCTCGTCGAGCAGCCGCTTGCGCTCGTCCTCGATGGTCCTGCGCGCCTGGAACGCCTGCGCGATCATCCCCGCCACCACCGAGAAGAAGCGCAACGCCGCCTCGTAGTCGCGCCCCGGATCGAACTCCAGGTCCACGGCGAGCGCTCCCAGCGGGGCGCGGTTCAGGGCGATGGGGACGCACACGTAGCTCAGCTCCGGCATCCCCGGCCGCTTGCGTTGCACGGCCCGGTGCAGGAAGAGCGGCTCGCGGCTGATGGCGGGCACCACGATGGGCTTCCCGCTCTGCACGACCCGGCCGGTGATCCCTTCGCCCAGGCGGTACCGCGCGAGCCGGCCCTCGACGCTGATGCCGACCGAGGCCTCGATGACGATCTCGTGGCCGTCGGGGCCCAGCACCATCACCGCGCTGCGCACCGCCTCGTGGTCGCGCTCCAGCTTCTCCAGCACCCGCTCGAGCGAGTGGCGCAGGTCCGCCGGGCTCGAGAGCGCATGGCTGATCTCCTGCAGGGTGGTGAGCCTCCGCAGGTCGGTCCTCGGCTCGGAAGCGCGCTTCGCCATTCCGGCAGGGTAGGCGCGCTGCCGATGCCGCCGCAAGTGGAACGACGAATTTGTAGCCAGGTCCGACGCTTCCGACGGTTTCGTCGGACCTGGCAACGGGGTTCTCCTCATTCCTGGATCTGGATGCCCAGCTGGTAGGAGGTGGTGCTCGGCGCGGTCGGAGGGTTGCGGTTCTGCACGGCGAAGGCGACGCGCGTGTTGTGCCCGTCGATGATGTAGTTGAGACCGGCGTCGAGGGTCCGGACCGGGTCTCCGCCGGCGGTGGCCGTGAACTGCTGCCAGCGCACCATCGGCTGCACCTGGCCGAACGCCACTTTGGTGGCGAACAGGTAGCTGGCCAGCGCGTACCAGCTCCAGCCTTGTGCTCCCTTGTTGAAGTTGTAGTACGCGCCCTCCAGGGTCAGCGTGTCGGCCCAGGCGAGCCGCTTCTCGAAGAGGAGGTCGACGTTGAACGCGAGCAGGTCGTTGCGGGCGAGGATCGGCGCTCCCGTAGTGTCGGTCCCGATGACGGTGGCGGCGCCCAGCTTCTGGTACTGCACCGCCCCGCCGAGCGCTAGCACGTCCTTGGTCCCGTAGTACGTGCTGCTGTTGTAGTAGCCCGGCTCCGGGTCGAGGAGGTTCAGGACCAGCCTTCCGGCGTAGAGCACTTCCGAGGTGGGAGTGTTGGAGTCCAGGGTGAAGACGCCGGCCTGGTACTTGAACTTGCCCTTCTCGAGCTGGCCCCAGACCGCGCCTCCGTCGTCGCGGCCGGCGTAGATGGACGGGTAGCCGTTCACGCCGGTCGGGAAGAACCACGCGTTCTGGTAGTATGGGCCGCTCAGGTTGGCCCGGTCGGAGGGAGGCAGGAAGCGCCCCAACCAGACGTTGAAGAGGTCGTCCAGCTCGAACTTGGCCACCGCGTCGAGCACGCGGATGCGGCTCTGGTCGGCGTTGTTCAAGTCGAGGTTCCCCTCGAACTTGAGGAGCGGGTGCACCTGGCCACTGATGTAGGGCCGGACGTCGAGCGTCTTGATTCCCAGGTTGTCGCTCGAAACGGTGCCGGTGCTGGTGTCGAGACCTCCACCGACCCGCAACCCCACTCCGTACGAGAGCGTCTTCGGCGCAGGTGCGGCGGCGGGAGCGGCGAGCTTCGCCTCGGCGGCGGCGACCGCGGGCGCCGGAGCGGGTTCGGGGGACGGTCCGCCGCGCGCGGCGCGCCCGGCGACGAGGGAGAAGGCGGCGAGGGCCAGCAGGAATCGCGCAGCCATTGTCATCCGGTCCTCCTGGAGGGGTCCGACATGGCTACTGCGCCGCCGATACGCGCTTCTCGTTGCCGGCGATGAACGGGCTCCACGGTTGCGCGCGGATCGTCTTGTCCGTTTTCCAGACCACGTCGAACTGCCCGTTCCCTTGGACCTCGCCGATCATCACCGGCTTCCAGAGGTGGTGGTTCTGCTCGTCCATCTTGAGCGTGTACCCGGAGGGCCCCGGGAAGGTCTGCCCGGCCATCGCCTTGCGGACGGCGTCGACCGAAGTGCTGCCGGCCTTTTGCACCGCCTGGGCCCACATGTGGATGCCGACGTAGGTGGCTTCCATCGGGTCGTTGGTGACGCGCGCGTCGCCGCCCGGCAGCTTGTTCTTCTTCACGTAGGCCTTCCACTTGGCGATGAACTCCGTGTTGGCGGGGTTCTTCACCGACATGAAGTAGTTCCAGGCGGCGAGGTGGCCGATCAACGGCTTGGTGTCGATGCCGCGCAGCTCTTCCTCGCCGACCGAGAACGCGACCACCGGGATGTCGGTGGCCTTGAGGCCCTGGTTGCCGAGCTCCTTGTAGAAGGGCACGTTCGAGTCGCCGTTGATGGTCGAGATGACCGCGGTGCGGCCGCCGGCGCCGAACGCTTTGATCTGCGCCACGATGGTCTGGTAGTCGTTGTGCCCGAACGGCGTGTAGATCTCCTGGATGTCCTTCTCGTCCACCTTCTTCGCCTTGAGGAACGCGCGGAGGATCTTGTTGGTGGTGCGCGGGTAGACGTAGTCGGTGCCGAGCAGGAAGAAGCGGGTCGCCCCGCCGCCCTCCTTGGACATCAGGTATTCGACCGCGGGGATCGCTTGCTGGTTGGGCGCGGCGCCCGTATAGAACACGTTCTGCGACAGCTCCTCGGCCTCGTACTGCACCGGGTAGAAGAGCAGCCCGTTCAGCTCCTCGAACACGGGCAGCACGGACTTGCGCGACACCGAGGTCCAGCAGCCGAACACCGTCGCCACCTTGTCCTGGGTGAGCAGCTGGCGGGCCTTCTCGGCGAACAGCGGCCAGTTGGAGGCGGGATCGACGACGATCGGCTGGATCTTGCGGCCGAGCACGCCGCCCTTCGCGTTGATCTCATCGATGGTCATCAGCGCGACGTCCTTCAGCGAGGTCTCGCTGATGGCCATCGTGCCGGAGAGCGAGTGCAGGATGCCGACCTTGATCGGCTCGGCGGCGCGCGCGGGCGCGGCTGCGCCGAGCACGGCGCAGCAGAGGGCGAGACCGATTGCAGCTCGACGGATCTTCATTGTCTCTCCAGTCAGGGGGAAGAGCGCTGTGCTTCGTGGGCGTGCACGGACACCTGCTCGTGGAGCAAGATCGGAGCCACACCGCGCTCCCCTCCGCGCGCTTGCGGCGGGGCGGTGCCGGTTTCGACAATTTAGTAGGATTTTCATTACCGCCCTACAAAATGGTCCGTCCCGTGCCACTGGCGGGCGCACGGCCTGTGGTGTTAAAGCACCGCTCCAGGAGATCGAGATGCGCTCCGCGCCACAGGTGCCTTCCCTGGCGCTCGCCATCGCGGCGGCCGCGTGTCTCGCCGCGCGCGGAGCTTCCGCCCTCGACGCCGCGTCCCTGGAGAAGCTCGCTTCCGGCGACGGTTCCGCCAAGCTCGCCGCGGTGCAGGAGGCAGTCACCTCGGCCGACGTCGCCTCCCTCCCGGTCCTGCGCGCGCTGCTCGAGGGACGCCTCGCGATCGCCGCCGGGCGAGCGGTCGTGGAGGAGAACGGCGCGTGGCTCGATCCGCTCACGCAAAAGCCCGCGTCCGTCGCGGCGGCCGAGGTGGAGAAGGTCTCGATCAACAACCGCCTGCGGCGCACGCTCGAGCGGGCGATTGCCGCGCTGGGACTGTTCGCTCCCCGCGCCGCGGACCGGCTCCACGCCGCGCGCACGCTCCAGGAAGGCGCCGACGAGGACCTGCTACCGGTGCTCGACCGGGTCCTCGCCCAGGAGAAGGACGGCCAGGTCCGCGAGGCGGTCCAGTCCCTCCAGGGCGCGCTCCTGCTCGGCAGCCGTGACCGGGACAAGCGCCTCGCCGCGGTGGACGTGCTCCGGCGGGCGCCGAGCACCCGCAGCAAGCGCCTGCTCTTGGAGCGGCTCGGAGGCGCCGCGGGAGGCCCCGGCGCGGAGCCCGACCCCGCCGTGCGCGACGCCATCCACCGGGCGGTGAACGACATCGACGGATCGCTGCGACTCGCGGAAGTCGTGGGCTGGGTGTTCAGCGGCTTGAGCCTGGGCAGCGTGCTGCTTCTGGCCGCGCTGGGGCTGGCCATCACCTTCGGGCTGATGGGCGTCATCAACATGGCGCACGGCGAGCTGCTCATGATCGGTGCGTACGCGACGTACGTGGTCCAGTCGTTCTTCCGCGCCCACCTCCCCGGCGCGTTCGACTGGTACCTCCTCGCCGCCGCGCCGGCCGCCTTCCTGGCCGCGGGCGTGGTCGGCCTCCTGCTCGAGGTCACGGTGGTGCGCGCCCTCTACGGGCGCCCGCTGGAGACGCTGCTCGCCACCTGGGGCGCGAGCCTGCTCCTCATCCAGGCGGTGCGCAGCACCTTCGGCGCGCAGAACGTCGAGGTGGCGAACCCCTCGTGGATGTCCGGTGGGGTGACGGTGATGACCGGGCTCGTGCTGCCGTACAACCGCATCGCGATCGTCGCCTTCGCCGGCCTGGTCGTGTTCGTCGTCTGGTTGCTCATCGAGCGCACGCGGCTGGGGCTGCTGGTCCGGGCGGTCATGCAGAACCGCGGAATGGCCGCGGGCCTCGGCGTCGCCACGCCCTGGGTCGACCTGCTCACCTTCGCGCTCGGCGCGGGCATCGCCGGCCTGGGCGGCTGCGCGCTGTCCCAGATCGGCAACGTCGGCCCCGAGCTGGGCCAGGGGTTCATCGTCGACTCCTTCATGGTGGTGGTGCTGGGCGGCGTGGGGCAACTGGCCGGCACGGTGCTCGCCGCCGTCGGGCTGGGGCAGGTCAACAAGCTGCTCGAGCCCTTCGCCGGCGCGGTGCTGGCGAAGATCGCCGTGCTCGCCTTCATCATCCTCTTCATCCAGCGCCGCCCACAGGGCCTGTTCGCACCGAGAGGGCGCGCGGCGGAGGAGGCGTGACGGGCGTGCTCGCGACGGCGCGCCCGCTGCAGTCCCGCCGCGCCATCGCCCTGGTGCTCGCCGCGTACGCGGCGCTGGTCGTGGTCGTTCCCGCGCTGAACCTGGCCGTGCCCGCCGGCAGCGCCTTCCACGTGTCCGACTACACGGTCGCGCTCTTGGGGAAGTTCCTCTGCTACGCCATCGTGGCGCTCGCGGTCGACCTCATCTGGGGCTACACGGGGATTCTCAGCCTCGGGCACGGCCTCTTCTTCGCGCTGGGCGGCTACGCGATGGGCATGTACCTGATGCGCTCCATCGGCCGCGAAGGCGTGTACCAGAGCGACCTGCCCGACTTCATGGTGTTCCTCGACTGGAAGGAGCTGCCCTGGTACTGGTTCGGCTCGCAGCATTTCCTCCAGGCCTGCCTCTTCGTCGTCCTCGCCCCCGGCCTGCTCGCGCTGGTCTTCGGCTGGTTTGCCTTCCGCTCCCGCATCCGCGGCGTCTACTTCTCCATCATCACGCAGGCGCTGACCTTCGCCTTCATGCTGCTCTTCTTCCGCAACAACACCGGCTTCGGCGGGAACAACGGCTTCACCGACTTCAAGCGCATCCTCGGATTCGCCATCGCCAGCCCGCGCACCAAGGTGGCGCTCTACGTGCTCAGCGCCACCGCGCTGCTCGGCGCGCTCGCGCTCTGCCGCTCCCTGGTGCTCTCCAAGTTCGGCCGCGTGCTGACCGCCATTCGCGACGAGGAGAGCCGCCTGCGCTTCTGCGGCTACGACCCGGTCGGTTACAAGCTGTTCGTCTGGACGCTCTCCGCGGTCATGTGCGGGATCGCCGGCGCGCTGTACGTGCCCCAGGTGGGCATCATCAACCCGAGTGAGATGTCGCCGGCGAACTCGGTCGAGATCGCCATCTGGGTGGCGGTCGGCGGGCGGGGATCGCTGATCGGCCCGGTGCTGGGAGCGGCGCTGGTGAACGGCGCCAAGAGCTGGCTGACGGTGAGCTTCCCCGAGCTGTGGCTGTTCCTGTTGGGCCTGCTCTTCATCCTGGTCACGCGTTACCTGCCACGGGGCATCGTGGGGCTCCTGTCGCCGGGGCAGAAGCCGTGAGGCTCGACACGCCGCAGGGCCCGGTGCTGTACTTGGACGGGGTGACGGTCAGCTTCGACGGCTTCAAGGCGCTCGCGGGGCTGTCCCTGATCATCGAGCCCGGCGAGCTGCGCTGCATCATCGGACCCAACGGGGCGGGCAAGACGACGATGATGGACGTGATCACCGGAAAGACGCGGCCGGACGCCGGCGACGCGTACTTCGGCGAGGCGAACGACCTCACCCGGCTCTCGGAGACCGAGATCGCCGAGCTGGGCATCGGGCGGAAGTTCCAGAAGCCGACCGTCTTCCGCAACCACACGGTGCTGGAGAACCTGGAGCTGGCGCTGAAGACCGACAAGAGCGTGTTCCGCACGCTCGGCGCGAAGCTCACGCCGGAGCAGACGGACCGCATGGAGCAGATCCTGGACGTCATCGGCCTGCGCGCGCAGGCCCACCGCACCGCGGACCTGCTCTCGCACGGTCAGAAGCAGTGGCTGGAGATCGGCATCCTGCTGATGCAGGAGCCCAAGCTGCTCCTCCTCGACGAGCCGGTGGCCGGCATGACCGACGAGGAGACCTCCCGCACCGGCGAGCTGCTCGAGTCGCTCGCCGGCCGCCACTCGCTGGTCGTGGTCGAGCACGACATGCACTTCGTCGCCAGCATCGCGCGCACGGTCACCGTCCTGCACGAGGGGAAGGTGCTGGCGGAGGGGACGATGGACCGCGTGCGGGAGGACCCTCGCGTCGTCGAGGTCTACCTGGGGCGCTGACGATGCTGGAGATCCGCGGCCTCAACCAGTTCTACGGCGGGAGCCACACGCTCCGGGGCATCGATCTGTCGGTGCCGGCCGGCACCTGCACCGCGCTCCTCGGCCGCAACGGGGTCGGCAAGACCACCCTGCTGCGCTGCCTGATGGGGCTCCTGCCGGCGCGGTCGGGGCGCATCGCGTTCGAGGGCGAGAACATCGCGCATCTCACCGCCTACCAGCGCGCGCGGCTCGGGATCGGCTACGTCCCCCAGGGCCGCGAGATCTTCCCGCGACTCACCGTGGCGGAGAACCTCGCCGTCGGGGAGGCGGCCGCCGGTTCCGGGCGGCCGCTCACCTCGCGCGACGAGCTGGAAGCGCTCTTCCCCTCACTGCGCACAATGCAGAAGCGGCGCGGGGGCGACCTCTCCGGGGGCCAGCAGCAGCAGCTCGCCATCGCGCGCGCCCTGGTCGCCCGCCCGAAGCTTCTCCTGCTCGACGAGCCGACCGAAGGAATCCAGCCGTCGATCGTGAAGGACATCGGGCGCGTGCTCCGCGTCCTGCTCGAGCGGGGGATGACCATCCTGCTGGTCGAGCAGTACGTCGACTTCGCCAAGTCGCTCGCGCAGCACTATGCGATCCTCTCGCGCGGGCAGGTGGTCGATCGCGGCGAGGTCGCGAATCTGGATACCGAAGGGGTGCGGCACCACCTGGCGGTGTGACGGGAGGGGCGTCCGGTGAGGGTCTTCGCGGAGCAGCGAACGGAGGGGGCCCCCGAGGCCCGGCTCTCGTTCCGCCGCGCGGGGGCCCGGACCGTCATCGGGGCGGCGTTCGCGACCAGCCCCCTGCGCGTCCTCACGCCGCGCAACCACGGACGCGCCGCCTGGGCGTACACCAGCACGCTGGGCGGCGGGATGGTCGATGGCGACGCCATCCGGCTGCGCGTCGACGTAGCTCCGGGCGCAGCCGCCGTGCTGGCGTCGCAAGGACAGAACCGCATCTATCGCTCGGTGCGCGGGTGCCGGAGCGAGCTCGCCGCCGAGGTCGGCGAGGGGGCCTTCCTCGCGCTCCTGCCGGACCCCACCGTGTGCTTCGCCGGCGCCTCGTACCAGCAGAAGACGGAGCTTCGGCTCGCCCCGGGCGCCGCGGCCATCGCGGTGGACGTGCTCGCGTCCGGGCGGAGCGCGCGGGGCGAGCGGTGGGCGTTCCGCCGCTATGAAGGCGAGCTGTCCCTGCGCAGCGGAGACCGGCTCCTCATCGCGGAGCGCCTCCTCCTCGACCCCTCCCACGGCGCGCTCGCCGAGCGCCTCGGCCGATTCGATGCGCTCTGCACGCTGCTGCTCGCCGGGGACTCCCTGCGCGACGAGCGCGCCGCGCTCGCGCGGCGGATCGGGTCTTTGCCGCTGCGATCGCGCGCGGATCGCATCGAGCAGGCCAACGACCTGGACGGCGGCGCTCTCCTGGTCCGGATCGCCGCCGTCTCGCTGGAAGACGCGCTCCACGCGGTCCGCGACCACCTGCGCTTCCTGCCCGATCTCCTCGGCGACGACCCCTGGGCGCGCCGGCCATGATCCCCGCCCTCCGCAAACGAGGCCTTGCATGCACCTGATCCCTCGCGAGATGGACAAGCTGCTGCTCCACGGCGTCGGCTTCCTCGCGCAGAAGCGGCTGGCGCGCGGGCTCCGCCTGAACCACCCCGAGGCGGTGGGGCTCATCGCCGCGCAGTTGCTCGAGCTCATCCGCGACGGCAAAAAGCGTCGCCGAGCTGATGGACCTCGGGCGCCGCCTGCTGGGGCGCGCGGAGGTCATGGACGGCGTGCCGGAAATGATCGCCGAGGTGCAGGTGGAGGGCACGTTCGCGGACGGCACCAAGCTCGTCACCGTGCACCACCCGGTGGCGCTCGAGCACGGCGACCTGGCGCTCGCGCTCCACGGCAGCTTCCTCCCCGTGCCGGACCGCGCGCGCTTCGCCGGCGCCGGCGAGGCGCCGGTTCCCGGCGAGGTGATCGCCGCGCCCGGCGAGATCACGCTCAACGAAGGCCGGGAGTCGGTCGCCATCGCCGTCACCAACCTGGGCGACCGTCCCATCCAGGTCGGGAGCCACTACCACTTCTTCGAGACCAACCGCGCCCTTTCGTTCGATCGCGGCAGGGCGTACGGCATGCGCCTAGACATCCCGGCCGGGAACGCAGTGCGCTTCGAGCCGGGCGAGCGCAAAACCGTGCAGCTCGTCGCGCTCGCCGGCGACAAGGTGGCGCACGGCGGCAACGCGATCGCCGACGGACCCATCGAGTCCGGGCGGAGGTCGCGCGCGGTGGCGGCCGCCGTCTCGCGCGGATTCGCCCACGCGGAGGAGAAGCCGTGAGCCGGCGCATCCAGCGGCGCCACTACGCCGACCTGTTCGGCCCGACGCGCGGCGACCGCGTCCGGCTGGGCGACACCAACCTCGTCGCGGAGGTCGAGCGCGACCACACCGTCTACGGCGACGAGTGCAAGTTCGGAGGCGGCAAGGTGCTGCGCGACGGCATGGGCCAGAAGGCCGGAGCGAGCGAGGCCGAGGCGCTCGACTGCGTGATCACCAACGCGCTCATCGTCGACTGGACGGGGATCGTCAAGGCGGACGTCGGCATCAAGGACGGCCGGATCGCCGGTATCGGGAAGGCGGGGAACCCGGACGTGATGGCGGGCGTCACGCCGGGCATGATCGTGGGCGTGACCACGGAGGCCATCGCCGGCGAGGGCCTGATTTTGACCGCCGGCGGCGTCGACACGCACATCCATTTCATCTCCCCGCAGCAGGCGTTCGAGGCCGTCGCGAGCGGCATCACCACCTGGGTGGGCGGCGGGACCGGTCCGGCCACCGGAACGAACGCGACCACCTGCACGCCGGGTTCCTGGAACATCGCGCGCATGCTGCAGGCGACCGACGACCTGCCGCTCAACATCGGGTTCACCGGCAAGGGCAACACCTCGCTGCCGCAGGGCCTCCTCGAGCAGATCCGCGGCGGCGCGGTGGGCCTCAAGCTCCACGAGGACTGGGGGACCACGCCCGCCGCCATCGACTGCTGCCTGGGGGTGGCGGAAGGCGAGGACGTGCAGGTGACCATCCACACCGACACGCTGAACGAGTCGGGCTACGTCGACGACTCGATCGCGGCGTTCAAGGGCCGCACCATCCACACCTACCACTCGGAGGGCGCGGGCGGCGGGCACGCGCCGGACATCATCCGCGTCTGCGGCGAGCCCAACGTGCTGCCCAGCTCGACCAACCCGACCCGCCCGTTCACGGTGAACACGCTCGACGAGCACCTCGACATGCTGATGGTGTGCCACCACCTCGACCGGGAGATCCCCGAGGACGTCTCGTTCGCCGAGAGCCGGATCCGCGGCGAGACGATCGCGGCGGAGGACATCCTGCACGACCTGGGCGCCATCAGCATGATCTCCAGCGACAGCCAGGCGATGGGGCGGGTGGGCGAGGTGATCGCGCGCACCTGGCAGACCGCGCACAAGATGCGGGAGCAGCGCGGGCGCCTGAGCGAGGAGAAGGGCGACAACGACAACCTGCGCATCCGCCGGTACGTGGCGAAGTACACGATCAACCCCGCGCTCTCGCACGGGATGGCGCACGAGATCGGCTCCGTCGAGCCGGGGAAGGTCGCCGACCTGGTGCTCTGGCGACCCGCGCTCTTCGGCGCGCGGCCCGAGTTGGTGATCAAGGGCGGCTTCATCGCCTGGTCGCAGATGGGCGACCCGGGGGCGTCCATCCCGACGCCGCAGCCGAACTACATGCGGCCGATGTTCGGCGCCATGGGCCGGGCCACCGGCGCGACGGGCATCGCCTTCGTCTCGCAGCGCGCGGCCGCGGAGGGAACCGTGCAGGCGCTGGGGCTGCGCAAGCGCATCGCCGCCGTGCGCGGGTGCCGCAAGCTCGGAAAGCGCGACATGAAGCTGAACGACGCGCTGCCGGCCATCTCGGTCGATCCCGAGACGTACGAGGTGCGCGCCGACGGCGAGCTGCTCCGCTGCGAGCCCGCGGCGCGGTTGCCGCTTGCGCAGCTGTACTCGCTGTTCTAGAGACGCTCATGAAGCTCTCCTGGCTCATGCTCCAGCTCTCCGACTCGGCGTTGCCGACCGGCGGCTTCGCGCATTCGGGCGGGCTGGAAGCTGCGACGCAGCAGGGGGAGGTCAGGACGGCCGCCGACTTGCGGCGGTTCCTCCGGGACGCGCTCTGGCAGGCAGGACATTGCACGCTGCCGCTCGCATCGGCTGCCCACGCGGATCCAGCGGCCCTGCCCCGTCTCGACGCCCGGGCAGAGGCCTTCCTCGTCAGCCGCGTCGCCAACCGGGCCAGCCGCACGCAAGGGCGGGCGTTCCTCGACACCTGCGCGCGCATCTTCCCTGCCGAGGTCACGGGTCTGCGGGAGGGCGCACGCGCAGCCGGATTGCTCCTGCACCACGCCCCGATCGCCGGCGCGGTGCTGCGGGCGGTGGGCGTCGAGCGGACTCACGCCCAGCAGCTCCTGCTCTCGCTGGCGCTGCGCGGCCTGCTCTTCGCGGCCGTCCGCCTTGGCGTGGCAGGAACGCACGAAGCGCAGCGGATGCAGCACGAGCTCGC
>DASWGI010000185.1:0-6621 GCA_036393835.1 Myxococcales bacterium | reverse complement strand
GCGCGCGCGCGCCGAGTACGAGGCGAGCCGCAAGCTCGACCCTGTGCGCTACGGCGAGAGCGTCGCGCGCATCCTCGACAAGTGGAAGTGACGCTTCAGCCGACCTCGAGCCGCAGCAGCTGGTCTCCCAGCTGGAGGACGTCCCCCGCCTGCAGCTCGAGCGACTCCTGCGGGCGCAGGCGCAGGAAGACGCCGCCGGGCGAGGCGTCCAGGTCGACCAGGGTGGCCGATCCGTCGGGCGCGATGCGCACCTCCGCGTGGCGTGGCGCGAGCTGCGCGTCCGAGGCGAAGTTCAGGTCGCAGCCGGCGCGTCCCACCGCGATGGCAGGGCCGGCGCGGAAGCAGGTCCGTCCCGTCTTCCCGCCGCGGAGGATCTCGGTGACGCGGATCACGGTCCCCTGCGGCCGTGGCGAACCGAGATAGGGCGTCTCCCCGGGTTCGCCGACGGGCAGCTCGCAGGGACCGTCGAACCGCAGCAGGCGTTCGCCGGCGACGAAGTAGTCGCCGGGCTCGATCGGGGCGGATTCACGCACCTTGACGTAGACGCCGTTGGCGGACCCCTCGTCGCGGACGAGCAGCCGCTGCTCGTCGAAGACGATCGCGGCGTGGCGGGGCGCGAGGTGCGGATCGTCGGGCAGCTCGATGGCGGCGCCGGCGGCGCCCACCACGTTCTCGATGTGGCCCAGCACGTAGGTCGTCCCGGTCGCGCTGCCCCGCTCGACCACCAGCGAGGCCTGGTAAGGCGGCTCGGGCTCGGCCTCAGGGACCGGAGCGTCGTCCAACGGATCGGCAATGGCGGCGGGCGCGCCGTCCAGGGCCTCCGCCACCGCGGCCGCCTCCACCGGCACCTCTGCCGGCGCGCTTTCCCCGCCGGGCTCCTCCCAGCCGAGCGGTTCGGGAGAGGGATCCTGCAGCTCGATGGGGGACGTCTCGGGATTGGCTCCGTACACTGGGCGCGCCGTGGGATCGGTGCTCGCCGCCCACGCCTCCGGCGCGTCCTCCTCGGTGGGGACCGGTTCGGCCAGCGCCGGATCCGCGGGGAACTCCTCGACGGGCTCCTCGTCCATCTGCACCGACACCGTCGGCGGCGGCTCCGTCCTCGGCTGCCGCGCGTCGAGCTGCGGGGCCTTGCCGAACGGCGTGCCGCATTCCGAGCAGAATTTTGCCGCGGGCGGGCTCTCGGCGGCACAGCTCTGGCAGGTCTTGTGCGCGGGGGCCGCTTCCGGGGCCCTGGGCGGAGGCGCGGCAGGGGGTGGCGTGGCGGGGGCCTTCCGCACGCTCCCGCCGCCCATGGCTGCCTCGACTGCCGCCCATCCGCGCGGACGCGACGCCGGAGGAGGCGTCGTCTCGGGCAGGGGAGCCGGCGGCGGCGTCGCGCTGGCGCCGTTCGTCACCTCCAACCCGGCGTCCGCCGCTTCCTCGGCGCTGAGCGCGAGGCCGTGCAGCTCCTCGGAAAGGGTCGGATCGAAAGTCGTGGGCGGAGTCAGCGGGTGGCTCGCCGCGTCGGCTTGCACCGCGCGCGCGCCGGCGGCGGGCTTCGGCGCCTCGTCCGACCCGAGCTTGTAGCCGCAGGTGGTGCAGCGAGCGACGCCCGGCTCGTTGTAGGCCTCGCACCGCTGGCAGATCAGCCCGAGCGAGGCGGACAGATCGCCTTCGGGAGCTTCCGCGAACGGCGCCCTGCAGCGGCGGCACTCGGTCGCCGCATCCGAGTTCTCCATGCCGCAGCTCGGGCAGGTGATCGCCATGATGAGGAATCCCCGGGGCAGAACCAGCGCGCCGCGCGAGTCTAAAGGGCGGCCCGGCGAGGGGTCAATCGCAGGCTTGTCGGGGGGTTGAATCGACTTGCGTCACAACGCGTCAAATCCATTCAGAGGAGGTTTGCCGCCTGCCCGTCCGTGGGCTAGGCTCGATTTTTTAAAGAGATGATCCGGCTCAACGACATCCTCGAGCGGGTCAGTACCTACAGGCCGGAAGCCGATCTGGACCTGATCAAGAAGGCCTATGTTTACAGCGCCAAGGTCCACCAAGGGCAGATCCGGAAGTCGGGCGAGCCCTACCTCATCCATCCGCTCGAGGTCGCCGGCCTGCTCGCCGAGCTGAAGCTCGACGAGGCCAGCATCGTCGCGGGGCTGCTCCACGACACCATCGAGGACACCCTCGCCAAGCCCGAGGAGATCCACGAGCTGTTCGGGCCCGAGGTGCTGGCGCTGGTCGAAGGGGTGACCAAGCTGGGCACCTTCTCGCACGGCCCCAGGACGCAGGAGGAGAAGCAGGCCGAGAACTTCCGCAAGATGCTCGTGGCGATGGCCAAGGACATCCGGGTCATCCTGGTCAAGCTGGCCGACCGCACGCACAACATGCGCACCCTGGCCCACATGAAGCCGGAGGCGCAGCAGCGCATTGCGCAGGAGACGCTCGACATCTACGCGCCCCTGGCGCACCGCCTCGGCATCCAGTGGATCAAGATCGAGCTGGAGGACCTGGCCTTCCGCTACCTCAAGCAGGCCGAGTACGCCGACGTCGAGCAGCAGGTCGCGCAGACGCAGAAGGACCGGGCGAAGTTCATCGGCGACGTCGTGCAATTGCTACAGTCCAAGCTCAAGGAGGCCGGGCTCGACGCGGAGGTGCAGGGGCGGCCCAAGCACCTCTATTCCATCTGGAAGAAGATGCGGAAGAACGACCTCAACTCGGTCTCGCAGCTGCACGACATCGTCGCCTTCCGCTTGCTCCTCAAGTCCGTGCCGGCCTGCTACGAGGCGCTGGGGCTCATCCACTCGCTGTGGAAGCCGGTGCCGGGGCGGTTCAAGGACTACATCGCGATCCCCAAGCCGAACATGTACCAGTCGCTGCACACGACGGTGATCGGGCCCACCGGCGAGCGCATCGAGATCCAGATGCGGACCGAGGAGATGCACCGCATCGCCGAGGAAGGCATCGCGGCGCACTGGGTCTACAAGGAGGGGAAGTCCTCCGGGCGCGACGAGCAGAAGTTCGCCTGGCTGCGGCAGCTCATGGAGTGGCAGCAGGACCTCAAGGACCCGCGCGAGTTCCTCGAGACGGTGAAGGTCGATCTCTTCACCGACGAAGTGTTCGTCTTCACCCCCAAGGGCGACGTGCGCAGCCTGCCGCAGGGGAGCTGTCCCATCGACTTCGCGTACGCCATCCACTCCGAGGTCGGCGCGCACTGCGCCGGCGCCAAGGTGAACGGCAAGATGGTCCCGCTGCGGACCAAGCTGAAGAACGGCGACTCGGTGGAGATCCTCACCAACGCGAACGTCCGCCCCAACAAGGACTGGCTGGGGTTCGTCAAGACCTCCCGGGCGCAGGCGAAGATCCGGCAGTTCATCAAGCAGCAGCAGCGGGAGAGGTCCTTGGAGATCGGGCGCGACCTCCTCGAGCGCGAGTTCCGCCGCTTCGACCTGACCTTCACCAAGATGGTCAAGACGCCCGAGTTCCTCAAGCTCGCCAACGATTACGGGCACTCGCGCGCCGACGACCTGGTCAGCGCGGTCGGCTACGGGAAGCTCTCGCCCGCGAACGTCCTGCAGCGGCTGCTGCCTCCGGAGCGCTTCGCGCAGAAGAAGGTCGACGGCGCGGACGGTGACGGGGCGGAGCACCACGGCCGCCTCACGCAGCTGTTCCGGAAGGTGGCGCAGCGCTCGCGGACCGCTGGGGGGGTGCGTATCGGCGGAATTGACGACGTGCTGGTCCGGTACGCGCGGTGCTGCAGCCCGGTGCCGGGGGATCAGATCGTGGGCTTCATCACCCGCGGCCGCGGTGTCACCGTGCACACGCGCGCGTGCAGCAAGGGGCTGGAGACCGATCCCGAGCGGCGGGTGGAGGTCACCTGGGACGTCCACGGCGAGTTCAAGCGCGCCGTAAATCTCAGAGTCCGCTCCGACGATCGCAAGGGCCTGCTGGCCAAGATGAGTGAGACGTTCGCCGACGTGGGCGTCAACATCCTGCAGGCCAACGCGCGCTCCAACGGCGAGCAAGGGGCGGTCTCCACCTTCGAGATCGAGATCGTCGACGTGAAGCAACTCAACGACGTGGTGCGTGCCATCGGGAAGATCCCCGGCGTGCACTCCGTCGAGCGCATGTAGTCGCCGGCGGTGCTGCGTTTCTCCCGGCGCGGACGCTATGGTCGCTGAGTGCGCGTAGAGCTTACGCTGGCCGAGGTCCGCGGGATCGCGCTCGCGGCGCAGGGATTCGAGCGACCGCGACCGGCGCGGGTGACCATCCGCGATCTGGCGCGCACGATCCGGCGGCTCGCGTTGGTGCAACTGGATTACGTGAACGTGCTCGTGCCGTCGCACTACCAGGTGCCGTTCTCGCGCCTGGGCCCGTACGACCGCGCGCTCCTCGACCGGCTCGTGTACGGCAGCGGCGAGTTCACCGAGCACTGGGCGCACGAGGCCTCCATCGTGCCGACCGAGACGTGGCCGCTGCTGCGCTACCGGCGCGACGAGCACCGCGTCCGGCCCTGGGGGTTCGAGAAGTTCCTGCGCGAGAACCCGGTGTACGTGGCGAGCGTGCTGGATGAGGTGCGCTCGCGCGGGCCGCTGCGTGCCGACGAGCTGCCGCACTTTCCCGGCGCGCCGCGGGAGCTCGAGCACGCCTGGTTCGGCTCGGTCCCGCGAGCGGTGCTGGAGGCGCACTTCGGGCGCGGCGCGCTTGCCGTCGCCGCGCGCGAGCAGGACTTCGCGCGGCGGTACGACCTGGCCGAGCGCGTCGTCCCCGCCGAGCACCACGGCCGGGCGGTGGAGCGCGAGGAGGCGCAGCGGCAGCTCTTGCTGCAGGCGGCGCGAGCCCACGGCCTGGGCACGGCGGCGGACCTGGCCGACTACTTCCGCATGCCGGTGCGCGCCGCGCGCCCGCGCCTTTCTGAGCTGCTCGCCTCCGGCGCGCTACGCGAGGCGCGCGTCGAGGGATGGCGCGAGCCGGCGTACCTGCATCCGGACTCCGGGCCGGCGCGGATCGAGGCGCGCAGCCTGCTCTCGCCCTTCGACCCGGTGGTCTGGTTCCGGCCGCGGACGCGCCGCCTGTTCGGGTTCGACTACCGCTTCGAGATCTTCGTGCCCGCCGGGAAGCGCCTCTGGGGCGCGTACGTGCTGCCGTTCCTCTTCGGCGACCGCCTCGTCGCGCGAGTGGACCTGAAGTCGGATCGGGTGGCGCGCCGGCTGCTGGTCGTCGGCGCATGGCTCGAGGCAGGCGCGGATCGCGCGGCCGTGACCTCCGCGCTGGCTGCCGAGCTGAGGAAGTGGGCGACCTGGCTGGGGCTACGCACCGTGGCGGTGGGGCGCCGCGGCGATCTCGCGCGCACCCTGTCTGCAACGCTGCGCGCTTGACCTGCGGCGGCGGGTTGCGCACTCTGCGCGCCCCGCACAGGAGGCGCTCATGCCGAACCAGGTCGTTTCCACGGAGAAGGCCCCCAAGGCGATCGGACCCTACTCGCAGGCGATCGTGGCCGGCGATTTGGTCTTCACCAGCGGCCAGATCCCGCTCGATCCGCAGACGCAGCAGATGGTGCAGGGCGACGTGCGCGCGCAGGCCGAGCGGGTGATGGAGAACCTCGCCGCCGTGCTGAACGCTGCGGGGGTGGGCTTCGCCAACGTGGTGAAGGCGAGCATCTTCCTCGCCGATTTGAACGATTTCGCGGCGGTGAACGAGGTCTATGGGAATCGCTTCCCCGCTGCGCCTCCGGCGCGCTCGACCGTACAGGTCGCGGCGCTGCCGAAAGGCGCGCGCGTGGAGATCGATCTGGTCGCAGTCCGAAGGTAGCGCGGCGGATCGGCGTCGGCCGGTAGCTTGCTCGTCCAGCAGCGCCGGTGTTATTGCCGGGACCGGGGAGGCACGCATGCACCGGCTCGTCGCAGCGCTCGTCGTGGTCTCGATGGCCTCGATGCCGGCCGTCGCGCAGTCGTCGCGGAAGGCGAAGTCGAAGCCCAAGCAGCAGCAGCTCGAGCCACCTCCGCCTGCGCCGCCGACACCGACGGCTCCCGCTCCGGCCGCGCCCAGCGCGCAGCCCGCTCCCCCGCTGCCCAGCACGCAGCCGTCGCTCCCGGCGGCGAAGCCGAAGGGCGAGGGCACGACGCTCGGGTTGTACCGCCTGGTGCGCAAGGGCGAGACCGACCCGCTGCTGAAGGCGGTCGACGACGCGTTCCGCCAGGTCGCGGATGCGTCGAAGCGGTACCGGTCGGTGGTCGCGCTGCCCGAGCCCGCCGAGAAGCAGGGCTGCGGGCTCAACGTGCCGTGCCTCGCCAGCCTCGGCGGGCTGCAAGGCGTGGACGAAGTCATGGCCGGCGACCTGACCAGGACCGAGAACGGTCTCATCTTGCGCGTCAAGCTGGTCGACACGCGCGGCGAGAAGGTGCTGGGCGACAAGGACCAGGTCATCGCTTCGCAGACCGCGCCCGAGGTGCAGGTCTGGGCCGAGTCGCTGGCCTGCAAGCTGATGATGGGCCAGGAATGCGTCGGCGAGGTGCTCGTGGACGCCGACCTGCCGGAGATCAAGATCCTGGTGGACGGCGAACCGGTCCCGCGCACCTCGAGCCGTCCGGAGCGCCTGCGCCTCCCGGTCGGCGTGCACCGGGTGCGCATCGCGGTGGACAAGCGGACCTC
>DASWGI010000184.1:0-2209 GCA_036393835.1 Myxococcales bacterium | reverse complement strand
GAACCACGGATAGCCGGCGATGATCGTCGGCGCGCCACTCGCGCGGCGGGCGATGAATTGCTCCGCGGCCAGCTCGAGGCGCGCGGCGAACGGGTCCTCGCTGCGCGGGCGCCGCCGCTCCCGCTCCGCCGCCGCCAGGCGATCGACGGCGCCGGCGTCCACCTGGCGCGACCCGATGGTGACGACGACGAAGGCGGGCGCTTCCGGGCCGACCTCCACCGAAACGGTGCCCATCTTCCAGAGGTCCTCGACGAAGTCGAGGCCGCGCTCCTGCTCCTCGACGTACTGGGCGGAGTGGTACCAGACCCCGTCGGCCGTGAAGCTGGCGCCGGGGCTGACGTGGAGCCGCAGCTCCGGGAGAGGAGCGTAGGGCCGGACCCGGAGGACCAGGGCGCCCGCACCCCGCTCCTCGCGCACGGCCCCGTCCAGCGCCGGATTGGCGTGCGTCAGCGAGTGGTAGTCCCGGAAGGCGAGGAACGGAGAGATCCGGAGGGTCCGCTGCCGCGTCGCGCGATACTGCACGACGACGGTCTCCTCCCCCTGGATCAGGAAGACCTGCTTCTCCACGTGCGCGCCGCCCACGTCGTAGACCCAGGTCGGGAAGGGATCGAGGCGGAACTCGGCGAGGTTGCGGTGCCCCGCCGGATGGAGCGCGCCCGGGTACTGCGCCGTCCCGAGCGGCACCTCGACGGTCCCGTCGGAGACGACCTCGTCCAGCCGGGAGAGCAGCACGTGGCGATCGACGGGCGGACGCAACGAGGCGACGAGGAGACCGTGGTAGCGCCGCGTGTTCGCGCCGGACACGGTGCCCATCGCGAAGCTGCCCGTCCCGTTCGACTCGAGCCATTCGATCCTCGAGGAGCGCGCGTAGTCAGCGCATACCTTTCGCCCCACGGCAACTTGCATGGTCAGTCTCCGCTCTGCTGGAGGAGCTTCGCCACCAGGCCCGTCCAGCCGGTCTGGTGGCTGGCGCCGACCCCGGATCCGTCGTCGCCGTCGAAGTACTCGTGGAACAGCAGGTAGTCGCGGAAATGCGGGTCCTGCTGCAGGCGCGTCGAGGCCCCGAAGGCGGGCCGGCGGCCCTCTTCGTCGCGGAGGAAGATCGAGGAGAGCCGGCGGGACAGCTCCCGCGCGACGTCCGCGAGCGTGAGCTGCTTCCCGGACCCGGTGGGGAACTCCACCGTGAAGGAGTCGCCCAGGTAGTGGTGGAATTTCTGCAGCGACTCGATCAGCAGGTAATTGACCGGGAACCAGACGGGTCCGCGCCAGTTCGAGTTGCCGCCGAACAGCCCGCTGGACGACTCGGCCGGCTCGTAGCTTACCGCGTAGCTCATGCCGTCGACCTGCAGCATGTACGGCTGTTCACGGTGCGCGCGCGACAGGGCGCGGATGCCGTGCGGGGAGAGGAATTCGGCTTCGTCGAGGAGCCGGCGGACGATGCGCCGGAGCTTCTGCGGGTCGACGATGGAGAAGAAGCGCCTGCCCGCGACGCCGGGCGTGCGCATGCAGGCCACGGCGGCGGTGATGTCGGGCCGGTGATCGATGAACCACTCCAGCCGCCGGGTGAATGCGGGGAACTTCGCCAGGAGCTCCGGCGGGAACGACTCGACGGCGAAGAGCGGGATCAGCCCGACCATGGAGCGGATCTTCAGGCAGACCTCGTCCTTTCCGGGCCGGTGCAACAGGTCGTAGTAGAAGCCGTCCTCCTCGTCCCAGAGGCCGAGCGTGTTCATCGCCGAGGCGATGTGGACGAAGTGCTCCCAGAACTTGCTCGCCACGTCCTCGTAGCTGTCGTCCTCGCACGCCAGCTCCAGCGCGATGGAGAGCATGTTGAGGCAGTACATCGCCATCCAGCTGGTGCCATCGGACTGCTCGAGGTGCCCTCCGCCCGGGAGCGGCGCGCTGCGATCGAAGACGCCGATGTTATCGAGCCCGAGGAAGCCGCCCTGGAAGACGTTGCGTCCCTCCGCGTCCTTCCGGTTCACCCACCAGGTGAAGTTGAGCATCAGCTTGTGGAAGACGCGCTTCAAGAATTTGTGGTCTCCCTCGCCGCGCCGCTTCTGCTCGATCTTGTAGACGCGCCACGCCGCCCAGGCGAGCACCGGCGGGTTCACGTCGCCGAACGCCCACTCGTAGGCCGGGATCTGGCCGTTCGGGTGCATGTACCACTCGCGCAGGAGCAGCGCGATCTGCTCCTTGGCGAAGTCGG
>DASWGI010000183.1:0-21849 GCA_036393835.1 Myxococcales bacterium | reverse complement strand
GGAAGTACGCGATCGACCCCCGGCGCTTCCGCGAGCGGGCGATGACCGTCGTCCCGCGCGCCAAGCTGGCGCCGTCACGCCTCGATTCGCGTGCGCCTTGAGGTTTTACTTGACAATACCGGCGGTAGGGGAATAGGACTTCGCGATCATGTTCGATCGGATGACCAGCGCGAACAGCAAGCCCGCCGCGGCGTCCGGCCTCGTCCTTAGCGGCATCATTATTGGCCTCCTTACCAAGGGGTGCGGGCCCCCCTTCTGACGCGAACAGCGATTCCGAAGTGAGAGCCCCCGCACCCCACCAGGTCGCGGGGGCTTTTTTTTCTCCCAGCAGGCGCGGTGAAAGGTCGACATGAAGCGCACAGGCTCACAGGCGATCTGGGAAGCCCTCGTCGGCGAGGGCGTCGAGACCGTCTTCGGCTACCCGGGCGGCGCGATCATGCCCGCCTACGACGCGCTGCCGGGCTACGCGATCCGCCACGTGCTGGTGCGTCACGAGCAGGGCGCCGCGCACATGGCCGACGGCTACGCGCGGGCCTCCGGGAAGGTCGGGGTCGCGGTGGCGACCTCGGGCCCGGGCGCCACCAACCTCGTCACCGGCATCGCGACCGCGATGATGGACTCGTCGCCGATGGTCTGCATCACCGGCCAGGTCTCCTCCGCGGTGCTGGGCACCGACGCGTTCCAGGAGACGGACATCACCGGCGTCACGCTCCCCATCACCAAGCACAACTACCTGGTCACGCGCGCGGAGGAGATCTACCCGACGCTGCGCGAGGCCTTCCACCTGGCGCGCTCCGGCCGGCCCGGCCCGGTGCACGTGGACATCACCAAGGACGCGCAGCAGGCCAGCTTCGAGTTCCGCCCCGAAGACGGGCCCGCGCCGCGCTCCGGCCGCAAGCTGCGACCCTCGCCTCCCGCCGACCTCGACCGGGCGGCGGCGCTGATCGACGCCGCGGAGCGGCCGCTGGTGCTGTCCGGCCACGGCATCGTGCGCTCCGGCGCCAGCGATCTGCTGGTCGAGTTCGCGGAGAAGACGAGCACGCCGGTCGCGTGCACGCTGCTCGGCCTGGGCGGCTTCCCGGCTTCGCACCCGCTCAGCCTGGGGATGATGGGCATGCACGGCGAGGCCTGGGTGAACAAGGCCATCCAGGAGGCGGACCTGCTCATCGCGCTGGGGATGCGCTTCGACGACCGCGTCACCGGCAAGCTGAGCACCTACGCGGTGAACGCGCGCAAGATCCACGTCGAGATCGACCCCTCCGAGATCAACAAGAACGTCAAGGTGGACGTCGCCGTGATGGGCGACGCCGCCTGGGCGGTGCGCGAGTTGGTCGGGCGGGTGCGGGCGCGCCCGCGCGCCGCCTGGCTCGGGCGCATCGCCGAGATGAAGGGCGACACCGCGGTGCGGGACATCCAGTCGCTGCCGCACTCCGGCCGGCTGTTTGCCGCGCACGTGCTCCACGACCTGTGGAGGCTCACCTCGGGGCGCGCGCTGGTGGTGACCGACGTCGGCCAGCACCAGATGTGGGAAGCCCAGTACTACAAGCACGACCGGCCGCGCTCGCTCATCACCTCGGGCGGCCTGGGCACCATGGGGTTCGCGCTGCCGGCGGCGATCGGCGCGCGGTTCGCCCGGCCCGACGACGAGATCTGGGTGGTGGCCGGCGACGGCGGCTTCCAGATGACCGCCTGCGAGCTGTCCACCTGCGCGCAGGAGAACATCAAGGTCAACGTGGCCATCATCAACAACGGATTCCTCGGGATGGTCCGGCAGTGGCAGGAGTTCTTCTACAGCCGCCGCTACGTCGCGACCCCGCTGCTCAGCCCCGACTTCGTCAAGCTCGCCGAGGCGCACGGGCTGCTCGGCCTGCGCGTGACCGCCCGCGAGGAGATCGAGGGCGCGGTGGCGCGCGCGCAGAAGGCGCCCGGCACGGTGGTGGTCGATTTCCGCGTCGAGCAGGAAGACAGCGTCTACCCGATGGTCCCCAGCAACTCGGACTTGCGCGACATGATCCGCCGCCCCACCCCGATGCTCGAGACGGGAGCCGACCCGTGACCCGGAGGATGAGATGAAGACCGCCGTCGCCCATACGTTCGTCGCCACCGTCGAGGATCGGCCCGGCGCCCTGAACCGGGTGGTGTCGCTGTTCCGCCGCCGCGGGTTCAACATCGCCTCCCTCACGGTGGGCACCACCGAGCGCCCCGGGGTCTCGCGCATCACCCTGGTGGTGAAGTCCGACCCGGACACCGCCCGCCGCGTGCAGGCCAACCTGGAAAAGCTGGTCGACGTGCTCCAGGTGCAGGACCTCACCGGCGTCGCCGCCCTGACCCGCGAGTTCGCCCTGGTCAAGGCGTCGGTCCCGCCCGAGAAGCGCGCCGAGGTGCTCCGCCTGTGCGGAGTGTTCCGCGCCCGCGTGGTGGACGTCTCGCCGGCCACCCTGACGGTGGAGATCACCGGGACGCCCGACAAGGTGGACGCGCTGCTCGAGGTGGTCCGCCCGTACGGCATCGCGGAGATGGTCCGCACCGGTCCGCTCGCCATGGGGCGCGGCGCGGAAGTGAACGAGGTCAAGGTCCAGGCCGGGATGGCGGCCTGAAATGGATGCCGTGATGCCACAAACTGAAAAGCGCGCCGCCGAAACCGGCGGCGGCGACCGAGTCATCGTCTTCGACACCAGCCTGCGCGACGGCGAGCAGGCGCCCGGCGCCAGCATGGACCTGGAGCAGAAGCTCCGGGTGGCGCGCGCGCTCCAGGCGCTCGGTGTCGACGTGCTCGAGGCGGGCTTCCCGGCTGCCTCGCCCGGCGATTACGAAGCGGTGACGGCGGTCGCCCGCCAGGTCGAGGGCCCGACCGTGTGCGCTCTCGCCCGGGCGAACCGCGAGGACATCGATCGGGTGACCGAGGCGCTCCGCCCGGCCGGGCGCAAGCGCTGCCACGTCTTCCTCGCCACCAGCCCCATCCACCGCGAGTTCAAGCTGGGCCTTACCACCGCGGAGGTGGTGCGCCGGGCGGTGGAGGCCATCCGGCACGCGCGCCAGAGCTTCGACGACGTCGAGTACTCGGCGGAGGACGCCGCCCGCACGGAGCCCGCCTTCCTCTGCGAGGTGGTGGAGAAGGTCATCGAGGCCGGCGCGACCACCGTCAACATCCCGGACACGGTCGGCTACGCGATCCCGTCGCAGTTCGCCGGGCTCATCCTGCACTTGCGCCGGAGGGTGCGCGGGATCGAGCGGGTGGTGCTCAGCGTCCACTGCCACGACGATCTCGGCCTGGCGGTCGCGAACACGCTGGCGGCGGTGGAGGCCGGGGCCCGGCAAGTGGAGTGCACCGTGAACGGCATCGGCGAGCGCGCGGGGAACTGCTCGCTGGAGGAAGTGGTGATGGCGCTGCGTACGCGCGCCGATCATTTCCAGTTGCGCACCGGCATCCGCACGCAGGAGCTGTGCGCCGCGAGCCGCGCGGTGGCCAAGGCGAGCGGCTTCGCGGTGGCGCGGAACAAGGCCGTGGTGGGGCAGAACGCGTTCGCGCACGAGGCGGGGATCCACCAGCACGGCATGATGGCCAACGCGCTCACCTACGAAATCATGCGCCCCGACGACGTCGGGTTCGAGAGCAGCCAGCTGGTGCTGGGCAAGCACAGCGGCCGCCACCTCCTGCGCTACCGCCTGGAGCAGCTCGGCTACCGCCTCGACGACGTCCAGTTCGAGCGCGCATTCGTCGAGGTGAAGAAGCTCGCCGATCACAAGAAGGAGCTGCACGACGGCGATCTGGAGGCGGTGGTCGCCGGCGTGCTGCACGGCGTCCCGGCCGGGCTTGCGGAAAGCGAGGCGCGGACGTGAGGGCGAGGACGCTCTTCGAGAAGGTCTGGGACGCCCACGTGGTCCGGCCCGAGACGGCGGACTCGCCCGCGGTCCTGTACGTCGACCTGCACCTCGTACACGAGGTGACCTCGCCCCAGGCCTTCGAGGTGCTGCGCGAGCGCGGGCTGCGCGTCCGGCGGCCGGACAAGACCGTCGCCACCATGGACCACTCGATCCCGACCACGCCAGGAGGGGGCCGGTTCGCCATCGCCGATCCGCAGGCGGCGGCGCAGCTGCGGCGGCTCGAGGAGAACTGCTCGGAGTTCGGCATCGAGTTGCACGCGCTGGGCAGCGAAGGCCAGGGCATCGTGCACGTGATCGGTCCCGAGATGGGGCTCACGCAGCCCGGCCGGACCATCGTGTGCGGCGACAGCCACACCAGCACGCACGGCGCGTTCGGCGCGCTCGCGTTCGGCGTCGGCACCAGCGAGGTGGCGCACGTCCTCGCCACGCAGTCCGTCCTGCAGCGCCGCCCGCGCACTTTCGAGATCCGCGTCGACGGGCAGCTGCGGCCCGGGGTGACGGCGAAGGACCTCATCCTCGCGGTGATCGCCCGCATCGGGGTGGGCGGCGGCGCCGGCCACGTCCTCGAGTACACCGGCAGCGCCGTCCGGGCTCTCTCGATGGAGCAGCGGATGACCGTCTGCAACATGTCCATCGAGGCGGGGGCCCGGGCCGGGATGATCGCGCCGGACGACACCACCTTCGAGTACCTGGCGAAGACGCCGCGCGCGCCGAAGGGCGCCGCCTGGGACCGCGCTCTCACCGCGTGGCGCGCGCTGCCGTCGGATGCGGGAGCGCCCTACGACGCAGCGGTCCGCATCGATGCGTCGGAGCTGGAGCCGATGATCACTTACGGGACCAACCCGGGGATGGCGCTGCCGGTGGGCGCCCGCGTCCCCGATCCTGCCGCGGTGTCCGATGCCGCGGCGCGCGCCTCGCTGGAGAAGGCGCTCCGCTACATGGACCTGCGTCCGGGGCAGCCGCTCATCGGCCAGAAGGTCGACGTGGTCTTCATCGGTAGCTGCACCAACTCGCGCATCGAGGACCTGCGCGGCGCCGCGAGCGTGCTGCGCGGGCGCAAGGTGGCGAAGGGGGTGCGGACGCTGGTGGTCCCGGGCTCGCGTCGCGTCAAGCAGGCCGCGGAGGCGGAAGGCCTGGATCGCGTCTTCACCGACGCGGGCGCCGAGTGGCGCGAGCCGGGATGCTCGATGTGCATCGCCATGAACGGCGACCAGCTCGAGCCGGGCCAGTACGCGGTGAGCACCAGCAATCGCAACTTCGAGGGCCGGCAGGGGAAGGGCGGGCGCACCTTCCTGGCCAGCCCGCTGACCGCCGCCGCCGCCGCGGTCGCGGGGCGCATCGCGGATCCGCGGGAGCTGGCGAGGTGAGCATGGAGCCGATCCGACGCATCGTCTCGCGCACGGTCGTCCTCCCGCAGCGGGACGTGGACACCGACCAGATCATCCCCGCGCGCTACCTCAAGACCACGCAGCGGGCCGGCCTCGGCGCGGCGCTCTTCGCCGACTGGCGCTACGACCCCGACGGGCGACCCCGCCCCGACTTCCCCCTCAACCAGCCGCAGGCCGCCGGGGCGCAGGTGCTGGTGGCGGGCGCCAACTTCGGCTGCGGCTCCTCGCGCGAGCACGCGCCCTGGGCGCTGCACGACTTCGGCTTCCGCGCGGTGGTCAGCTCGTCGATCGCGGACATCTTCCGCAGCAACGCGCTAAAGAACGGGCTCATCCCGGTGGTGCTCGACCCGGCGGCGCACGAGCGGCTCCTTTCGAGCCCCGGCGCGCAGGTGACCATCGACCTCGAGACGCGCACGCTCGTCGCCGGCGGGCTGACCGCGCCGTTCCCGCTGGACCCCTTCGCGCGCCACTGCCTGATGAACGGCGTCGACGAGCTGGGCTTCCTGCTCTCGCAGTCCGGCGAGATCGCCGCCTGGGAGGAGGCCGCATGCGAGCGCTGATCGCGGTCCTGGGCGGAGACGGCATCGGGCCCGAGGTGGTCGCGCAGGGCGTGCGCGTGCTGCAGGCGGTCGCGGCGCGCGGCGGGCATCGTTTCGAGCTGCAGGAAGCGCTCATCGGCGGAGTGGCGATGGACAAGACAGGCTCGCCGCTGCCCGCGGAGACGCTTTCCTTGTGCCGGAGCGCGGACGCGGTGCTCCTCGGGGCCGTCGGAGGGCCGAAGTGGGACGCGCACGCGCCGGTGCGTCCGGAGCAGGGGCTGCTCGGCCTGCGCAAGGAGCTGGAGCTGTACGCCAACCTGCGTCCGGTCGGCGTCCATCCCCGCTTGATGCAGGCGTCGCCGCTCAAGCCCGAGCTGCTGCAGGACGTGGACCTGGTGGTGGTGCGGGAGCTGACCGGCGGGCTGTACTTCGGCGAGAAGCGGCGCGAGGCCGACTGCGCCTCCGACCTGTGCGTGTACACCGCCGAGGAGGTCCGGCGCGTGGTGCGCGTCGCCGGGCGCATGGCCCGGCAGCGGCGCCGGCGGCTCACCTCGGTGGACAAGGCGAACGTGCTCGAGACCTCGCGGCTGTGGCGCGAGGTGACCACGGAGGTGGTGCGCGACGAGTTCCCCGACCTGCAGCTCGAGCACGTGCTGGTCGACTCCTGCGCCATGCTCCTCGTGCAGAGGCCCGCGCGCTTCGACGTGATCGTCACCGAGAACCTCTTCGGCGACATCCTCACCGACGTGGCGTCGGTGCTCGCCGGCTCCATCGGCCTGTTGCCCTCGGCCTCGCTGGGCGAGGGGAAGCGCGGCCTCTACGAGCCCATCCACGGCTCGGCGCCGGACATCGCCGGCCGGGGCATCGCGAACCCGTACGGGACGATCCTGAGCGTGGCGCTGATGCTCCGCCATTCGTTCGGCCTGGAGGCGGAGGCGAGGGCCGTCGAGCGGGCGGTCCGCTCGGCCCTCGACAGTGGCGCGCTCCCTGCCGACGTGGCGGCGGGCGGCAGGCAGGCCGTCACCACCGCCGAGGCGGGCGACGCGGTGCTCGCGGCGCTGCAGCAATCCTGAGGAGCCCATGCCCCACGACGAGCGACACAAGAGCCGCACGCTGACCGAGGGGCCCGACCGCGCCCCGGCCCGCGCGATGCTCAAGGCGATCGGGTTCACCACCGAGGACCTGGCGCGCCCGCTGGTCGCCGTCGCGCACACCTGGACGGAGACGATGCCGTGCAACTTCCACCTGCGCAGCCTGGCGCAGCGGGTGAAGGAGGGCATCCGGGCCGCCGGCGCCACGCCGATGGAGTTCAACACCATCTCGGTCAGCGACGGCGTGGTGATGGGCACCGAGGGCATGAAGGGGTCGCTGGTCAGCCGCGAGGTGATCGCCGACTCGATCGAGCTGGTCTGCCGCTCGCATCTGTTCGACGCGGTGGTGGCGCTGGTCGGCTGCGACAAGACCATCCCGGGCGGCGCCATGGCGCTCCTGCGCCTCAACCTGCCCGGGCTGCTCCTCTACGGCGGCTCGATCGCGCCGGGCCGATTCGAGGACCGCGACGTCACCATCCAGGACGTGTTCGAGGCGGTGGGCGCCCACGCCGCCGGCAAGATGTCGCTGCGCGCGCTGCACGACCTGGAGGACGTGGCGTGCCCCGGACCGGGCGCGTGCGGCGGCCAGTACACGGCGAACACGATGGCGCTCGCGACGGAGCTCCTGGGTCTCGCCCCGGTCGGATACGCCAGCATCCCGGCCGACGATCCGCGCAAGGCGGCGGCCACCCGCGCGGCCGGGGCGCAGGTGGTGCAGCTCCTGCGCGAGAACCGCCGTCCCCTCGACGTGGTGAACCGCGCGTCGTTCGAGAACGCCATCGCGGGCGTCGCGGCCACCGGCGGGTCGACCAACGCGGTCCTCCACCTGCTCGCGCTCGCGCGGGAGGCGGGCGTGGAGCTGGCGCTGGACGACTTCGACGCCATCAGCCGCCGCACGCCGCTCATCGCCGACCTGAAGCCGGGCGGGCGTTTCGTGGCCACGGACTTCCACCACGCCGGAGGGACGCCTCTGCTCTGCCGGCGCCTGCTGGAGGGCGGCCTGTTGCACGGCGATGCGCGGGTGGTGGACGGCAAATCGTGGACCGAGCACGCGGAGCACGCCTCGGAGGCGCCGGGACAACAAGTTGTGCGCCCCCTCTCGGCGCCGCTCAAGCCGAGCGGCGGCCTGTACATCCTGACCGGCAACCTGGCCCCGGACGGCGCGGTGGTGAAGGCGGCCGGCCACGAGCGGCCCCGCCACTCGGGGCCCGCGCGCGTCTTCGACCGCGAGGAGGAGGCGTTCGCCGCCGTTCGCGACGGGCGCATCGTCGCGGGCGACGTGGTGGTGATCCGCTACGAAGGCCCGCGGGGCGGGCCGGGCATGCGCGAGATGCTGGGCGTCACCGCGGCGGTCGTCGGACGCGGGCTGGGCGAGTCGGTGGCCCTCGTCACGGACGGCCGGTTCAGCGGCGCGACCCGCGGGCTGATGGTCGGCCACGTCGCGCCGGAGGCCGCGATGGGCGGTCCGCTCGCCGCGGTCCGCGACGGAGATCGCATCACCATCGATCTCGAGGGCCGCCGCCTGGAGGTGGACCTCTCCGCTTCCGAGCTGGCCGCGCGCCTGCGCGGATTCCGCACCCCTCCCGCGCGCTACGCGACGGGCGTGTTCGCCAAGTACGCGAGCCAGGTCTCCTCGGCCGCGGAAGGCGCCGTGACTTCCCCTGCAAGCCAACGAGCAGTGCCAACCCCGGAGTGAGCAAATGGCAGTCATCCACTACGACAGAGATGCGAGCCTGGAACCCGTTCGCGGCCGGCGGGTCGCGATCGTGGGCTACGGTAGCCAGGGCCACGCGCACGCCCTCAACTTGCGCGACTCAGGGGTCGACGTACGCGTCGGGCTCCATGCCTCGAGCCGCTCGCGGGTCAAGGCGCAGGGAGCGGGCCTCCGCGTCCTCTCCGTCGCCGACGCAGCGCGCGAGGCGGACCTGATCATGATGCTCGCGCCCGACCAGACGCAGAAGCAGATCTACGACAACGACATCGAGAAGCACCTCACGCGCGGCAAGGCGCTCTTCTTCGCGCACGGCTTCAACATCCACTACGGCCAGATCAAGCCGGGGCCCGGCGTGGACGTGGTGCTCATCGCGCCCAAGGCGCCGGGCCACCTGGTGCGCCGGCTGTACGAGGAGGGGCAGGGCACCCCCGCGCTGATCGCGGTCCACCAGGACGCGAGCGGGCAGGCGCACGAGCTGGGCCTGTCGTACGCGCGCGCGCTGGGCGTCACCCGCGCCGGCGTCCTGGAGACCACCTTCAAGGAGGAGACCGAGACCGACCTGTTCGGCGAGCAGTCGGTGCTCTGCGGCGGCGTCACTGCGCTGGTGCAGGCCGGCTTCGACACGCTGGTTGAGGCGGGCTACCAGGAGGAGAGCGCGTACTTCGAGTGCCTCCACGAGCTGAAGCTGATCGTCGACCTGATGTACGAGGGCGGCATCGGCTGGATGCGCCACTCGGTCAGCGACACCGCCGAGTACGGCGACTACACGCGTGGGCCGCGCATCGTGGGCGAGGCGGCGCGCGCCGAGATGAAGAAGATCCTGCGCGAGATCCAGAGCGGCGTCTTCGCGCGTGAGTGGATCCTGGAGAACCAGGCGGGGCGGCCCGTGTTCGACAAGCTGCGCGAGGAGGCCAAGGCGCACCGGATCGAGGACGTCGGCGCGCGGCTGCGCGAGATGATGAGCTGGATCCGGAACATCCGGAAGGACTCCAGCGAGCCGGCGCAGCAGCAGCAGCAGGCGGCGGTGATCGAGTACCCGCTGCAGCGGAGCGGAGCGGTCTAGGGCGTCGCGATCGAGAGCGCAGCGCCGGCCCTGCCGGCGGCGAAAATTGTGGCTGGCTGGATCGCAAGGCCCGGCCGCGATGGAGAGGGAGCGAAGAGCAGATGATGGAATCAAAGGCGATCTGGATGAACGGCGAGCTAGTCCCGTTCCGCGAGGCGAAGCTGCACTTCCTGACGCCGGCGCTGCACTACGGCGTCAGCGCCTTCGAGGGGATCCGCTGCTACCGCACCGCCCGCGGTCCCGCCGTCTTCCGCCTGCGCGAGCACATCGAGCGCCTGGTCGATTCGGCGCGCATCATGGGCTGGCGCGAGCTGCCCTTCTCCGTCGACGAGCTGGTGGAGGCCTGCCGCAAGACGGTGCAGGCCAACGGGTTCGAGGAGTGCTACATCCGGCCGCTCATCTACCTGGCCGAGGGTGGCTGGAACCTGACGGTCGACGGCGGCAAGGCGCACGTGGGCATCGCCGTCTGGGAGTGGAAGCAATACCTCGGTTCGGAGGCGGCGGAGCAAGGCGTCCGCGCGAACATCTCCACGTTCACGCGCCACCACCCGAACGTGATGATGACCAAGGCGAAGATCGGCGGGAACTACCCCAACTCGGTGCTCGCCAAGACGGAGTCGCTGCGCCTCGGCTTCGAGGAGGCGATCATGCTCGACACGCAGGGGCACGTCGCGGAGTGCACGGGCGAGAACATCTTCCTCGTCCGTCGCGGCCGAGTCCTCACGCCACCCGACTCCCACATCCTCCAGGGCCTGACCCGCGACTCGGTCCTCCACCTCCTGGAAGACCTCGGCCACCGCGTCGAGCAGCAGCCCATCTCCCGCGACCAGCTCTACACGGCCGACGAAGTCTTCGTCTGCGGCACCGCCGCCGAGGTGATCGGCCTCCGGGAGATCGACTTCCGCGTCATCGGCTCAGGGCGCACGGGGCCCGTTACGCGGGCGGTGCAGCAGGCGTACCACTCGCTGGTGCGCGGTGAGCACCCCCGCTCGGACGGCTGGCTCACGCCGATCCAGGCATGAAGCTTGGCGGAGACCGCGCAGCGCAACTCGTCCCGGGGCGAGTTCGATTACAGTGGACCGCGGTGACCTCGGGGCCGAACATGCCGGGAGCAGTCGAGTCATTTGTCGTCGGAGAGATAGTCTTTGCGCCTGTCGCGGCCGTACACGGCCTTTGGCTCGCCGGCTTGATAGAAGACGCGCATGAAACGAATCCTCGTGTTTGCCACGCTGCTCGCCTGTGCCCATGCTTCCGACGGACTGCGGGCGGACGATCTGGAGCTCCACCGCCACGCGGTGGTGGTGGACACGCCCTCCGACGTGACGCAGGCGATCACCTATGAGGGGTACGATTTCGCGCAGCGGCACGACTTCCTCAACGAGGACCTGCCGAGAGCGCGCGAAGGAGGGCTCGACGCGCAGTTCTTCTCCATCTGGATCAATCCGGAGCAGATCAAGGCGGAGAGCTGGTACGCCGAGTCGCTGCACCAGATCGACGCGGTGCAGGCGATGGCCCGCAAGAACGCAGGCGCGATAGCCCTGGCGCGGACGGCGGCGGAGGTGCGCGCGAACGCCGCGCGCGGCGTGTTCAGCGTGCTGCTCGGGCTGGAGGGAGGGCACTCGCTGTTGCCGGGGAGCGAGGAGGAGCAGCTCGAGCACCTGCGCCGATTCGCGCAGCTCGGCGTGCGCTACATGACGCTCACCTGGTCGATCTCGAACCCCATCGGCGGTTCGTCCACCGATCCGGGGCATTGGGTAGGACTGACCCCGTTCGGCCGCCGGGTGCTCGAGGAGATGGATCGGCTGGGCATCGTCGTGGACATCTCGCACGTGTCGGATCCGCTCTTCTGGGACGCGATGCGCGCGGTGAAGAAGCCGGTGATCGCCTCGCACTCCTCCGTGCGCGCTCTCGCGAACGTGCCCCGGAACATGACGGACACCATGATCCAGGCGGTGCGGGACAACGGCGGCGCGGTCTGCGTGAACTTCTTCTCCGGGTTCCTCGACGAGGCGCACTACCAGGCGCTCTTGGAATACCTCCCGCAGACGAAGAGCATGACGGTCGATCAGTCGCAGCGCTTCCTGCGCACCAAGTCGCTGCCGCCGGTCTCCCTCGCGCGCATCGCCGACCACATCGACCACGTCGTCAAGGTCGCCGGGGCCGACCACGCCTGCCTCGGCAGCGACTTCGACGGCATCCCCACCATTCCCACGGGAATGGAGGACGCCTCCAAGCTGCCGTGGCTCACCGCCGAGCTGCGCCGACGTGGGTACACGAAGGACCAGCTCGAGAGGATCCTCGGAGGCAACGTCCTGCGGGTCCTGGAGGCGAACGAGCGCGGCGGGGCCGCGCGGCCTCAGCCCGGCGCGGCGGCGCGCAGCGAGGGGGGGCGCACCGTCTCGGACATCAGATAGGCGTTCGGATCGTGGTGCAGCGCCTCGGCCGGGAGCGAATCCCAGAAGGGCCCGAGGTCCTTGCGTACCTGCTCGGTGAAGAACTCGGGCAACTCCGTCGTCTCCTGCTCGAAGTACCGCCGGAGCGGCCGGTCGGTATCGAGGCGGCGCCGCACTTCCGTGTAGTACGCGATGCGGCCGAATCCTTCGGACGACACGGCGCGCACCACGTTCATCCAGCGGGGGATCGCCCCGCGCATCGCCGTGAACCGGCGCGCGATGGCCCGCCAGGAGAACGTGTACCGGGTGAGCGAGATGACGTTGTCGTAGAACTCCGGCCAGGAATAGTTCTTCGGCCGCACGTTCATCGCGTGGTTGTTGTCGAGGAAGTGGAAGGGGAAGGGCAGCACGCGGCCGTCGCGCTGGAACTCGAGGTTGAGCGGCGCCGCCCGGCCGAACGCCGACAGGAGCGAGTACCCCGGGAACGCTCCGGGCGTCAGGTCGACGAAGCGCTTGGTCAGCTCGAACGGCTCCTCGCCCTCGTCGACGTCGAGCCCGAGAACGAAGTTCGTCTGCACGTAAGGCAGGTACTTCAGGATGAGCCGGACGTGCTCCGAGACCTGCTGCACCTTCTCCGCGCCCTTGCGGCTGGCGGTCCTCGATTTGTTGCCCAGCTCGTACCAGGACTCGATGCCCGGGAGCACCGCCTTGAAGCCGTTGCGCTGCAGCCGCTGCAGGTGCGGCTCGGACAGCAGCGAGAGGCTGCTCTCCGCGATGAAGTCGATGCTGTCCGGCGGCGCGGCTTCCTCGATCGCGTCGAGCGTTTCGTCGAAGCGTACGCCGAAGTTCGGGTCGTGCCAGGCGACCCGGGGCCGCTTCGTTTTACGAAGCAGGAACCGGAGGTCCTCCTTGAGGACGTCGAGGTCGAGGGGCTGGTACGGGACGGTGGAGTCGATGCAGAAGCTGCACGTGTACGGGCACCCGAGGCTCGCGAGCATCGGCACGATCTTGAGGACCGGCGCCTTGCGCAGCGTCGCCTCGATGTACTTCCAGCGCTCCTGCACGCCGGGAAGCTGCAGCGGCTGCTTGTCGGCCGAGAGGTGCACTCCGCGGGGACGGTGGCGCGAGCAGTCGCGGAGCACGTCCCGGATGACCTCACGGTCGGTGAAGCCGAGCACGTAGTCGAAGTGCCTGGCGGCGTCCTCCGGGTAGCAGCGGGCGTGCGGACCACCCAGCGCGGTGACCGCGCCCAGCGAGCGGAAGCGGTTGCTGAGCGAATAGGCGAGCAGCGCCGCCTCGGTGAACGAGCCGATGAACACGAGGTCGACGTGCGCGGGCAGCTGCTCGGAGAGGTCTTCGAGCCCGGTGTAGCAGACGAAGCTGACCTCATGGCCCTCGGCCTCGCACCAGGTGGCGATCACCTGCGGCATGATGCTTGCCATGTTGGCGTGCATCGCGCGGGCGTAGATCGCGCGGGTCGGGCCCTTGGTGACGAGATCGATGACCGCCACTCGCAACCGCCGCATGAAGACTCCCTTCGGCAGCCTGGAACGAGCGCAGCTTTTCCGGGTGAGAACGCGCTACGATGTACGCATAACGACGCACCCACTGCAAGATCCGGCTTGGGGTGCGCCAGGGTTTGTTTCTCCGATGGACACGAGTCGCACGGTCGTGCTGGGTGGGTTCGTCGGCGGGCTGGGCGCCTGTTCGCACGAGCAGGCGCCGGCCACCCCACCCGATCGTCCGAGCCTCGTGTGGACCGAAGTGGCCTGGAGATGAAGCGCGACATGATCGACGAGGACATCCGCCGGGCCCGGACGCTGCCCGCGTCCTTCTACCGCGACCCGGCCGTGTTCGAGCGCGTCCGGGAGAAGGTCTTCGCGCGCAGTTGGCAGCTCGTCGACGGCGCGGAGCGGGTCTCCGGTGCAGGCTCCGTCCTTCCCTTCGCGTTCCTGGAAGGATGCGTGGACGAGCCGCTGCTGCTCGCGCGCGACGGCGCCGGAACGCTCCACGGCCTCTCCAACGTCTGCACCCACCGGGGCAACCTGATCTGCACGGAGCCGGAAGTGGCGCAGTCGCTGCGCTGCCGGTACCACGGCCGCCGTTTCGCGCTCGACGGGCGCTTCCTCTCCATGCCCGAGTTCGAAGGCGTCCGCGATTTCCCCTCGCCGGCGGACGACCTGCCGCGCGTCCAGCTCGGGCGTCTCGGCCCGCTGGTGTTCGCCGCCATCGAGCCCGCCTTCCCGTTCGAGGAGCTGATCGCGCCCGTTCGCGAGCGGATGTCCTTCCTCCCCCTCGATCGGATGGCGCTGGATCCCGCCGGTTCCCGCGTCTACGAGGTGGCGGCGAACTGGGCGCTCTACTGCGACAACTACCTGGAAGGCTTCCACGTCCCGTTCGTGCATCCCGACCTGGCGAAGACGATCGACTACGGCTCGTACCGCACCGAGCTGTTCGCCTGGTCGAGCGTGCAGGTCGCCGAGGCCGCCGCTCCAGGCGACGCGTTCAGCGGCTCCTCCGTGGCCGCGTACTATTTCTTCCTCTTCCCCAACCTGATGCTGAACTTCTATCCCTGGGGGCTCTCGATCAACGTGGTGGTCCCGGCCGCGGTCGACCGGACCCGGATCGTGTACCGCTCCTGGGTCGTCGACCCGTCCCGGCGCGGGTCCGGAGCGGGCGGCGCGCTCGACCGCGTCGAGCTGGAGGACGAAGCGATCGTCGAGCAGGTGCAGCGCGGCGTGCGCTCCCGGCTCTACGAGCGCGGCCGGTACTCGCCGTCGCGCGAGGCGGGCGTGCACCATTTCCACCGGTTGCTGGCGCGCCTGGTGGGCTGAGAGTGGCCGAGTTGCGCCGGGCGCTCGGGTTGCTCGACGCCACCATGGTGAACGTGGGCGTCATGATTCCGGGGCGCCGACCTCGCCGCCGGCATGGTCGCCCTCGCCATGCTCGGCGGCCTCAACGGCAACATCCTGGGCGGAGCACGGGTGCTCTACGCGATGGCCGGCGCCGGTCTCTTCTGGCGCCCGGCGGCGCAGGTGCATCCGCGCTTCGGCACTCCGGCGCTCGCCCTGGTCGCGCAGGCGGTCGTGTCGGTGGCCTTCGTGTTCACCGGACGATTCGAGCAGCTGCTGACGAGCTGCCTGTTCGCGTCCTGGCTGTTCTACGCGCTGGGCGGCCTGGCGGTGTTCGCGCTCCGCCGCGACCCGGGTCTCGAGCGACCCTACCGGGTGCCCGGCTATCCGGTCGTGCCTGCCCTGTTCGTCGCCTTCGCGGCGCTCCTCCTGGCGAGCACCGTGGCGGCCGACCCGCGCGACGCGGCGATTGGCGCCGCTCTGTTGCTCACGGGAGTGCCGGCCTACCTGTTGTTTTCGCGAGCGGCGCGGCACGCACCGGGTTGATCACCCGAACTGGATCCCCTGCGCGAGCGGCAAATCGCGACCCCAGTTCACCGCCGAGGTCTGCCGCCGCATGTACGCCTTCCAGGCGTCGGACCCGGATTCCCGGCCGCCGCCGGTGTCCTTCTCTCCGCCGAAGGCGCCGCCGATCTCCGCGCCGCTGGTGCCCGCGTTGACGTTCGCGATGCCGCAGTCGGAACCCGACGCGGAGAGGAACCGCTCCGCGGCGCGCAGGCTGTCGGTGAACAGCGCGCTGGAGAGTCCCTGCGGCACCGCGTTGTTCGCGCGCAGCGCCTCGTCGAGGTCGGTCACCTCGAAGACGTAGAGGATGGGCGCGAAGGTTTCCTCCCAGGCGATCGGGAAGGCGTCGTGCCGGGGCGCGACGATGAGCGTCGGCTCGACGAAGTTGCCCGACCGGTCGAGCACGCGCCCTCCGAAGCGCACCTCGCCCCCCTGCGCGCGCGCGGCGGCGACGGCGGCGCTGAAGCGTTCCACGGCCGCCCGGGTGACGAGCGGTCCCATCAGCACGCCTTCGTCGAGCGGATCGCCGATCTTCACCGTGCGGTACGCGGCCACCAGCCGATCGAGCAGCGGGCGCGCGATACCGCGCTGGACGAAGAGCCGCCGGGTCGAAGTGCATCGCTGCCCGGCGGTCCCCACTGCGCCGAAGGTGATGGCGCGCACCGCCAGCTCCAGGTCGGCGCCCTCGAGCACGATCACGCCGTTGTTGCCGCCGAGCTCGAGGAGGCTGCGGCCCAGCCGGGACGCCACGCGGGAGGCGACCTGCCGGCCTACGGCGATGGATCCGGTGAACGAGACCAGCGGCAGCCGGGGGTCGTCGCACATCCAGCCGCCCGCTTCGGCGCCGCCCGGCACCAGCGAGAACACGCCTACCGCGTCGTGCTCGGCCGCCACGCGATCGCAGAGCGCCTGCACTGCGACGCTGCACAGCGGGGTGAGCGGGGACGGTTTCCACAGGCAGACGTCGCCGCAGACCGCTGCGAGCGCCGCGTTCCACGACCAGACGGCCACCGGGAAATTGAACGCGGTCACGATGCCGACGGGTCCGAGAGGATGCCACTGCTCCATCAGCCTGTGGCAAGGCCGCTCGGAGGCGATGGTCAGGCCGTGTAGCTGGCGCGAGAGGCCGACGGCGAACTCGCAGATGTCGATCATCTCCTGCACTTCGCCCAGGCCCTCCGCGCGGATCTTTCCGGTCTCGAGAGACACCAGCTCGCCGAGCGGCTCCTTGAGCTGCCGGAGCAGCTCGCCCAGCCCGCGCACCACCTCGCCCCGCCGGGGCGCCGGGCGCATGCGCCATTCCTCGAACCTGCGCAGGCCCGACTCGACCCGCTCGTCGTACTCGGCCCGGGTTGCCGCCCGGATCCGGCCCTGCGCCGCGCCCGTGGCGGGGTTCACCGACTCGAGCGCCTCGCCGGTGCCGCCGCGGCCGGAGCCCGCGCCCATCCGCTCGAGGATCGCCTTCGCGTTCTTGGTGCTCATGTCCCGTCCCGGGTGGCGATGCTACCGCGAATCGGTGCCATGGGTCGTGCGGGGTGGGTTTCAAGGAACCGCGGCGTGGGGCCGATAGCTCCAGGGAGGAGACACGTCCAACGGGGGGAAGGGTGCGCTCGCGCAACGACTACCAGCGCACGGTGCTCGTGGTGGACGACCACGCCGAGCTGCGGCTCTCCCTGCAGCACCTGCTGGAGCGGGCCGGGTATCGCGTCCTCGTGGCCGGGAACGGCGCCGAAGGCCTCGAGCAGCTCCGCAGCGGGCGCGTCGACGTGGTGGTGCTCGACATCGACATGCCCGTCATGAATGGACGGACGTTCCTGGCCGCCCGGTCCGCGGACGCCCAGCTCGCCCGGGTGCCGGTGGTGGTCTACTCGGCGGATCTGCAGCCCGCGGCGCTCCCCGCCGGCATCACCGCCTGGATCTGGAAAGGCACCGAGTCCGCCGAGCTGCTCGGCGCGATCGACGCGCAGGGGCTCCGCTAGCCGCCGCCGTATTCGGCGGCGCTATGCTTTCAGGGAGGCGCGGCGGCGCGCCAGGAGCATCATCGCCGGGAGCATCACCATCGCGGTGAGCAGCGTGGTCGCCTCGCCGAGGATCGCGTACCACCCGAACGAGCGCATCGCGCGGTTCAGGGAGAGCAGCAAGGACCCGTAGCCGATGATGGTCGTCCACGAGCAGAGGATGACGGCCGGTCCCACCTCGGCGAGCGACTCGAGCACCCGTCCTCCGCGCTCGCGGACGCGGACGGCGATGTTGGCCCCGTAATCCACCGCGATGCCGAAGGTGATCGGGTAGGCGATCACGTTGAGGAAGTTCACCTTGAGGTTCGCCGCGGCCGCCATCCCTCCCATCAGGAGGACGCCCGCCGCGAGCGAGCCCAGGACGCGCGCGCCCATCCCCGCGTCGCGCAGCAGGAAGAGCACGATGCCGCAGACGCCCGCGAAGGAGAGCAGCGTCGTGCGCGGGCCTTCCTTCTCGATGTTCCGCAGCAGGTCGGCGAAGATGACGCTCTCGCCGGTCGCGTCGACCTTCTTCACGCCCACGGGGACGCCGCGGCCGGCGTCGGTGAACGCCTGGAGGTTGGGGCCCAGCTCCAGCTTGGCGTCCGGGCGCGCGGTGATGACGGCGAGCCGGCCCACGTTCCCGTCGCGCTCGCGGAAGCGGTCGAGGAGCGTGGCAGGGGCCTCGTCGGCGCTGACCGGCCGCTGCGCTTCGAGGTCCTGCCGGATGGAGACGAGGCGCTCCCGGAGCTTCGGATCGACGTGCGCGAGGACACGATCGGACAGCTCGGCGCGGACCTCGCGCAGGAGCGAGAGCTTTGCCTCCTGGTCGCGCGGGACGACGCTGGAGATCGTCTCGCAGCCGTCGATCAGCCGGCTTGCGGGCGCGTGCTGCATGCGGGTGCGGATGGCCTGGCAGAACCGTTCGGCGTCGTCGCGCGAGTCGAGCAGCGCCACCGAGCCCGCGATCGACTTGCCCAGTGACGTCTGCGCGCGCGCATGGTCCCGGCGCAGCTCCTCCACTCCACGCAGCTCGTTGCTCAGATTGTCCAGATTCCGCTCCATCGAGTGCGGCAGGCGGAGCAGGAACAGGGCGCTGGCCGCGAGGGTCACCGCGGCGAATCCGGCGAGGATGGCGCGAGGGCGGGCGAACAGCCAGTCGATCGCGGCCAGGCTGGTCGAGCGGCCGGCGGCAGCCGGAACGGGAGCGACCGGACGGATCTTCTCGAACACGGACAGGAGAGCCGGGGCCAGCGCGAACGTGGCCGCCCAGCAGAGCAGCATCCCGATTCCGCCGATGAAGCCGAAGTGGCGGAACCCCCGGTTGCCGGCGAGCGCCAGCACCCCGAAGGACACGCTCGTGGCAGCCGAGGCGAGCAGCGTCGCCATGGCGGTGGTCCGCGCGCCGTCTTCGCAGGCCGTGAGCAGCGGCTCGCCTGCACGCCGCAGCTGCTTCACTCGCGCCAGATAGATGAGGCCGTAGTTGATGCCGTTGCCGACCACGATCGAGCCGAGGAAGGCGGTCTGCGTGTTCAGGTATCCGATGGCGATCCAGGTAACTCCAAATGTAAGCGCCACGCCCGCGGCCACGCAGAGGCCGACCGAGACCACCGATCGGACGTCGCGGAAGAACAGGATCACCGAGAGCAGCACCAGCGCGGTGCAGAGCGCCGCGGTCGAGGCTACGTCGCCGACCACCGCCTCGTACTCGGCGATGAACATCGGGACGGTGCCCGCGAACCCCACGCGGAGCTTGCCAGCAGACAGCTCGTCGCGGTGGCGGTCCGCGACCGCCCGCAGCTCGTCGAGCAGCGCCCGCGCCTCGCGGACGCCGAGGCTCGAGCCCACCGGCCGCACCACCAGCGTCAGAGAGGATCGGTCCGGGTGGACCAGGAAGCCGTCCACGTTGGAGGAGAATCGCTCGGCGATCTGCTCGCGGGGCAGCGGCCGCTGCGGGTCGAAGAGCTGCACGAGGCGCGACGGCGGCGCGGCGGCGGCCGTGGCTGCGGGCGCCTCCTCGTCCTCCGAGAGCTCCACCACGAGCGGGTTCGCGGCGGCGGTCCGCTTGCGGATCTCCGCCCGCAGGCCATCTCTCGCCGCGGTCAGCTCCTCGACCGTCGCGAACAGCGGCCAGTGCTCGGTGTACCAGCGCTGGATCTCGCCCACGTCGAACTCGACCGAGCGCACCCGGTGGGACCCCATCGCGAGGAAGTCACGGGCCAGCACCGGCGCCAGCCGCTGCGCCCGGCCGAGCCCCTCCGGCCCGTCCAGCGATTCGATGTTGACCAGCACGTTGCCGTCGCCACCCACCCGGCGGGACAGCTCCTGGATCTGCGCCACCGAAGGAAGGTCCTTGGGCAGGAGCTCCTCGAAGCTCGAGCGGATCTCGAGCCGCGTCGCCAGCGCCGTCGCGCCCGCGGTCAGCAGGGCCGCCGCGGCCAGCACCCGCCAGGGATGGCGGACCGCCGCGCGGGTGAACCCGAGGAGCATGGCGAGGGGTGCGACCTTCGTCCTAGTCATGGCCGTTCTGTAACACGGCGCCTGCGGCCACGCCGGAAAAAGCCGCGTTGGATTAGGCGACCTCGAACAGCCCCGCGGCGCCCATGCCGCCGCCGATGCACATCGTGGTCACCACGTACCGGACGCCGCGGCGCTTGCCCTCGATCAGCGCGTGCCCGACCAGGCGCGCGCCGGACATGCCGTAGGGGTGGCCGATGGCGATGGCGCCGCCGTCGACGTTGAGGCGGTCGTCGGGGATGCTGAGCCGGTCGCGGCAGTAGATCACCTGCACGGCGAAGGCCTCGTTCAGCTCCCAGAGGCCGACGTCCTGGGCCTTCACGCCGGTGCGCTCGAGAAGGCGCGGGACCGCGAAGACTGGCCCGATGCCCATCTCGTCAGGCTCGCATCCCGCGACGGCGAATCCGCGGAAGATGCCGAGCGGCTTGAGGCCCCGGCGCTCCGCCAGCCGCGCGTCCATCACCACGCAGGCGGAGGCGCCGTCGGAGAACTGGCTCGCGTTGCCTGCCGACACCACACCGCCGGGCAGCGCGGGCTTGATCTTCGACACCGCCTCGTACGTCGTATCCGGCCGGATGCCCTCGTCGGCCGAGAGAGTCACCTCGCGAGTGCCGAGCTTGCCGGACTCCTTGTCCGCCACCGCCATCACGGTGGTGAAGGGGACGATCTCGTCCTTGAACCTGCCCGCCGCGAGCGCCGCGGCCGCGCGCTGCTGGCTGCGCACGCCGTACTCGTCCTGCTTCTCGCGCGGGATGCCGTACCGGCGCGCGACGTTCTCCGCCGTCTCCAGCATCGAGTCGTAGATGGCCGGCTTGTGCTCGAGGAGCCAGGGGTCGCGCGCCATGTGCCCGTTGCGTTCGTTCTGCACGCAGGAGATGGACTCCAGCCCGCCCGCCACCACCACCGGAACGCGATCGACGATCACCCGCTGCGCGGCCATGGCGATGGTCTGCAGGCCCGACGAGCAGAAGCGGTTCACGGTGGTGCCCGCGGTGGTCACTGGCAGGCCGGCGCGCAGCGCGATCTGCCGCGCTACGTTGCCGCCGGTGGTGCCCTCGGGCATGGCGCAGCCCATCAGCACGTCCTCCACCTCGGCCGGATCGACCCCTGCCCGCTCGACGGCCGCGCGCACGACGTGCGCGCCCATGGTCGCGCCGTGGGTCATGTTCAGGGCGCCGCGCCACGACTTCGCGAGCCCGGTCCTGGCGGTGGATACGATGACTGCGTCGCTCATGGTCGCGTCTCCGCGGCAGCGTTGAACATCTTTCCCTCGGCGGCGAGCCTCGCGAGCAGCGGCGCGGGCGTCCAGAAGCCAGGGTCGCCGTGCGGATTCGCCGCGAAGCGCTTCATCGAGCGCACCACGTTGTACAGCCCGGCCGTGTCGGCGGCGAACATCGGGCCGCCCCGGAACGGCGGGAACCCATACCCGGTCAGGTAGATGACGTCGATGTCCGAGGCGCGCAGCGCGATCCCTTCCTCCAGGATGCGCGCGCCCTCGTTGACGAGCGCGTAGATGCAGCGCTCCACGATCTCCTCGTCGGAGATCTTGCGCCGCTCGACCCCTAGCTCCTTGCTGTACGCGACGACCAGCTCATTGATAGCCGGATCGGGAATGGCGTCGCGCCTGCCCGCTTCGTACCGGTACCAGCCCGCGCCCGTCTTCTGACCGAACCGGCCCAGCTCGCAGACGCGATCGGCGAGGCGCGGGTACTTGACGTGCGGCTTCTCCACGTAGCGCCGCTTGCGGATCAGCCACCCGACGTCGTTCCCCGCCAGGTCGGCCATGCGAAAGGGGCCCATCGCGAAGCCCCACTTCTCCAGCGCGGCGTCCACCTGCCGTGGCAGC
>DASWGI010000182.1:0-6335 GCA_036393835.1 Myxococcales bacterium | reverse complement strand
TCCCCGTAGGCGTAGGGCTCCTTGGTGGCGCGGTCCTTGACCAGCTCGATGCCGATCATCAGCCCGCGCTGGCGCACGTCGCCCACCTGCTTGAGCTTCGCGACCGGCTTGAGGCCCGCCGCGAGCCGCTCCGCCATCTGGCGGACGTGTGCGAGCGTGCCTTCCTCGTCGAAGAGGCGCAGCGAGGCCAGCGCCGCGGCGCAGGCGAGCGGGTTCCCGGTGTAGCTGTGGCCGTGGAAGAAGGTCCTCTTCGACTCGAAGGGACCGAGGAAGCTCTCGTAGACCGCGTCGGTCGTGATCGTGGCCGCCAGCGGCAGGTACCCGCCGGAGAGGCCCTTGGCCAGGCAGAGGATGTCCGGCACGACCTCCTCCTGCTCCGAAGCGAACATCGTTCCCGTCCGGCCGAATCCGGTGGCCACCTCGTCGCAGATGAGGAGCACGCCGTTCTCCCGGCACGCCTTCGCGATGCGCCGCAGGTAGCCGGGTGGATGCGCGATCATCCCCGCCGCCCCCTGCATCAGCGGCTCCAGCACCACGGCGGCGATCTCGTCGCGCCGGCCCGAGATGACCGCCTCAGCGGCCAGCGCGGCGGACTCCAGGCAATGCCGTGGGCCGGTCGGCCAGCGGTAGACGTTCGGCATCGGGACGCGCAGCACGTCGAAGAGGAGCGGCCGGAAGATCTGGTGGAAGAGGTCCATGCCGCCGACGCTCACCGAGCCGACGGTGTCGCCGTGGTACGCCTCGCCGAGCGCGACGAAGCGTGCCTTCTTCGGCTTGCCGCGCTGGCGCCAGTGCTGGAAAGCGATCTTCAGCGCCACCTCGACCGCGGTGGAACCGGAGTCGGAGAAGAAGACCTTGCTGAGCTGGGGCTGCCCGTCGAAGCGCGGCGCCCGGCGCGCAAGCTCGGCCGCGAGCTCGATCGACGGCGGCGAAGCGAGGCCGAGGAGCGTGGTGTGCGCGACCTTTTGCAGCTGCAGCCGGATGGCGCTGTCGATCTCCGCCTTCCGGTGGCCGTGCACGTTCACCCAAAGCGATGAGACGCCGTCGAGGTACTTGCGGCCGGCGGTGTCGAACAGCCAGGCCCCGCGCGCGTGGTCGATGATGACCGGCTCGTCGCCTTCGGGCGGCTCGATCCAACCCTGCATCTGCGTGAACGGGTGCCAGAGGTGGGCGCGATCGAGCGCGAGCAGCCGCTGGGTACGCTCCTGCGGGTCCTCTGGCGCGGCCGGGATGTTCTCTCCCATGCGCGCTGTATCCTTGCCCTCCGCTCTGGCGTCAAGCCGCGCAGCGATCTCTAGGCGGCTTCGCGCAGCGCGGAGAGGAGCAGGTCGAGGTGGGCGTCGGTATGCGCTGCCGTGAGGGCGATGCGCAGGCGGGAGGAGCCCGCCGGCACGGTGGGAGGCCGGATCGGCTTCACCAGCACGCCCCGCTTGCGCAGCTGGGCGGAGGCGGACAATGCGGCTTCGGGAGCGCCGAGCACCACGGGGAAGATGGGAGTCGCCGCTTCGGCGGGCAGGCCCAGCGCGCGCAGGCCCACCGCGAACCGCTCCACGTTCCGGCGCAGGCGGGCGCGCAGCGCGTCGCCCTCGGCGCCTTCGAGGATGCGCAGCGCGGTGAGCGCCGCGTGCGGCACCGCGGGCGGCAGCCCGGTGCTGAAGATGAGAGGGCGGGCGCGGTTGACCAGCAGCTCGCAGCAGGCGCGCGTGGCCGCGACGTACGCGCCGAACGCGCCCGCCGCCTTCGACAAGGTCCCCATGCGCAGGTCGACGCGTCCACCCAGCCCGAGCTGCGCCACGAGCCCCGCCCCGCGCGGCCCGAGGACGCCGGTCGCGTGCGCCTCGTCCGCGACCAGCAGCGCTCCGTGCCGCTCGCACGCATCGGCGATCTGCGCCAGCGGCGCGAGGTCGCCGTCCATCGAGAAGACCGTGTCGGTGGCGACCAGCACACGCCGCGCCCCCTGCTGGCGGGCGCGCCGCAGCGCCGCCTCGAGGGCGGCGACGTCGGCGTGCGGGTACACCTCCGTGCGGGCGCGCGACAGCCGGCACCCGTCGACCAGGCTGGCGTGGTTCAGCGCGTCGGAGAGGACCGCGTCCTCGGGCCCGGCGAACGCCGGCACCAGCCCGCAGTTGGCGGCGTAGCCCGAATTGAAGAGCACCGCCGATTCGGTGCCCTCGAACCTCGCCAGCTCCTGCTCGAGCGCGTGGTGCGGAAGGTAGTCGCCGCAGACCAGCCGGCTCGCTCCCGCACCCGTGCCCCACTGCCGCGCTCCGTCCGCGAGCGCCTGGCGGATGGCGGGGTGCGAGGCGAGCCCCAGGTAGTCGTTCGCGCTGAAGTTGACGAGGCGCTCTCCGGAGGCGAGCTCCACCTCGGCGCCCGCCCCGGTGCGCAGCGGCTCGAGCGAGCGCAGCAGGCCGTTGGCGGCGATCGCGGCCAGCTCCTCCCGTGCCAGTCCGTCCGCGCCCGCCATGGGGCACGCCTTGTAAGGAAGCGCGCGTGAACGGTCAATCGCACCTCGCAGTACATCACGGCGTAGATCCACTCATGCGAGATCAGCGCAGGCGGACGTCGTGGACGACGGCGTGCTTCGCGCCCTGAGGAGAAAGCTTGCTCTGCATCAGGGAAAGGCGGTCCACGCGCATCCGCGCGATCTCTCTCTGGGGCGCCGCCGCGAGCGCGCGCGAGGCAGCGCGCTCTCCGCCCGGCTTCACGCGCGCCACGGTCAGGTGCGCGCGGAACGGCCGCTCCTCGAGCGCGAATCCCGCCGAGCGCAGACCTCGCTGAAGGCAGGAGGCGAGCTCCTCCAGCTCGCGCGCGCCTTCACCCGCGCCCAGCCACAGGACGCGCGGCCGCCGCGGATTCGGGAACGCGCCCGCGCCCGACAGGCTGAGCCAGAACTCGTGCAGCGCCGCGCACGGGGCGGCCGCCTCGCGGAGCCGCGGCAGCGCCTCCTCGGGCTGCTCTCCCAGGAACGCCAGCGTGTAGTGCAGCTGCTCGTCCTTCGTCCAGGAGAGCGGCGCGTCCCCCGCCGCGCGCTTCATCTCGCGCAGCGCGCCCGAGGCGAGAGGCCGCGCGTCGTCCGGCACCGGCACGCTGAAGAACAGTCGCACGGAGCGAAGGTCACCTCGGCGTCGGCGACAAGTCAACGGGCCCATTCCCGCTTTCCCCGACGCCCCGTCCGCGTTACTTCCTTGCCATGCCGAAAGCCGTCCGGAAGCCCGCCGCCGCCCGCGCGCCCCTGCTGGCGCTGCCGCTGGTGGAGAAGCTGCTCTCCGCGGCCATGTCCCGCGGCGCCGAGTTCGCCGAGGTGTACGTCGAGCGCTCGACCACCACCGCCGTGTCGCTCGACGAGGCGAAGGTCCGCAGCGCGCAGGTCGGCGCCGTCACCGGCGTGGGCGTGCGCGCCATCCGCGGCGCCCAGGTCGGGTACGCCTACTCGGACGACCTGGACGAAACGGCGCTCTTGCGCACGGCCCAGACGGCCGCGCTGATCGCCGAGGGCAACCGCGACCTGGGGCCGGTCGCGCTCTCACGCACGCCGCTGCCGACGTACTACCAGGTCAAGCAGCCGCTCGCGGCCATCGACGTCTCCCGCAAGATCGAGCTGGTGCGCGAAGCCGACGCCGCCGCGCGCGCGCACGACCGGCGCGTCAAGCAGGTGATGGCGGGCTACGCGGATCAGACCCGCGAGATCCTCGTCGCCAACACGCTCGGGCGCCTCGCCGAGGACCGGCAGGACCTGTGCCGCCTGGGCGTCAGCTGCGTCGCCTTCGGCAAGGGCGGCGAGCGGCGCACCGGGTTCTACGGAGGCGGCGGGCGCGTCGACTTCCGCTTCTTCGAGGACTTCTCTCCCGCCCAGGTCGGCCGCGAGGCCGCGCGGCAGGCGGTGGCGACCCTCGGCGCCGTCCCCGCGCCGGCCGGGCCGCAGACGGTGGTGCTCGCTCCCGGATGGAGCGGCATCCTGCTCCACGAGGCGGTCGGACACGGCCTGGAGGCGGACTTCATCCGGAAGGGCACCTCGCTCTTCGTCGGCAAGCTGGGCGAGAAGGTCGCCTCCGAGCTGGTGACCGTGATCGACGACGGCACGGTGGCCGGCGGCCGCGGCTCGCTCAACGTGGACGACGAAGGGAACCCGGGCGAGCGCAAGGTGCTGATCGAGAAGGGCGTGCTGAAGGGGTACCTCTACGATCACCTGAACGCGAAGCTCACCGGCCAGCGATCCACCGGCTCCGGCCGCCGCCAGAGCTTCCGCCACGCGCCGATGCCGCGCATGACCAACACCTACCTCGCCCCGGGCGACCAGACGCCCGAGGAGATCCTGGGCGGAGTGCGCAAGGGCCTCTACTGCCGGCAGTTCGGCGGAGGCCAGGTGGACATCTCGAACGGCAACTTCGTCTTCGAGATCTCGGAGGCGTACCTGATCGAGGAGGGCGAGATCACCCGCCCCGTGAAAGGGGCCATGCTCATCGGCGTGGGCCCGGAGGCGCTCAAGAACGTGAGCGCGGTCGGCTCGGACGCCTCGCTCGACCCGGGGCTGGGTACTTGTGGCAAGGACGGCCAGAGCGTCCCGGTCGGCGTGGGCCTGCCCACGGTGCGCATCGACGACGTGACGGTCGGCGGAACGGGAGCCTGAGCATGGAAGCGCAGGTCGCGTCCCGGAAGGCGCGGAAGGAGCAGGACGCCGGGCTGCTCGGAATCTGCGAGCAGCTCGTCGCGCTGGCGAAGAAGGCCGGCGCGAGCGACTCCGAGGCCTACGCGGAGAGGACGCGCGAGTCGTCGGTCAAGGTCCGCGAGGGCAACGTCGAGGAGCTGCAGCAGGCGACCAGCAAGGGCGTCGGGCTGCGCGTCTTCACCGCGGGGCGGCTCGGGTTCGCGTACGGCACCGACTTCTCCCGGGAGGGCCTTCGCCAGCTTGCGCAAAGCGCCGTGTCGCTGGCGAAGGGCGCCGCGAAGGACCAGTTCAACGAGCTCCCGCGCGGGAGCCAGCTCGGCCGGGGACCGGAGGGCGCGTTCGACCCGGCCATCGAGGACATCGACCCGGCCTGGAAGCTGCGCGCTGCCCACGCGGCCGAGCAGGCCGCCGCCCAGGTGGACCGGCGCGTGCGCAAGTTCGACGGGACCGGCGCCGGCGATTTCCTCGCGCGGTCGGCGATCGCCTCCTCTCGCGGCGCCTCCGCCGAGTCGCGGGCGAGCTACGCGTACCTGTACTGCTCGCCGGTGGCGGAGGCCGACGGCCAGCTGCAGACTGCCTCGTGGTCCGACACGCGCCGCCGCCTGGCGGAGCTGCAGGCGCCGGAGGAGATCGGCCGCATCGCCGCGCAGCGCGCCGCGCGCATGCTGGGCGCGCGCAAGGTGAAGACGCAGAAGGCGGCGATCATCTTCGAGCCGCAGCAGGCGGCCGGGTTCCTCGCGGGCCTTTCGGGCGCGGTGAACGGCGACCTGGTCTACAAGAAGAGCAGCTTCCTGGCGAAGCTCCTGGGCAAGCGGATCGCGACCGAGCAGGTCACGCTGGTCGACGACGCGACGCTGGAAGGGGGGCTCGCCACGCGGCCCTTCGACGGCGAAGGCGTCGTCTCGCAGCGCACGGTGGTCATCGACCGCGGCGTGCTGAGGAACTTCCTCTACGACACGTACACGGCGCGGAAAGCCGGCGCGCGCTCGACGGGCAACGCCGCCCGGGGCTGGTCGAGCCTGCCGCACATCGGGACCAGCAACTTCGTGCTGGACCGCGGAACGGTCAGCCCGGAGGAGATCGTGCGTCAAACCCAGCGCGGCTTCCTCGTGACCGCCATGCTGGGCAGCGGCGCCAACGTGGTCACCGGCGAGTACTCGCGGGGCGCCAACGGCCTCTGGATCGAGGACGGCCAGATCGGGCACGCCGTGCAAGAGGTGACGGTCTCAGGCTCGCTGCTCGACATGCTGCAGGCGATCGACGCGGTCGGCAACGACCTCGACCTGCGCTCCAGCACGGCGGCGCCGACGATGCGCATCGCCGAGGCCGTGATCAGCGGATCCTGATGCGCGCCCTCCTCTTCGACCTGGACGGCACGCTCACGCGCAGCTCGGGAGCGGGCATGCGCGCGCTGGCCGCGGCGGTGGGCGCGCGCCCCCGGGCGGCGGAGGAGCTGCGCAAGATGCGCCTCGACGGGATGACCGACCGCGCGATCGCGCGGCTGCTGCTCGCGGCCGAGCGGCACGGCCAGCCGCAACAGGTGCCCGAGGAGGACATCGACGCGGTGCTTGCGCAGTACCTGCTCGCCCTGGAGAAGGAGTGCGCGGCGAAGTCGTACGTCGCGCTCCCCGGAGTGCCCGAGCTGCTCGACCGGCTGGGTCGCCGC
>DASWGI010000181.1:0-23456 GCA_036393835.1 Myxococcales bacterium | reverse complement strand
ACGCCGTCCCCACCCCCAAACCCGGCGCCGCCTTCTAACCTGCCTAAAGGATCAACGCGGAGACGCGGAGTCGCGGAGTCTTTTTGAAACGAATCCCTCCGCGTCTCCGCGCCTCCGCGTTGATCTCTTGGTCTAGATTAGCTTCTGCTGGGCGCCTGTGTGGAGGGCGGCGAGGATCTCTTCGCCGTATTGCTGGAGGCGGAAGGGGTCCATTCCTTCGACGCGGCCGAGCTCCTCCAGGGTGCGGGGGGCGGTGCGCGCCACGGCCATCAACACGGCGTTGGGAGCGATGACCTGCACCTCGACCTTGCGCGCCTCGGCGCGGCCCTTCCGCCAGGTCCGCAGCTTCTCGTACCGCTCCTCCACCTCGGGATCCGGCCCGCCGCGCCGCCACGGCGGACCGCGCTCCGGCCGCGGGCGGGGCGGCGGCGCCCCGGACTGCCCGGCGCGCACCGCCTCGAGGATCTCCGGAGCCAGCCGGCGTAGCACGGCCGCCTGCGCGCCGGGAACGCGCTGCACTTCTTCCTCCGTGCGCGGCTGCCTGCGGGCGACCTCGGCGAGCAGCAGGTCCGACAGCACCTTGAAGGGCGGCCGGTTGACCTCGCGCGCGCGGCGATCCCGCAGCAGGTACATCTCGCGCAGCACGCCCCGGCCGCGGCCGTCGAGCGTGCGCGCCGCCTTCATCTTCTGCCACCCGTCCGCGTCGAACTGGCGCGGCCGCGGCTCCTTGGCGATGAGGCGCGCGAACTCCGCCTCCGCCTCGGACAAGTGCCCGCGATCGGCGAGCCGCGCGCCCAGCCGCTCGCGGAGCGCGAGGAGGTGCTGCACGTCGGCGAACGCGTACGCAAGCTGTCCCGGAGTCAGCGGCCGGCGTCCCCAGTCGCTGCGCTGCTCGTCCTCGGTGAGCATTACGCCCAGCTCGTCGGACAATAGATTTCCCAGCCCGACGCGCTCGATGCCCAGGACTTTCGCGGCGGCGTGCGTATCGAAGATCCGCCCCAGGGTGACGCCCCACTCGCGCTTGAGACACACGACGTCGTACTCGGCGGCGTGGAGCACCACTTCGCGCGCCGGATCGGCGAGTAGCGGAAGCAGCGGGCCCATCCCGACCGCGAGCACGTCGATGGCGTAGTCCGCGCTCGGGGTGGCGATCTGCACCAGGCAGACCTGCTCGCTGTAGGCGTGGAACCCGTTCGATTCGGTGTCCAGCGCGGCGCGGGGCTCCGCGGCGACCGCCTCGGCGACGCGCGAGAGCCCGGCTCCGTCCGCGACCAGCACCTGTTCTCGCATCCCGCCGCGACGCTCTACCACGGCGGAGGCGGAGCGATGCTCGGACGCCGGGAGCGAGAGCGGGCGGCGGCTCACGCCAGCCGGCCCCGCGCCTCAATCTCGCGCAGGATGGGACGGAAGCGGCCCTTGACTTTGAGGAGCCGCAGGTCGTGCGCGAGGCCCGTCGCGGCGCGGTAGAAGAGGATGGCTTCCGCCGGCGGCTTGACCGCCAGCGCGACGCGCGGCTGCGACTGCACCAGCCGCCTCACGTCCTGCACCATCGGGTCCGCGCCGAAATCGTACGGTTCGTCCGTCTGGATCGGCCGCTCGACGATGTCGGCCAGCCTCTGGCAGAACTCGTGCGCCGCCTGCACGTCGTCGCCGATGAAGCGGAAGCCCGCGCGCTCCAGCGCGGGACCGACCTGCATGGCCCGCTTCCCCTGCGCGTTCGCCTCCAGGAAGCTCCGGTAGGTGGCCGCGAAGGGCTCGGAGAGCAGCTTGGTGGCGCCGAAGTCCAGCACGCCGAGGCGGCCGTCGGGCAGGAGGAGGAAGTTGCCGGGGTGCGGGTCGGCGTGGATCCGGCGCGCGGCATAGAACGGCCCCCAGATGGCGAACGCGAGCAGCCGCCCCACGCGATAGCGCTCCTCGTCGGAGGGGTTCGACTCCATCAGCTCGAGCAGATGCGGCCCGCGCAGCCGGGTCAGGCACAGCACGCGTAGCGAGGACAGGTCCGGCACCACCTCGGGGACGGCCAACTCGGGGTATCCGCGCGCCGCCTGCGCGTACGCGCGGCACTGCTCCGCCTCTTGCACGTAATCGAGCTCGCGCAGGAGTGACGCGCGCACCTCCTCGTAGTACGGCCGGCCGTCGAGCGTCTCGCCGGTGAGCGACAGCCCCCGCACCAGGACGGCGGCGTTGGCCAGATCGCTCTCCAGCGCGCGATCGACGCCCGGGTATTGCACCTTGACCACCACGTCGCGCCCGTCGCGGAGCCGCGCCCCGTGCACCTGTCCGAGCGAGGCGGCGGCGAGCGGCTCCCGATCGAACGCGGCGAACAGCTCGTCGGGATCGTGGCCCAGCTCGGCCCGCACCACCTCGGCGACCTGCTCGAACGACATCCGCTGCGGGGCCTGCGCGAGCAGCCTCGCGACGATCCGGCGCGCCTCGGCCGGCAGCGCGTCGGGGTCCATCGCCAGGGCCTGCCCGAGCTTGAGGGCGGCCCCCTTCAGCTCGCCGAGCGTCCCCAGGATCCGTTCGGCGGCCTTGCGCAGATCCGGGCTCGCCTCCCCGCCCAGCGTGCGGCGGGCCTGCTGCGCGAGGAGGTCGCCGGTCGTGCGCGCAGTGAGGTAGGCCAGCCGGCTCAGCCGGCGCAGCCGGCCGGTCTGCACGTGATCGTCGTCGGGCATGGGGACCTCAGGGTAACGGCCGGAGCCCGTTACCGCATCTGCCGGCGCTTCGCCGCGCGTGGTATGGGCCTGCGCCCATGGCGGAACAGACGAGGCCATCACCCGGCGCGGCGAGCGCGTTCGCCGCGTATGCCGCTTTGTGGGTGGGGTACCTCGCGATCGGGGGCGCGACTCAGCAGCGCGACCTCGTCGCCGGCCTGTGGGTGACCGAGATCCTGGCCATCGCGCTACCGGCCATCATCGCCGTCCGCGTCGCCGGCCTTCCCGCGGGACGGTCCCTGGGGCTGAGTGCGCCGCGGCCCGCGCACCTCGGAGCGGCCGTCCTGCTCGCGGTGGCGAACCAGCCCGTTGTGTCCTTCGTCACCTGGGCCTCGCGCGCGCTCGCGCCGGAGAGCTGGGTGAAGGAGTTCGATGCCCTCCAGCGCGCACTCGATCTGTTCTTCTCGATGCAGGCGCTGCCCATGATCCTGACGGTATCTCTGGCGGCGCCGCTGGGCGAGGAGCTGTTCTTCCGCGGCTACGCACTCCCGGCGCTGGCGCGCAGCTGGGGCCCTCTCGCCGCCTGCCTGGTCAGCGGCGCGATGTTCTCCGCCCTTCACGTGAACCGGATCGGTTTCCTGGGTCTGTGGGAGATCGGCATCCTGCTCGCCTTGCTGCGCCTGTGGAGCGGGTCCCTCTGGCCGGCGATCCTCTGCCACGCGACCAACAACGCCGTGGCAGGCGTCGCGTTCCTGCTCGGCTGGGAGGATCCAGACGTCGCGCCGCCGGCCTGGCTCCTGGCGCTGGGGGCGGTGCTTCTCGCCGCCGGCGTCGCGCTGGCCGGCCGAGCGTTGCGTCGCGTGCCGCGGGCCGAAGCGGCGGACGCGCCGCCTTCCGGCGTCCGCTTCTCGCGCGCCCTCCCCCTCGTCGTGCTCTGGGCCGCCGGCGTCCTGCTGGCGATCGCGCAGCTGCGCCGGGTGGTGGCGGACGTCCCGATGGCCGTCTGGATCGGCTTGAGCGCCGCGGCGTTGGTGGTCGCGGCGGCGTCCTGGTGGCGCGACGCCTCGGCCTGAAGCGGCCAGGCGCTACACGCTGCGGATCTTTTGCACGCGCAGCTGCGGCCCGGCCATGGCGATGCCGAAGCCCTCGTCGATCGTCCCTTCCACCTCGACCTGCGCTCCGGCCTTCACGCCGCCGACGGCTCCGACGAGCGTGTAGCGCTTGCCATCCTCGGCCACGAGCTGCCAGATGCCGCCTTCGAGATCCCTTCGCTCCACCCGGCCGCGGACCTTCATCGCATCCTCTCGGGAACGAGGATCGCGCGGCCTGCCCACCAGGCGATGAACGAGCCGAGCAGCAGCCAGAACGGGACCATCCAGAACGGCAAGATGGGCAGGTAGACGCTGCGGACCAGCGCCGCGTGCAGGAGCAGCCCCGCCCATCCGAACGCGAGGCCCGCGGCAATTCCACGAAGTGGCTTCACCGCGCGCGCGGCCAGCGCCAGGGCGAGCGGCGGCGCCGCGCTCCAAGCGACGAACCCCACCGCCGAGGCGGTGAACCCCATGCCCGCCAGTCCGAAGAAATGCTGCGCGAGCGCGGGCGGGGGCAGCGCGAGCAGCCCGAGTCCCGGGAGCCGGGCCGCGCCGAGCGGCGCCAGCAGCGTGTACGCGCCCGCGCCGAGCAGCAGGGCGGGCCACAGCCCGGCGGGCGTTCCGCGCACCTGCCCCAGCCGGCGCGCATGCGCGACACCGAGCCACGCGCCTACGGCGGCCAACGCCACGCGCCATAACGCCCACCAGGTGGTGGCCGTCCGCAGCGCTCCGGATACGTCCAGCAGCCCGGCGCCATATCGCTCCGCGTCGCCGGCGATCTCGGCTTCGCCGTACGCGCCGGGAGAACGCGCGCTCGCGGCCAGCAGCCTTTCCACCGCCGCGGGACTGGTCACGCCCACGGACTGGAGCAACGCCGCGGCCCCGGCCACGTGAGGCGCGGCCATGCTGGTGCCCTGGAACCAGCGGTAGACGCCCTCCCCCGAGGAGGGGTCGACCGTCTCCTGCAGCACGCCGCCCTGCTCGCCCTGCGACTTGTCGCCGCCCGGCGCCGCGATGCGCACCTCGGGCCCGTAGGACGAGTACGGGGCAAGCCGTCCCTGCGGGCCGACGGAGCTGACCGCCAGCGCGCCGGGATACGCCGCCGGAAACGAGACTCCGCGGCCGCCGCTGTTTCCCGCCGCGCACACCACCACGCAGCCGCGCGACCGCGCGTAGGCCACCGCGTCCGCCATTGCCGCCGAGCGGGCGCCGCCGCCCAGGGACAGGTTGAGCACCCGAGCGCCGTGGTCCGCCGCCCAGCGGATCGCGTCGGCGATGGCCACCGAGGTGCCGCTTCCGTCGGCGCCCAGCACCTTGAGCGGCAAGAGACGCGCGAGCGGCGCCATCCCGGCCACGCCGATCCCGTTGTCGGTGGTCTGCGCGACCGTCCCGGCGACGTGGGTCCCGTGGCCGTGGTCGTCGCGCGCGTCGTCGCCGTCGTTGAGGAAGTTGTGGCCCCGCAGGAGACGCGCGGGATCGAGGTCGTCGACCGGCGCCACGCCGGTATCGATCACGGCGACCGTGACGCCCGCGCCGCGCGCGCTGTCCCAGGCGGAGGTCGCGCCCGCCGCCCGGAGGTGCCATTGCTGAGCGAACTGCGGATCGTCCGGCACCCACAGCGCCTGCACGCGCACCACCGGCTCGGCGAAATGGACATCGGGGCGCCGGCGCAGCTCGTCGAGGATGGCCGCCTCGCGCGCCGGGTCGACGCGCAGGACGAGAAGCTCTTCCGGCTCGTCGACCCCGTCGAACGGATCGTCGACCAGCCGTTCGTCCTCGAGCACCTCGCCGAGCCGCGCGCCGAGCGCGTGGTGCTCGGGCGTGAACCCCTCCAGGCCCACGTCGATGAGCCCGGGGATGGCCTCGGGATCGCCCTGTTCCGCGACGGCGCGAGCCACGCGGCGCCCGCATCCCGTCAGTCCCAGCAGGAGCAGCACCAGGAGCGCGAGGAGCGCCACCACCGCCCGCTCGAAGAGCGCCGGCCGCGCGTGCAAGGTGCTCAGCTCGACGGACATCTACCCTCTCCCCGGTCCAGTGTACCTCGCACAGGCGACCTACGTTCGCGGGCCCTCCGGATTTCACCGCCCGGACCGTGCGAACGCAGCGGGAGGGCGCGGGATCTACGATTCGTCCAACTCCAGCGGAGGCTCGCCGGATTCGGGCAGATCGACCTCCCGGAACCCCTCCTGCCCCGGCTCGCCCGCGCCCGGCGCATCCGGCAGCTCCCGCCGGGTGGGTCCCGACTCCACCCACGCAGCGACCGTCCTGCCCAGCTCCGGAAGGCCCCGCAGGAACGCGTGGTCCGCATGCGCGATCACGGCCAGCTGCGCTCCTTGCGGTAGCTGCAGCCGGGACCGGTCGCAGAGAGGGTCGTGGTGCGCGCACACCACCAGGAGCGGCTTGCGCAAGTCGCTCAGCCCGGAGAAGTCCCAGAGCGTCGTGGGCGGAGCAATCAGGACCAGCCGCTCGATGGTCGGGTCCTGCGCTGCCCGCAGCGCCACCGCGGCGCCGAAGGAGTACCCCACGGCGCAAGCAGCGTCGGCTCGCGTGGACTGGACGAGCTGCTCCACGGCGGCGCGCAGATCGGCCGCCTCCTCGGACACGTCCTCGATGCGGCCTTCGCCTGCCGCATGCCGGCTCCGCCCTTGCGAAGCTCCCACGCCGCGATAGTCGAAGCGCAAGGTGGGAAAGCCCGCCCGCGTCAGCGCCCACGCCAGCTCCGCGACTGCGGGGACGGTCATCGATCCGCCCAGCGCCGGGTGTGGCGAGGCGATGGCGCAGGGCGGCGCGCGGCGGCCCCGGTGGTACAGCCCGTCGAGCGACAGCCCGCCGCTCCTGACCACCACGCTGCGCTCCAGGAACTGTCCGCGCTGGACCATCACGCGTCCCCTTTTCGGAACACGAAGAACTTCAGATAGCGGCCCTCGGGGAAGGAGAGCTTGATGGGGTGGTCGGGAGGCTGGCGCCGCTCCTCGAGCAACGTCAGGTCCGCCCGCGTCTTCACCGCGGCTTCGCGGACGGCCCCGAGGAAATCCTCCGGGGTGACGCGCGCGGAGCAGCTCGCCGTGGCCAGGATGCCGCCCGGGGCGAGCGCGCCGAGCGCCGCCCGGTGCAGCGAGGCGTACCCGTCGAGCGCGGCGGGCACCGCTTTCTGCGTCTTGGCGTACGCGGGCGGGTCCAGCACGATCAGATCGAAACGGCCGGCTCCGGCGCCGCGCAAGTAGTCGAGCACGTCCGCCGCCTCGAATCCGTGCGCCGCCGGATCCAACCCGTTCAGCTCGAAGTTGCGCCGCGCGAGCCGCAGCGCGGAGGCGTCGCGGTCCACGCTGACCACCTCGCGCGCGCCGCCGAGCGCCAGCGCCAGCGAGAACCCGCCCGTGTAGGAGAAGCAGTTCAGCGCCCGCCGCACTCCGCGCGCATAGCGCCGCAGCGCCAGCCGGTTCTCGCGCTGGTCGAGGAACAGCCCCGTCTTCTGTCCCGCGCGCACGTCGACCGCCAGCGCGACGCCGTTCTCGCGCACCAGCACCGGGTCGGGCGGCTCCGCGCCCCACAGCACCTGCCCGCGCGCGGGGCGCGACGGTCCCGAGTCGTCCTCCAGCGCGGTCTCGTCCTCCTCCGCGGAGGAGACCGTGTCGTCGTCGCGCCCGTACACGCCGGCCAGCTCGACCTCGCCGCGCAGCGCCTCGACGATCTGCCCGCGGTGCGGCGAGAGGCCCGCGCTGTAGAGCTTGAGCACCGCGAACTTCCCGTACAGGTCGGCCACGACGCCCGGCAGCCCGTCTCCCTCGCCGTGGACGAGGCGCGCGCAGTCGGTGACCGCCGGGTCCGTGAAGGGTGTGGTGGCCCGCCGGAGCGCGACCGCCTTGGCCACGCGCCGGCGCCAGAAGTGGGGGCCGATGGCCTCGGCCGGGTCGAGCGTCAGCACGCGCACGCTGATGTGCGAGTGGGGATCGTAATAGCCGCGCGCGACGAACCTCCCGCGCTCGGTCACATCCACGATGGCGCCCGGCTCGAGCCCCGCCGGGGGCTTGGCCAGCGCGCGCCGGAAGACCCAGGGGTGCCCCGCTCGCAGGTGCCGCGCGAGGTCCTTCTGCAGCTCCAGCTTGACGGTGCCCACGCCGCTCCCTGGCCTTGCAGCGTCTGGCCGCCCTGCCTCCCGCCAGGCAGGCCACGCCGGCGCCGCGGGCCTACCGTTTACCACCGCACGCGCGCCGCGCTCGCGGAAACGGTCGCGCGAACAGATACCGGAGAACGGCTCGTCCGCAGCGCGCCGAACGGCGGCGTCACCACCGGCAACAACACCAACTTCTACGGCGTGAACGTCGACCTCGGCGTCAGCTTCCACTGAGCCGACTTCTCAGAAGCCGAGCTGCAGGTGCGCCATCGGGTAGACCGTGCGCACCTGGGGCGGGGTCCCCACCAGGTACGTCGGCGTGCTGAAGAACGGGAACACCGCGTCGACCCCGCCCAGCAACCGGACGCCGTGGAGCCGGAACAGCTCGACGCCGGCCGAGAGGCGGCCGCCCAGGCCTCCGGTCTCCGCGGCGCCCATGTACCCGAGCCCGGCGCCCAGGTAGGGGCTGATCTCCCCGTCCAGTGGGAGCCACGCGGCGTCGAGCCCGAACCAGCCGATGCCCGAGCCGTCCCGCGACGCGGCGACCGCGGACGCGCCGACGCGGAACGATTCCGCCTCGTAGAAGTAGCTGATCGAGATGCCGGACGGCGTGTTGCGGGCGCCGTCCCCGTGCACGAGCAGCAGCGGCAGGCCGACCACCCAGAACCGCTCGCCCGGCTTCTTCTGGAAGGGACGCGCCTCCGTCGCGGTGACGGTCCGCATCCCGGCGTTGTCGTCCGCCGAGCGCCGGTCGAGCACCGCGGAGACGAGCCGCGTGGCGACGACGTCGGCCTCGTCGAGGGTGATGGCGGTGAGCGAGGCGGCGGCGACCGGCGTGAGCCTCGGCGCGGAGACCTCCTCGAGACTGAGCGGCACCTTGTGCCCGAGCCTGCCGCCGATGCGCACCACGAACAGCCGGGTGACGCCGATCTCCTGCAGCAGGGCGGCGAGGCGGGCGTCCACCGGCTGCACGGCCTCCTGCCGTACGTCCTCGGAGACCGGCACGCCGCGCTTGCGCAGCTCACCCGCGGTGACCGCGCGGATGGCGCGGACCGCCGGCGCCTCCAGCCCGCCGTCGTCCGCGACCACCACCGCGGCGCTTGCGTCGGCCAGCGCCGCGGCCGGCGAGAGCGCGAGCGCGACGGCTGCGGCCGTGCGGAGCGCGATCAGACGGAACATGGCACCCTCCCGGCGCATGCAGGTCCGGCGAGCAATCCGCATGCCGCCTTGCACAACATCGCGGAAAATGCCGGGTAGGAGCCAGTTTCCAGGCCGGCGCATGTGGCGGCGTCCGCCACGGGTGCGGCAACGGTGTCAGGCGCGCTCGGCGAGACCGCGCGCGAAGTTCCCGATGACGAGCCCCCTGCGGGCGCCGCGCAGGCGCCGCAGCAGCGTGCGCATGCCCCGCGGCGGACCGCCCGCGCTGGTCCGCTCCGCCACCGCGAGGTACTGCTCCGGATCGATGGCGAGGCTGCGCACCTGCACCTGGTCGACGCGAGAGCTCCCCACCAGCTCGCACAGCGCGTCCATCTCGCCTTGCCGGTCGGTGACTCCCGGGAACGTGAGCAGGTTGAGCGCGGTATAGATCCCGCGCTTCTTCGCCAGCCGGATCGAGCGCACCACGTCGCGGAAGCCGTAGCGCACGGGCCGGTAGTACGCCTCGTAGAGCGGCGCGTGCGCGCTGTTGAGGCTGATGCGGCACGCGTCGAGCCCGGCCTCGATCAAGAGGTCGAGGTTCTCCGGCAAGGAGCCGTTGGTGTTGATGTTGATCGACCCGCGCGAGGTCGCGTTCCGCATGCGCCGGATCGCGTCGGCGATGACGCGCGCGCGGGTGAGCGGCTCTCCCTCGCAGCCCTGGCCGAAGCTGATCATCGTCCGGCCGGGAGCGTCGCGCAGGTGCGGGATGCCGATCTCCGCCATGCGCCGCGCGTCGGGCGCGTCCTCCATCCGCTCGTGCGAGCTGGGAGGACCCTCCGGAGGCTGCTCCGAGATGCAGCCGACGCACCGCGCGTTGCAGCCCACGCTGGCGGGGATGGCGCCTTCGTCTCGCACGTAGAAGGTGTTCTGCGCGGTGAAGCAGCGCCACTCGAGCGCGCAGCGGGCGAGCTGCTTCAGCAGCGGGTTGTCGTCGCGGCGCAGGCGCTCGCTCACGAGACCGGGCAGCTCCGGGGTGGAATGCGCCGCCGGGTCCCAGTGCCTGCGCAGGTCCGTGTGCAGGGCGTAAGCGACATGCCCCAGCCGCGGCTCCCACGCCGCCGCGGTGTACGCCCACTGCGGCAGCACCGGCGCGAGGCTCGAGGTGCGGTAGGCAGGCAGCGCGAGCCGCGTCCAGCCGGGCGGGAGGACCGCGCCCACCGCGCTGGCGCGCACCGTGCGCTTGCCGAGCTTCATCTCGCGCACCTCGACCACGGAGCCGGTGCGCGGATCGAGCCCCAGCGGCCTGCGGCCCGGGAGCGTGGCGAGCTGCGCGTGCGGCGGCAGCGCGACCGGCACGTCGGCCGGGAGGACCGCTCTTCCGCCGTCGCGCACGAGCGCGATCAGCTCGGGGTGCTCGTACACCCTGCCCGCCTCGTCGGCGAAGAGCAGCCTGGGGGAATGATGCGACACGACGCGGCTTGACCGAGACCCGCGCCTTGCTATCTTGCGCGGCCCTTTCCAGCAACCGGAAACAGCGGAGCCCACGCATGATCATCGGCTGTCCCAAGGAGGTCAAAATCCGCGAGTACCGCGCCGGGCTGGTGCCCGGCGGCGTGCAGGCGCTCGCCAGCCGGGGGCACACGGTGCTGGTGGAAAAGGGCGCCGGAGTGGGGTCCGGGATCGGGGACGAGTCGTACGTGAAGGCCGGTGCCCAGATCGTCGATTCCGCCCGCGAGGTCTGGCAGCGCGGGCAGATGATCGTGAAGGTGAAGGAGCCGATCGAGTCCGAGTACGGGCTCCTGCAGGAAGGCCAGACGATCTACACGTACTTCCACCTCGCCGCGGTGCCGACGCTGGCCAAGGTGCTGCTGGAGAAGAAGATCGCCGCCGTCGCGTACGAGACGATCCAGACCGACGACGGCCAGCTCCCGCTGCTCAAGCCGATGAGCGAGGTCGCCGGCCGGATGGCGGTGCAGGTCGGCGCGGTGATGCTGGAGAAGGAGCACGGCGGGAAGGGCGTCCTGCTCAGCGGCGTGCCCGGCGTGCGGCGCGGCCGGGTGGTCATCCTGGGCGGCGGGACGGTGGGGACCAACTCGGCCAAGCTGGCCTCCGGCATGGGCGCGGAAACGGTGATCCTCGACGTGAGCACGAGCCGGCTGACCTACCTCGACGACATCTTCGGCTCGCGCATCCAGCCCATCTATGCGGACCAGGACCAGATCGCGAAGTACGTCCGCGAGGCGGACCTCGTGATCGGCGGGGTGCTCATCCCCGGCGCGAAGGCGCCGAAGCTGGTGAGTGAGAAGCTGATCTCGCAGATGAGCGAAGGCAGCGTGGTGGTCGACGTGGCGGTCGACCAGGGCGGCTGCATCGAAACCTGCCGCCCGACCACCCACGACCATCCCACGTACACGGTGCACGGAGTGGTCCACTACTGCGTGGCGAACATGCCGGGCGCCGTGGCGCAGACCTCGACCTTCGCGCTGACCAACGCGACCATCGCGTACGGGATCAAGCTCGCCGACCTCGGCGTCGTGGAAGCCGCCAAGCGCGATCGAGCCCTCGCCCTCGGCGTCAACACCTTCAACGGCCACTGCACCTACAAGGCAGTCGCCGAAGCCCTCGACCTCCCCTACACCCCCCTCGAAAAAGCCTTCACCACCCGCCGATAGAAGGACTAGAAGACGAACGCGGAGGCGCGGAGGCGCGGAGTTCAAGGGATTTTCACTGACCCGAACCCTCCGCGCCTCCGCGTCTCCGCGTTCTGCTTTTTGCCGTAATCATGTACGGATAGGGGCGGGCGGGCGAGCGGGCGGTCGTGTAGCAGGAATGCAGGAGGGGGAGCCTCGGTTTCCAGGGTCGTCAGGGCCGGTTAGATTGGCCGTGCGGGACCCGCGGTACGCACAACCAGGGAGCGGGATGCTCGACTTCAAGCACACCGACAGGACCCGGCGGGAGTTCGAAGGGCTGGCTCTCGAGCACCTCGACCCGCTCTACTCCGCGGCGCTGCGGCTCACCAAGAACGAACGGGACGCGGAGGACCTGGTCCAGGACACCTTCCTGCGGGCCTTCCGCTTCTTCGACAAGTTCGAGCGCGGCACCAACATGAAGGCGTGGCTGTTCAAGATCCTGACCAACACCTTCATCAACCGCTACCGCCGCCGCGTGAAGGAGCGCACGGTCGTCGAGGGCGCCGCGCGCGAGCAGTCGAGCGAGAAGTTCATCGTCCGCGAGACGGCCGAGAGCGCGGTCAACCCGGAGCAGTACTTCTTCGACAAGCTGCTCTCCGACGACGTGCTGCGCAGCATCGACGGGCTGCCCATCGACTTCCGCCTGGTGGTGATCCTCGCCGACCTGCAGGAGTTCTCCTACAAGGAGATCGCCGAGATCCTCGACTGCCCGGTGGGCACGGTGATGAGCCGCCTCTACCGCGGGCGGAAACTGTTACAGAAAAATCTCATGTCCTACGCCGTCGAGCAGGGCGTCCTGCAGGCGCCTCGGGCCATGGAGCTGGGCTCCGAGGCCGAGGAAGAAGCGGACGTGCTCGAGTTCAAGCGCCGCGCCGGCGGTTGACCATGGCCCTCCACTGCCGCGAGATCGAGTCGTTCCTGCCGGCCTACGTGGACGGCGAGTTCGACGCGTACGAGCGCGCGGAGGTCGAGTCGCACCTGGTCGATTGCGCTGCCTGCCAGCATGCGGTCCGCATCCAGGCGGCGATGAAGGAGGCGGTGAAGCGCGCCGCCCCGGCGGTTGCTCCGATCGAGCTGCGCCGGTCGGTGCGCCTCGCGCTGCGCGAGGAGGAGCCGCCCGGCTCGCGCTGGGAGGGCGTGCTGCGCAACCCGCGCTCGGTGGGCCTGCTCGCCGCGGCAGTGGGTGCGGCGGTGTGGTTCCTCGCGGGCGGCATGTCCCACCCGATCTTCCCCCAGCGGCACTCGGGATTCGTCGACGACGGCATCGCGTTGCACCGGCGCGGCCTGCCGCTCGATTACACGGCCAGCGACGTCGGTTCGGTGCAGCAGTGGCTGCAGGGCCGGCTGGACTTCGCCGCGCGCGTGCCGCGCTTCCGGCAGGGCCCGGCGCTGCAGGGCGTGCGTCTGTCCGAGCTGCACTCCCGCTCGGCTGCGGCGCTCTCCTACTCCGTGCCGCACGCCGCAGGCGGGCGCGTCACGCTGCTCATCGTCGACGACCCGGACGACGGCGATCCGCCCGGCTCGGTGCGCCGCCTCGAAGGCCGCCAGGTGTGGCTCAGTCGGAGCCGCGGCTACAATGTAGTTTCCTGGAGGACGAACGAGATCGTGTATTCTCTCATCTCCGATCTCGACGAAAGCGACGTCCTGCAGCTCGTGCAAGCGGTAGAGTTCCGGTAATTCTGCAAATCCCCTGCACGATTCGTTGACCCCCGGCAACGGGACTCGTACTCTTTTCCTACAGGCGTCATGCCCAAGCGGATCCTGCTCATCGATTCCGACGAGTCCTTGGCGCAGGCGCTCGCGGCCGCGGCCAACGCCGGGGGTTTCAAGGCGTTCACGGCGACGAACAGCGAGCAGGGCATGGCGCTCGCCCGGCAGGAGAACCCCGACCTGATCGTGGTGTGCGTCGAGGCGCAGCCCACCAACGGCTACATGCTCTGTACGCGGCTCAAGAAGGACGAGCAGCTCAAGGCCATCCCGGTCATCCTCACCTCCGCGAACGCGACGCCCGACAGCTTCGAGAAGCACAAGAAGCTGAAGACTCGCGCCGAGGACTACCTGATCAAGCCGTTCGGCGCGCAGGCGATGCTGCAGATGGCGGCGCGCCTGCTCGGCGTTCCCGCCCCCGAGGGCGACGAGGAGATGGTCTCGATGGACGACGAGTCGCTCGGGCTGGGGAACGGCGTTTCGGGCGAGGACGAGCCCATCCAGCTCGGCGAGGCCGAGGCCGCCGAGGCGCACAGCGCGAACGACGACCCGGTCGTCGAGCTGGAGGAGCTGGTCGAGATGGACGACGCGCCCGCCCCTGCGCGGGGCGGCGGCGACGAGGACCTGGAGATGTTCGACCAGGCGTTCGATGCCCTGCAGCCTTCCAGCGGCAGCGCAGCGGTGCTGGTCGAGAAGCCGCGCCTGCGCGTCGCGCCCGATCCCGACCCCGAGCCGCAGGAGCGGCGCCGCGAGCCGACGGAGCTGTCCGCGCCCACCGACGAACAACTGCTCGGGCTGGACGAGGAGTCCGCCCTCGCCGAGCTCGACGCGATGTCGCCCGCGCCCAAGGCCCCGCCCCGGCCATCCCGGCCCCCGCGGCCCGAGCCGCGCGCCCGCGCGCTGGAGGAGCAGGCGCAGCAGCTGAAGGAGGAGGCGGTGAAACGCGACGCCTCGGCCAAAGCGCTGCAGCAGCGCGCCGACGCGCTCGCCGCCGCGGCGAAGAAGTTCGAGCGCGAGCTGACCGCGGCGCGCGAAGAGGTCGCGGCGCTGACCGGCGAGAAGGACCTGCTGCGCGAGGAGCGCGACGAGCTGCGCAAGAAGGTCGCGGAGACGCAGGCCGCGGCCAAGCAGAACGAAGATCGCGCGATCCGCGCGTACCAGAAGATGAAGGGCGACGAGAAGCTGCGGGAACGGATGCGCAAGGCCCTGCAGATCGCTCTCGCGCTCCTCGAGGACGGCGCCGTCGATACCGGCTCCGGCTCGGGACCGGAGAAGAAGTCGGCGTAGAAGGCATCCACGACCGCGCCATGAAAAGCGCAGCGCCGCCGAATCCGGAGGCGACTGGGCAATCCGGCGGACTGCGTCAGGTGGATCGTCCGATTGCCGACAGCGCGTCGGAGCCGAACATTTGCCGCGGAGGGTGATGGCGGGAAGGCGCCGGATCCCAGGGAGCGGCCGATGCGCATCGTTCGACCGGCCTTCGGCACTCGTCTGGCGGCAGTGGTGGATGTCCCGCGCGGACCCTTGTGCGCGGGCCACGGCCGCCAGGCGCCGATCCGGCTCTCGCTGATCGTCCCCACCTACGACGAGTCGCGCAACCTGGAGGAGCTGCTGCGGCAGCTCACCGCGGTCCTCGAGCCGCGCCTCGCGGGCGAGTACGAGATCCTGGTGGTCGACGACGACAGCCCCGACGGGACCTGGGCCATCGCCATGCGCCTGGCCGAGCGCTGGCCCGCGGTGCGCGTGATGCGCAGACGCTCCGAGAAGGGGCTTTCCACCGCGGTGATCCGCGGCTGGCAGGCAGCCCGCGGCGAGGTGCTCGCGGTGATCGACGCCGACCTGCAGCACCCGCCCGAGGTGCTCGCGCGGCTGTGGGAGGCGATCAAGGCCGGCGCGGATCTGGCGGTCGCCAGCCGGCACGTGGAGGGCGGCGGTGTCAGCGACTGGAGCGCGCTGCGGCGGGCGCTCTCGCGCGGAGCGCAGCTGCTCGGGCTGGCAGTGCTGCCGTCCGTGGTCGGCCGCGTCAGCGACCCGATGAGCGGCTACTTCATGGTCCGGCGCGCGGCCGTCGCCGGCGCCGAGCTGAGCCCTCTCGGGTACAAGATCCTCATCGAGGTGCTCGGCCGCGCGCGCATCCGGACGGTCTCGGAGGTGGGCTACGTGTTCCGCGAGCGCCTGGCCGGCGAGAGCAAGGTCACGGCGAAGCTGTACGTCGACTACCTGCGCCACCTCGTCAGGCTCCGGCTCGCGATGCTGCCGGCGCGCTTCCCCCGCTTCGCCGCGGTGGGGCTGAGCGGCGTCGCGGTGGACATGGCGCTCCTGTTCCTCCTCTCCGATCCGCACGCGCTCGGGTGGGGCCTCACCCAGAGCAAGGTGCTCGCCGCCGAGGCGGCCATCGTCAACAATTTCATCTGGAACGACTCCTGGACCTTCCGGGACCTGGCGCAGCGGCTCGGCGGCGGCGCGGCGCGGCTGAAGCGGTTCGCCAAGTTCAACCTGATCTGCGCAATGGGCCTGGCGCTCAGCGTCCTGCTGCTCGCGCTACAGGTAAACGTGCTCCGCATCGACCGGTATCTCGCCAACGCGGTCGCCATCGCGCTCGTCACCGCCTGGAACTTCTGGATGAACAAGGCGTTCAGCTGGAGCGTCCCGCGGGCGCCGGCCCCGGCGCGACGCGCCCTCCTCGCTGAGCGCCGCGCAGCGGTGCCCTGAAGCTCAGCGGCCCTGGGCCTCGTACAGGGTCCACCGCCCGGCGTGCGCCTTGACCACGAACGGGCCGCGCGGATCCGGTGCAGGGCCGCGCACCAGCAGGTAGTCGGCCTCGGCGCCTTCGCGCGCGGGATCGAACCAGTCGGGATGCTCTTCCCAGCCGGGCGGCAGCGGGACCGCGGGCGTGCCCGCGCGGAAGCGCACCGGGGTCCAGGGCAGCTCGGCGAAGTTCCGGCGAGCGCGGCCCCCTCTCTCCACCTGGTAGTACATGCCGAAATGCTGGTAGGCCTGGAACTGCACCTGGTGGCTCTGCCGGTCGGCCACGAGCGACAGCAGCCGCCGGCCCGGTTCCGCCGCCCGAAGCACCTGCTCGAGCTGCGGCGCCTCGGCCTCGGCGTCGAACGCGCGGTGCGCGGCGGCCAGCCGGGCGTCGTAGGCGAGCTGCAGCGCCACGGCGGCGGCGAGCAGCGCCGAGGTGACACGCCCCGGAGCGAGCGCCGGCGCGGAGAGGAACACGAACGCGAGCAGCGGAATCGCCCGCAGGTGCAGCGAGCCCGCGGCCCCGACCGTCTCCGGCACGGCGAGATACGCGAACCCGAGGCACGCGGCGAGGAGCGGCAGTCGCCACCAGCGCGCGTCTCGCGTGCGGCCAGGGACCAGCGCCGCCGCCAGCCAGCAGAGGAGCAAGGCCGCCAGGAACGCCTCGTCGGCGTGGCCCGCGAGCACGTTCCCGAAGCGCAGCAGGTCGAGCACGCGATCGCGCAGCGGCTGCCAGCTCGCCGCGGCGTGCCCGACCGCATCGGGTGACTGGGCGAAGAGGGAAGTCGCCATCCAGGCGGCGAGCAGCGCCACGGCGGGGACCAGCGACGCCAGCGAGCGGACGGCGCGTCGCCAGCCGGCGCCCGAAGTCACCGCGAGCAGGGCGCCGGCACCGAGCGCCAGCGCCAGCGCGCTGGGGTGCAGGTAGAGCAACGCGGCCGCCGCGACGGCGAGCGCCACCGCCCTGCCCGGCCGCGGCGCGCGCAGCTCGCGCTCGAGGAGCGCGATCACCAGGATGGTGGCGGGAACCGACTCGACGAAGTTGAAGAACCCCAGGTAGAGCGGCGCGGTGTGGAACAGCGCCGGCGCGAGCACCGCGAGCCGCGGATCGCGATCGAACGAGCGCAGGAACGTCCACGAGGCCGCGGGCAGCGCGAGCGCGACGAGCGAGAGGACGATCCGGCAGGCGGCCTCGGGCCCAGCCACGCGCGCGAGAAGCGCGGCAGGCAGGTAGAACCCGAGGTACTGCGAGCGCGCGAGATCGATCTCGAACCAGCGCCGGAAGGCGAACACCGGATTCCCGTAGTCGGCGAGCACCCGGACCGCGGCGAGGTGCTGGGGCGCGTCCTGGAAGGGCAGGAACCGCCCCGCCCAGAGCGGCACCACCGCTGCGACGGCCGCGAGGACGCAGAGCGCCGGCCAGGCGAGCGCGCCCACCTCCCATCCGAGAGGCGCCGGGAAGGCGAGGGCGCGCGCCGGCTGCGGCCGCTCCATCAGCTCCGGCCGTAGCGGTCCTCGAGCCGCACGACGTCGTCCAGCTCGGGTGTGCTCGCCTCGAGCACGTCGCAATCGGTGAGCGCCACCATGCGATGGATGGTCCCCGGCCGGATGCGCATCGAATCGCCCGGCTGGAGCAGCTCGTACCCCCACGGCTTCTCGACGCGCCTCGGCTCGAACCGGACGTCCTGCTGCGCGGGTGCAGCCGAGCTTTCGACTGGATGGCCCATGGCGGCTCCTTCCCCATCGAGGATCGGCATCGCGTGCCCGGCAGGCAACCGGCCCGCCGCGCATTGCCGCCAGCCGCCGCCGTATTCGGCGGCCCTGCGCTCTTGGCGCGGGCGCCGCGGCATGCGTCTCGCGGCCGGTCAGACCTTCTTTTCCAGGAGCTTCTGGGCCTGGCTCTGCAGCGCGCGGGAGACGTTGCGGTTCTTGGAGAGCGACTTGAGCTCGCTCTGCCGCAGGATGGAGAGGAAGCGCATTGCCACCGCCACCGGGACCTTGGGGTTGTTCACCAGGTTCACCTTGATCGTGTAGTTCTTCATGAGCAGGCGGTTGTTGTAGATGTGCTGGAGCACCTCGTTGGGCGAGGTGCGCGAGCTGGCGATCTTGGCGATCTCGCCGTCGGTGATGCGCGCGCTCTGCACCACCGCCAGCTGCACCAGCTTGTTCGGATCGCGCAGCAGGATGGTGCGGACCTCCTTGTTGCCCTTCTTGTTCGCCCATTCGATCTTCTTGGCGATGGAGAGCTTCTGGATCTGCTGCTTGATGGTGAGCCGCTTCCTCTTGCCGTCGGCGTCGAGCTCCTCGTCCTCCTTCGGCTCCTCCGGCGTCTCACCGGCGGTATCGGCGGCGCCGATCTCCTCCAGCGCTTCCACCGCTCCGGCTTCCTCGAGCGCGGCCTTGGCCGCCGCCTCCGCCGCCTCCCTCTCGTCCACCCCCGCTCCCAGCACGCGCTTGCGGGCAGCCTGGAAGGCAGGCATGTCGGCGAGCACCAGGCCGGAACGGACGCAGAAGTCGGTGATGTTGTCGGCCGTGGAGGGCCGCGTGACCGGATTGGCGATCAGGGCCCGCACGATGCCGTCGTGGCGCAGGATGCGCAGCTGGTTCTGCGCGACGATCTCCACCAGCTTCTCCTGCGGCATCGCCGCCACCCGCGCCACCGCCTCGTCGGGCGTGGACGGGTTCAAGACCAGCATCTCCAGGTACTCGAGCTTCGAGGCCAGCGCCGAGACGTAGTAGTCGAGGACGCGCGGGTCGGCGGTCTCGTCGCGCAGCGCCACCGCGAGGACGCGGTCGGGCAGCCCCGCCGCGCTCTTCGCCGCCGTCTCGCGCACGTTCGGGTCGGCGTCGAACGTCAGCATGAAGAGCGCGGTGGCCATGTCCTTGGGCCCCATCGGGACCAGGGCCTTCGCGCCCATCATCCGCAGGGGCGCGGGCGCCTTCGGATCGACGTGCTTCTGGAAGTTGGCCGGCAGCACGTCGAGCTGCAGCGGACAGGTCGCCTGCGCGGTCGCCTCGCCCATGCCGCCCTTGCTACCCGGCCTGGCGCGGCGGGAGCGCCTGCGGCTGCGGCTCCGCGTCCGGGAGATCCTCGAAGGAAAGCGTCGGATCGAAGCGCTTCCCCGACATCTTCCAGGTCAGCTTGCCGAGCCACCTGTTGAGGAAGAAGTTGCGCGGCAGCCAGGGGATCGGCGGCGGACGGCGCAGGCCGAGGGCGAGGAACTCGTGGCGGACGCGCGGATCGCCGGGCGCCAGCTCCATCGCCCGGTGCAGCGCCCGCACCGCCTGCTCCTTGTTGCGGGTCACCACCAGCGCCTTGGCCAGGTTGACCAGCGTCTCGGTGGTGGCCGGCCCGCGCCGCACCGCCTCCTCGCAGAAGCGGATGCCGCGCTGCCGGTCGCCCTCCACCAGCACCAGCGTCAGGCCGTAGTTGGAGAGCACGCGCACGTCGTTCAAGTTGCGCCGGTATGCCTTCTCGAACACCTGGTGCGCCGAAGCGCGGTCGGTGTCGAGCAGCGCGCGACCCTCGTCGATGATCTTGTTCAGCTCGGCGGCGGGAAGCGCCTGGTGCTGGGGCGCGTGCGTGGGAGGCGGGGGGAGCGTGGGCCGGGGCATGCGCGTGGGCGTCCGCGTCGGACGCGGCGCGACCTTCACCACCGCGCGCAGGTGATCCTGCTCCGCGGGGGATGCCCCGCGCGGCACCGCCCCCGGCTTCGGGTCCTTCGGCCCCTCGTCCATCGAGTGCGTTCTCCGCCAGCCGCCAGCCAACGACCGCCAGCCGGGTTCAGGTTTGATTGCGTTGATAGATGATGCGCAGCCCGTCGAGCGTGAGCTGCTCGTCCACGATCTCGATCCGCTTGGAGACGTCGCCGATGAGCGGAGCGAGCCCGCCGGTCGCGACGATCTTCACCGGGAACCCCAGCTCCTCCGCCATGCGCGAGCAGATGGAATCGACCAGGCCCGCGTAGCCGAAGACGAGCCCGCTCTGCATCGAGGCGACCGTGTTCCGGCCCACCACCTTGTCGGGCTTCTCGAAGGCCACGCGCGGGAGCTTGCTGGCGCGGTGGAAGAGCGCCTCCATCGAGATGGCGATGCCGGGGGCGATCGCGCCTCCCAGGTACTCGCCCCGGGGCGTCACCGCGTCGAAGGTGGTGGCGGTGCCGAAGTCGACGATGATCAGCCCCTGCGGCCACTTCTCGTAGGCGGCCACCGCGTTCACGATGCGATCCGCGCCGACCTCGCGCGGGTTGTCGTAGAGGACCGGCATCCCCGTCTTGACCCCGGGGCCCACCATGAGCGGCTTCTTCCCGAAGAACCGCTTGCACATCTGCTCGAGCGGGAACTGCATCGGCGGAACGACGCTGGAGACGATGACGTCGTGCACCTGCTCCAGCTTGACTCCCGCGAAGTCGAACAGCGTGCGCAGCTGCAGGCCATACTCGTCGCCGGTGCGATCCTTCTCGGTCTGGAAGCGGAAGGACTCGCGCAGCACAGGCTTCGGCGCGAGATCGAAGAGCCCCAGCACCGTGTTGCTGTTGCCGACGTCGATGGCGAGGAGCATGCGCCGAGTATCGGCAGCGCGAGAGTGGCGGTCAACAAAGGACCGTAGGTCTCGCGCCTACAGGACCCTGCAGTAGGTGACGTCGCCCGCCATGACCCGAGTCAATGCCTCATCCTTTGTGCGCACGAGGAGCGCGCCGTCCTCGGCCAGGTCGACCGCGTCGCCCTCCAGCACGCCCGGCTCCAGCTCTACCCTCACCCGCCGGCCCAGGGTGGACGAGAGCTGGCGCCAGCGGTCCCGCACGGGGGCGAATCCCTCCACGTCGTGGAGCGCGAGCCACTCGTCCAGGGCCTCGAGCAGCCGCGCGCAGGCGAGCGCCCGCGGGACCTCCTCGCCCTTCTCGATCCGCAGGCTGGTCGCCTGGTCCTCCAGCTCTTCGGGGAAGTCCTCGGGGAGCATTCCGCAGTTGAGCCCCACGCCGAGCACCACGTGCCGGGTGCGCTCCCCGTCCGCCCGCAGCTCGGTGAGGATCCCCGCCAGCTTGCGCCCGCCGCACTCGACGTCGTTGGGCCACTTGATCCGCGCCGTCCCCGCTCCCAGATCGCGGGCCGCCTCGCACACGGCCACCGCCGCCGCCAGCGTGATCTCGGGGGCGCGCGCGGCGGAGAGGGAGGGGCGCAAGACGACCGAGAGCACGATCGACTTTCCCGGCGGCGCGATCCACGTCCGCCCGCGGCGGCCGCGCCCGTGCGTCTGCAGCTCGGCGATCACCACCTCGCCGTGCCGGGCGCCCAGCTCGGCGAGGCGGTGCGCCTCGTCGTTGGTCGAGGACAGCTCGGCGTGGTGGTGGATCGCGCGGCCGATCTCGGTGGTCCCCAAGAGCGGAGCGATCTCGCGCTCCGACAGGCCCGCGGGCATGCCCGCCAGCCGGTACCCGCGCCCCCCGGAGGCCTGGATCACGTAGCCGCGCGCGCGCAGCGAATCGAGGCGCTTGAGCAGCTCGGCGCGCGGCACGTCGAGCTTGTCGCAGAGCACCGAGCCGGAGACGAAATCGTCGTCGCACTCCAGCAGCATGCCGAGGACGAACGCGTCCTGGCGATCGTCGGTCCAATGAGCGAACTCGGCCTCGCCGGTGGCGGGCGAGACCAGCGGGCTCACGCGCGGCCCTCCACGAGCAGGCTCAGGTCGACCGCCGGAGCGGAGTGCGTCAGGGCGCCCACGGACACGTAGTCTACTCCGCAGGCGGCGATGCGCTGCAAGCGGCCTATGGTGACCCCGCCCGACGCCTCGGTCGGAACGCGCCCGGCGACCTGCTTCACGGCCGCCGCCAGCTCGCGATCGCCCAGGTTGTCGAGCAGGAGCAGGTCGGCCCCGGCGGCGAGTGCCTCCTCGATCTGCTCGGGAGTGCTCACCTCGGCCTCGACGCGCAGGAACGGAGAGGCGGCCGCCTTGGCGCGGCGGACCGCCTCGCCGATCCCGCCCGCGGCGGCCGCATGGTTGTCCTTGACCAGGATGCCGTCGAACAGCGCGCCGCGGTGGTTCTCGCCTCCGCCCGCGCGCACGGCTGCTTTCTCCAGCGCGCGCATCCCGGGGCTCGTCTTGCGCGTGTCGAGCAGCCGGGTCCGGGTGCCGCGCAGCGCCTGCGCGTACCTGCGGGTGAGCGTGGCCACCCCGCACAGCCGCTGGAGGAGATTCAGCGCGGTGCGCTCGGCGCTGAGCAACGCGCGCAGCCGCCCGCGGACGCGGAGGACCCCGGCGCCGGCGTCGGCGGGGTCGCCCTCGCCGAGGAGGGGCTCCAGCTGGCATTCCCCGTCGAGCGCGCGGAACACGCGCGCGGCGGCGGACACGCCGGAGACGACCAGCGGCTCCTTCGCGACCACCAGGGCGGTGCCGCGCGCCTGCGCCGGAACGCAGGCCTCGGCGGTGCGGTCGCCGGGGCCCACGTCCTCCTCCAGCGCCAGCTCGATGAGGCGGCCGACGGCGTCGCCGGGCCGCCCCAGGTCCAGCGGCGCCCCCAATCGGCCGGAGTCCATCTCGCGAGGTCCGCGCTCTGGAAAGGCGTAGCGCCGCCGAATACGGCGGCGGCTACCGCCGCGAGCGGCGTGCCTTCCCTGCCCGCTTCGCGCCGCCGCTCTTCCCGCGCCCGCCCTTCGCGGAGCGGCGGGTCGCCTTCGCGGCCGCGCGCCGGGTCCCCTTCTTCGCTCGGGTCTTGGCGGCCTTCCGCGCTCCCTTGGCGGCCGCCTTCCGGGCCCCCTTGGCGCGCCCGCCCGCCTTGGCGCGGGCCTTGCGCGAAGGCTTCGCCCGGGCCGGCTTGGAAGCCCTCTGCTTGGCGAACTTCTCCTGGAGCTTGGCCGCGTCCTTCGCCAGCTCCCCGAGCTTCTCCTCGGCGGACTGCATGCCGGTCTCGAGCGCGTCGGCGGCTTTCTCCATCAGCCCGCGGGCGAGGCTCTTCACCCGCGAGAGCGCCTGCTCTGCCGCGCCTTCGCCGCCGGAACCCTCCTTCTGCGTCCCGGACGACGAGCCCGGCTGACCGCTCTCCGAGGACCCGCCGCCGTGGCCGCCGGTCCCGCCTTCGGACCGCGATCCGTCGCCTCCGCCTCCGTGTCCGGGCCCGCCGTGGGTGCCCATCTGGTCCATGCTGCGGTGGCCCTGCTCGGGCTTCTCGTCGCCCGCGCCGCCGTTGCTCCCGCTCTTCTGCTCGTTCATTCCATCCTCCGCTCTCGTGACGCGATCCAGGTGGCGCGTCAGCTTGTCCCGTTTCTCTTCCAGCTCTGCCGCGCGGGCGCGGTCCTTCTCGACCACTTCGGCCGGCGC
>DASWGI010000180.1:0-11952 GCA_036393835.1 Myxococcales bacterium | reverse complement strand
CGAGTTGAACACCACGCCCACCAGCAACGCGCGCTCCGGGTGCAGGCGCCCGCGCGCGCGGCCCAGGGTGAACACCAGCAGGGCGGCGGCCAGCGAGCCGAGCACCGCCGCGAACTGCGTGGGCAACAGGCCGATCCATCCGGCGGCGGACGCGCCGGCCACGCCGAGTGACGTGCCCGTCACGGCGACGGACACAGCGGCCCCGATGGCCGCTCCGCCGGAGAGCCCGAAGACGAACGGATCGGCGAGCGGGTTGCGCAAGAGCGCCTGCAGGGCGACTCCCGCGACGGAAAGTCCGGCGCCGACGATGGCTGCGAGAACCACCCGCGGCACGCGCAGGCGGAACAGGACCGTCGCGTCCGGCTCGATGCCGCGGAGCGCCGCGGTCAAGGACAGTCTGCCGGCGCCCAGCGAGAGGCCCACGCCGACCGCGATCGCGACCAGCGGCGCGAGCGCGAGCAAAGCGATCGCGGCGCGGACCGCCGCGGAGCGCTTCACGGCGCCCGCTTTCCGCGGAGTGCGGCGACCAGATCGTCGAGTCCCTCGGCGAGGCGGGGACCCGGGTGCAGCAGCGCGGTCGAGCGGAGCGTCTCGACCCGCGCCCGCGCGAGACCGGGGATGGGAGGGCGGCCTTGCGGCGGGTCGAAGCCGCAGATCACGACCACGTTGGGCTGCGCGCGCACCGCTGCCTCGACGGACAGGCGCGCGAACGGCCGGTCGGCGTCGCCCGCGGCGTTGACCGCTCCCGCGTCGCGCAGCAATTCGCCCGCGAACCCGCGCGGCCCGGCGACCACGAGCGGATCGAGCCCGAACACGAGCAGCGCGCGGGGATGCGGCCCGCGTGCCGCCTGCGCGCGGACGCGCGCGCGATGCGCCTCCAGATTTTCGCGCAGCGCGCGGCCGCGCTCCGGCAGCCCCAGGAGCGCGCCGATCTGCTCCATCGCGTCGCCGATCTCCCGCAGGTCGCCGAGCGCGAACGCCTCGACCGGGATGCCGAGGCGCGCCAGCGTCTCGACCGGTCCCCGGTTCTCCGGAGCGGGCTGCGCGAGCACCAGGTCGGGGTGCAGCCCCAGCACGGTCTCCGGCTCCGGGTCGTTGTATCCGCCGACGCGAGGCAGCCCGGCCACGCGTGGGTCGTCGTCGAAGCGCGTGACGCCCACCAGCCGATCGCCCGCGCCCAGCGCGAGCACGATCTCGCTCAGCGAGGGCGCTAGCGTCACCACCCGCCGCACCTCCGCCGGGACGGGCGGCCCCAGGTGCTGCCGCGTGACTGCGCCGGCCGGCACGGATAGGGCCAGCGTGACGATTGTCGCGCGGAGTCGCATTGACGAGTCCTACTGGGGAGCCGTCTTGAAGTCCACGGCGGTGAGTCCGGTCAGGTCGTCCGAGAGCGAGCCGCTGACCACCACCTCGTCGTCGTTGAGTGGCGCCACGTCCCACGGGGCGGTCCCCGCGTTCATGCTTGCTTCCGCCACCACCTTGGCGGGAGTGACGCTGACGTCGATCTTCTGCACGGTGTTGCTCCCGGACGCGGTCGTGAAGACGTAGCGGGCGCTGGAGCCCACGCCCTGCAGCGTGGCGGTGCCGCCTGCGTACGTGTGCGCCAGTTGGGCGGTGACGGTCCCCCCCTGACCCGGAGTGGCGATCCACAGCGTGTTGTCGCCCGAGCAGACCACCGCGAGACGGCCGTCGGGCGTCGCGGCCAGCGCGGTCGGCGTCGCGCCGACGTTGGCGTGGTCGCGCACCGCGCCGGTCGAGGAGTCGAGACGGAAGATGACCCCGGCCTGGTCGGAGGAGCAAAGCGCGTACAGGTCCGAGCCGACGGTGAGGAGGTCGGGGACGTAGGCGTAGATTTTGTGCGGGCATTCGAGCGCGATCGCTTGATGCGTATCGGACCCGTCGGCCAGCGCGAAGGTGGTCCGGTCGACGCTGATCAGCGAAGCCGACGAGGAAAGCCCCATCCACACCTTGTTCGCAGTCACCGCCAGCCCCGAAGGGGCTTGATCGGCAGCGAGCGTCCGCGTGCGCGTGGCCTTGGCCGCAGCCGGATCGACCTCGACAAGGGCCCGTCCGCTGCTGCCGCTGAAATCGCCGCTGCAGGTCACGTAGAGCATCGTCCCATCGGTGCGCACGGCGCCCGAATTCTGGCACTGGCGGCCGTCGGCTCCTCCGAGGTCGATGACGTCGGTGACTCCCTGGCTGGGGACCACGCCGACCAGGAATCCGGGCCCGCCGACGGAGTAGTCCGGTCGCAGGTTGCCGAGCGCGACAAACACCTTCCCGCCGATCTGCGCCATGTTGTACGGGTGAGGCGTGCCGGGATTGGCGGCGTCGTAGGGCTTGAGCGCCGCGCCTTTGGGCAGCGGGATCGTGTTCAGTGGCGGCGGCGTATGCTGGGCGCTGCCGCAGGCGGCGGCGAGAGCGAAGAGCAGGATTGGGGTGCGGCGCATCTGGAGTCCTCCTTGGTGGGTCAGAACCGGGCGCGCGCCAGCGCGGCGAGCGTGAATCCGGGCAGCGGGTACTGGAACAGGTCCTCGTGGGTGCGGTCGTCGAGCAGGTTCTTCGCCTCGAGATCAAGCCAGAGCGTCCCGACCACGCGCGCGCCCAATCCTGCGTTGAGCGTGAGCTGCGCGGGGAGCTTCGCGGAATCGAAGCTGTCGCGAGGCATCGAGGAGACGAAGCTCGCTTCGCCGTATCCCTCGATCCGGTCCCCCCGGCGCGCCAGTCGCGCGAACAGCCGGTGCGGAGGACGATACGAGAGGTGGTGTCCGTCCTGGTTGCCGTCGCGGAGGCTCACCGCGTCGAGGTAGGTGTAGGACGCCTCGGCCACGAACGCCTGCGGGAGCGCGACGGCGGCTTGCAGCTCGAGTCCAGCGATGCGCGCCCGGGCGACGTTGAGTGGCTTCACCCGGATGGGCGGGGACAGCTCGTACGAGATCAGCTCTCGGTACCGCGAGTAGAACGCCGCGGCGGAGATCGTCAGGACCTGGCCGTGCCAGCGTACGCCGGCATCGGCCGACCAGGCGTGCTCCGGCTCGAGATCCGGATTAGGCAGCACGACGCCCTGATCGAGGTACAGCTCGGTGAGGGTGGGAGGACGGAACGACAGCCCCGCGCCGGCGCGCAGCTCGACCGGGACGAGAGGCCCTCCGCTGAAGGGGCGCCACGCCGCGGCGATACCGGGGCTGACGGCCGCCTGGGCGCCGACGAGCTCGGCGCGCAGCGCTGGATGCACCGAGACGCGACCCGGAAGGCGCACGTCGTCCATGAGCGCAAGAGACGCAACCCCGCGCCTGTGCGGGCCGGTCGAGGTTCCGGCGATCCACTCCTCGCCGCCCGCGGCTGTGACCCGGAGCCAGTGCGCATCGCCGAACGGAAAGCCGAGCTCCGCTTCCCCGTGTGCTGCCATCGAGCGCTGGGAAAGGCGCGGGCAGGAGGGTTCGCCGTCCGCGCAGTCCTCCACCACCTGCACGCCGCGCAGCTCGAGCCGGTCGATGCGACCCCATGCCCGGACGGTCCAGGCGGCGCTGCCCGCTTCGCCGCGCAGGCGCGCGCCGAGCAGGCCGCCTTGATCGAGCGCGCGCGACCGCTGGGTGGGCGTGGTGTACGGCCCGGGGAGGCCGTGGACCCCGGCCCCCGCCTGGAGGAGGACGGCCAGCTCGGTGTCCGCTCCGAGCTGCTGCGCCCAGCGCACCAGGGCGGAGCCACGCCGCGCGTCCGCGTTCTCGCGCGTGAAATCGGAGTAGTCGGGGGAAACCTCCGGCGTCAGCTGCCGGGAGTACGGGAAGTCTCCCTGGGTCGTGTCCAGCTCCGCGGCAGCGAGCGCGCTTGCGCCTCCTTCGGCGAACTCGATGTCGCCGGAGAGCTGCGCCGTCCCATGGCTGCCGACGCTCAGCTGAGCGCCCGCGCCGCGCACTTTCGCCTTCCTCGGCACCAGTTCCACGACCCCGCCGAGGGCGCCGGCCCCGAATTGCGCGCCCAGCACTCCGCGGCTGACGACCACCCGGTCGAGCAGGGTGGCGGGGAGCGTCGAGAGATCGACCGCGCCGCCGCCGGGTCCGTGCAGCGGGATTCCATCGAGCAGCACCAGGGACTGGTCAGCGGTCGCACCGCGGAGCGACACCGTGGCGGTCTGCCCCGGGCCACCCAGCGCGTGCAGCGAGACGCCCGGCGACGAGCCGAGGAGCTCGGCGACGGAGCGCACTTCGCCCGCAAAGGCGGATGTCTCCACCACGGTCGATTCCGCGGCCGGCGCGCGCACGGATCCGGGCGGCGCCTGGACGACGACGTCAATCGGGGCCGCCTCGCGACGCGTCTCTTCCCCGCGCGCGGGCAGCGCCGCCAAGGCGAGCGCGGTCAACGCGGGCGGGGCGAAGCGGATGGACCGCCGGAGGGCGGCGAAGGCGCGCGGCACTGATCTCCCCTCTTTCTCGCGAAGAGGTGGATTCGTTGCTCGCCGCCAGGCAGGTCTCCTGGCTCCCGGGTGTGCAGCGAGCCCTGCTCGCTGCGCGCCGTCCCGCCTTCCCCGGCCTTCCTGCAGGCCGAGTGGCTACGTGGGACTGGCTCCCCGGCTACAGTGGCGGGACCGCGCCGGCTTTCGACCGGCTTCCCTCATGGCCCTCTCGGGCGCCACGGCGGCGGGTTCGATCTGTGCCGGCCCTCCTACGCCCGCGGGCCGCGCCGGTCAAGGCCAACCCTGTCCCATTCTGGAACCCCCTCTCGTCCTGGAACGCCGTGCGCGAGCGCGCGCAGAGCGGGCGGTGCTGGCACGGCACGTGCTCCGGTCACCGGCGTGGCCGCACTGGAGCGGCCGGGCGGGAGGAGTGGAATGGAGAACCAGGCGAGCGTGATGCCGATGCAACCGGTGGGACCCACCGAGAGCGGCGCGTGGAAGAAGCCGTGGATCGCCTACAACATCATCGACAAGCCGGGGCTGCGGAACCGGATCTGGAGCCGCGTCGGCATGGCGTGGCTGAACCGCGACGGGTCGATCAACGTCGTGCTGGACTCGCTGCCGCTCGGCGGCCGCATCCAGTTGCGCGAGGACGATCGCGATCGCCGGACTGAGCCGCGCGACCCGGGCCCGCTGGGGGTCGCGGCGCAGGACCCGCAGGAGTAGGGCACGTGCAGCTTGCGCTGCTGCTCGGGCTGCTCGCGTCCGCTCCGCAGGCGGCGGCGCAGCCCGAGCCTGCTCCGGAGGTCCGGAGCGCGCGCCCGCGCGCACGGCCCGGCAAGCCGGCGATCGCGGGAGTCGTGAACGTGAACCGCGCCAGCGAGGCCGAGCTGCGGCTCCTGCCCGGCATCGGCCGCGGACGGGCGCACGCGATCGTCGAGCGCCGGAGCAAGCGTCCCTTTTCGAGCATCGAGGAGCTGGCGCGCATGAAAGGGATGAAGGGCGTGGTGCACAAGCTCCGCGCGCACCTGGTGGTGCAGGGCGACACGACCCTGCGCCCTGCGCCGCCTTAGTGCATCGGCAGCAGGTGCGGGGCGGGGCCGGAGACGTCGATCTTGCCGAACTGCGCCTCGTACTTGGCGACGTTGTCCTGCAGCGCGAGCAGGAAGCGCTTCATGTGCTTGGGGCTGTTGATCACGCGCGCGCGGACCACCGCCTTGGGCGCCTGCGGCTGGACGTAGATGAAGTCGATCGTGAACTCGGTCTCGTTGTGGTTCAGGAGCGCCATGTTGACGTAGGCGCCGTTCGCGATCGCGTCGTCGATCTGGAGCTGGATCTGCACCTGCTGTGGCACTTGCCCGTGCGGCGGATTGTCGGCCATGCCTGCTTCTAGCACGTCCATTTGCGGCCCCTGCGCGAACGTGGTACCGCGCCCTCCCGCATGTCCGGTCCGGCGGCTCCGTTCAGCCTCGGCGAGGGCGACGACGCGTGCCTGCTCCTGCACGGGCTGACGGGCGCGCCGGCGGAGGTCCGCCCGGTCGGCGAGGCGCTGGCGCGCGCCGGGTTCCGCGCGGTGGGCCCGCTCCTCCCCGGCCACGGCACTTCTCCGCAGGATCTGGAGGCGGTCACCCGCTCCGACATGCTGGACGCCGCGCGCGAGGCGCTGCTCTCGCTGCGCGGCGCGCGGCGGGTGTACCTGTGCGGCCTTTCCATGGGCGCGCTGCTCGCCGTGCGCCTCGCCGCGAAGGGATTCGTGCGGCAGGGCGTCGCGCCCGTGTCGGCACTGGCGCTCCTCGCGCCGGCCGTGGAGATGGCGGGGCTCACCTGGGTCTTCACGCAGGTGCTGGGCCGACTGCCCGCCTTTCCCGGGGTGATCGGCAAGGGAGCGCGGGACGTCCAGGCGCTTTCGGGAGTGCCGCCGCCGGATGACCGCGTGCCCGAAGGCGATCCCGCGCCGCGCACCGCGGTGGCGGAGGACGGCTCGTATACGGCCGTGCCGTGGCGCTGGGGGCGCGAGCTGCGGCTCCTCTCCGAGGAGGCGATGGCGGTCGCCGGCCGCGTGCGGGCGCGGGCGCTCATCCTCCACGGCGGGCGCGACCGGACCGCTTCCCTGCGCGGGGCGCGGCGCCTCTCGCGCTCGCTGTCCGGGAGCGCCCCGGTGCGGGTGTTCCCGCGAAGCGGGCACGTGCTGCCGCTGGACGTGGACGGGCCGGCCGTGTGCGATGCGATCGTCTCCTTCTTCCAGGAGGGGTGAGATGGCGAAGTACGTGCTCGCGATCGACCAGGGCACCACCGGCACCACCGCGCTGGTCCTCGACCAGCGGCTCGCGGTCAGGGGCAAGCGCAACGTGGAGTTCCGGCAGATCTTCCCCCGGCCGGGCTGGGTGGAGCACGACCTGGAGGACATCTGGGCCTCGACGCTGAAGGCGGTCTCCGGCGCCCTGCGAGACGCGTCGGTGAAGCCGGCCCGGCTCGAGGCCGTCGGCATCACCAACCAGCGCGAGACGACGCTCCTGTGGGACCGGCGCACCGGCCGGCCGATCCACAACGCCATCGTGTGGCAGGACCGGCGCACGGCGGACGCCTGCAACGCGCTGCGCGCGGCCGGGAAGGAGCCCTGGGTCCGCGAGAAGACGGGCCTGGTGCTGGACGCCTACTTCAGCGCCACCAAGGTGCGCTGGATGCTCGACAACGTGAAGGGCGCGCGGGTGCGGGCCGAGCGGGGCGAGCTGGCCTTCGGAACGGTGGACTCGGCCCTCCTGTGGAGGCTCACCGGCGGCGCGGTGCACGCGACCGACGTGACCAACGCGTCGCGCACGCTGCTCATGGACCTGTCGCTCCGGCAGTGGGACGACGAGCTGTGCCAGCTCTTCGGCGTCCCGCGCGCGGTGCTCCCCGAGATCCGTCCTTCCGCCGGCGTCTTCGGGACGGTGAAGGGCGTCCGCGGTCTGCCGGACGGGCTGCCCGTCGCCGGGATCGCCGGGGACCAGCAGGCCGCGCTGGTGGGGCAAGCGTGCTTCGCGGAGGGCGAGGCGAAGTGCACGTACGGGACGGGCGCGTTCCTGCTGATGAACGCGGGGAGCAGGCCGGTCACCTCCCGCCACGGGCTGCTCGGCACGGTCGCCTGGCAGGTCGGCGCCGAGGTGGCCTACGCGCTGGAAGGCAGCGCGTTCATCGCCGGGGCGGTGGTGCAGTGGCTGCGCGACGGGCTCGGGCTGTTCAGGAAATCGAAGGACGTCGAGGCGCTGGCGCGGAAGGTCCCCGACTCCGGCGGAGTGGCGGTCGTGCCCGCGCTGGCGGGCCTGGGCGCGCCCCACTGGAGGCAGGACGCGCGGGGCCTGATCAGCGGGATCGACCGGGGAACGACCAAGGCGCACATCGCGCGCGCGGCGCTGGAGGGGATCGCGTTCGAGATCTACGACCTCGCCCAGGCGATGTCGCAGGACATCGGCAAGCCGATGCCGATGTTCCGCGTCGACGGCGGCGCCTCGACCAACGACCTCTTGATGCAGTTCCAGGCCGACCTGCTGCAGACGCCCATCGAGCGGCCGCGCATGGTCGAGACCACCGCGCTGGGCGCCGCCTTCCTCGCCGGCCTCGGCACCGGCGTGTGGCCGGGCATCAAGGAACTGTCCAAGGCCTGGCGGGCGGGGAAGCAATTCCGCCCCCGCATGAAGTCGCAGGACCGCGACGAGCACCTCGCCCGCTGGCGCAAAGCCGTCGAACGCGCCTGCTTGTAGTCGTGCTGTCCAGTCCTGAACTCGTCCCAGGACGGGACGCACCGCGTCACGCCGTCTACGGGCAAAGCGCGGCGAGCTGCTTGAGCGGCATCGTGACCCACGGGATCATCGGCGTCTGCCGCTCCATCGCCACCTGCTCCTGCAGGATGTCGCCGCCGGTCGGTGCGACCTGCGCGTCGTGTCCGTAGACGGGGTCGCGCTGCGCGTCGTCGAACGAGATCCAGCGAACGCCAGCGCTTTCGTAGAGACTGAGGAGGTCGTCGAGCATGACCGCGTCGAACGCGCCCCCGTGCAGGAGCAGGAGGTGCCGGATGCGGCGCCCGAATAGCCGCCGCGCGAAGCTGTCGTCGAAGGCGAGGAACGTCTGCGCGCTCTGCAGGAAGCTCCTCCTCAGCTCTTCGAGGGAAGCCTGATCACCCTGTGCAAGGCAGCGCGCGTAGGGCTCGTTCCACGCCCAGTCTCCGAAGTCCACGGTGACCTCGGCGATTCGATAACCGTGCTCCGCGAGGTGCGCTCGGATGGCGTCGTGGACCTCCCTCGTGTCGCCTTGCCGCAGGTTGGGGTAACGAAACACCTTCCAGCGGTCTTCGGGCCCGGGCAGCAGCTCGCGAAGGAGCGGTTCATTGCGATGAAGGTCCGCGAGGTACACGGGAAGCTCCTCGGGCGTGCGGTGCGAGTACGTATGGTTGCCGAGCGGGTATCCGGCTGCGACCCACGCCTCGAGCGCAGCCCTTCCATCCGCATCCTCCGCGCCTTTGCCGTTGATGAATCCGTACGCCTGCGGCACCGCGTGCTTGCGCAGCACCGCCAGGATCTCGCGATGGATGCGGAGCCGCGACATGCCAGGGATATCGGGGCCCGCCCGGGGCAGATCGTCGAAGGTGATGGCCATCTCGATCGGCGCGCGCGCGGGTACGACACCGGGGTGGCTGCAGGCAGACAGCAACACGAGGAACGCGGGGGGCCTCATGCCCACATCATGGCGCAGTCTTGCGTGCCAGAAGCGCGGACCTGCTCGTGCGCGCTCGCTCAGCCGCCCTGGACCGCGGCGAGCTTGATGCGGACGATCGCCTCGATGAGCTTGCGGCTCGCGGGGTCCAGGTCGATGAACTCGATGGCGATGCCGCCGGGCTTTCCTGGCGCGGTGGGCTCGAGCACGCGGACCACGCGCGCCCGGCCTTCCACGATGCGGCGATTGCCGGCGTCGAACCGCAGCTCCATGGTCTGACCGGGCTCGCGGAGCGGCCCGGCGTGTTCGCTGCGCAAGAACATGCCGCTCTCAGAGAGGTCCTCCGCGTACACGGCGAGGAAGTGCTGCACGGAGTCGAACTTCACTCCCACCAGCAGATCGACGGGAGCGCGTGGGTGACGACGCCGCTCTTCCTCGTCGGGCGAGAGGCGCGGACTTCCCTCGGGCGGAGTGAGCCGGGCCGCGCTCCCGTCGCCGCCGAACGGCAGGGACTCGCCGGGGTGGCCACCGGGGAGCGGGGCTGGCCCGTCCCGGCCGGCGATCGGCGGCGGCGTCGAATCGTGCACGTGGTCATCCTGCCCGACGCCGGTGCAAGCGCTCAACGTAGGAAGGGGTGTGCCGGGGTCAGGTCATGAGCGCCTCCATCGCCGCGGCCACCGTCCCGGCGGGCTGCAGCTCCAGGGGCGCGTCGTTCAGGCGGCGGGCATTGCTCTCTGGAAGCACGCAGCGCCGGAACCCGAGCTGGGCGGCCTCCGCGAGGCGCTGCTCCACCTGGCTCACCCCCCGCACCTCGCCCGCCAGCCCGACCTCGCCGAGCACCAGGGTTCGCGGGTCGAGGGGAACGTCCCGGAAGCTGGAGAGCACGGCCGCCGCCACCGCGAGGTCGCCGGCGGGCTCGTCCAGCGACGCGCCGCCGGCCACGTTCACGTAGATGTCCTGGTCGGAGAGCACCACCCCCTCCTTCTTCTCCAGCACCGCGGTCAAGAGGGCCACGCGGCCTCCGTCCACGCCGATCGCCGTCCGCCGCGGCGACCCGCCGCACGCGGAGGTCGACACCAGCGCCTGCACCTCGACCAGCAGGGGGCGGCTGCCGGTCATCAGGGCGACGACCGCGCTGCCCGAGGAGTCCCGCGGGCGCTCCGCGAGGAAGAGCGCGCTCGGGTTGCGGACCTCCTCGAGGCCGCTGCCCTTCATCTCGAAGACGCCGATCTCGTTGGTGGAGCCGAACCGGTTCTTGTGCGCCCGCAGCAGGCGGTAGGCGTGGCTCCGGTCGCCCTCGAAGTACAGCACGGTGTCGACCGTGTGCTCCAGCACGCGCGGGCCCGCGATCGCGCCGTCCTTGGTGACGTGCCCGACGAGGAGCGTGGGCGTCCCGGTGCGCTTCGCCCATTCGACCAGGCGCGAGGCGACCTCGCGCACCTGCGAGACGCTGCCCGGCACGCCGTCGAGCTGCGGCGCGTGCAGCGCCTGCACCGAGTCGACCGCGAGCACCTGCGGCCGGAGCCGGTCGGCGGCCTGGAGCGCGTCGGCGACCGAGGTGTCGGCGCGCAGGAGCAACCCGGGCGAGAGCGCCCCGAGGCGCTCGCCCCGCAGCCGGATCTGCGCCAGCGACTCCTCGCCACTCACGTACAGCACCGGCCTCTCGGGAGCGGCGCGAGCCACCCGGTCGAGCGCGCTGAGCAGGAGGGTGCTCTTGCCGATGCCGGGGTCTCCGGCGAGCAGGACCGCGGCGCCCGCGACCAGACCGCCGCCGAGGGCGCGGTCGAGCTCGCCGATCCCCGTGCGCAGGCGGGCGCCGGCCTCGAGCGGGACGCGGTCGATGCCGATGGCATCCAATCCAGAAGCCGAGCCCGGGACCACCTCGACGATCGAGGCCCACTCCCCGCATTCCGGGCATCGACCCAGCCACCGCGCCGTGCGGTACCCGCACCTCCCGCAGACGTGCTCGACCCGCGCCGCCTTCGCCGCCCTCGCCATGCCGCGGACGGTAGCAGCGCCCTCCGACATCGCCCGCCCGGCGGGGCTCGCGCCGCGCGGGCCGGACGTGCCAAGCTGAAGAGGCGGAGGTCACGGGGCATGCGCGCAGCGGTCATCGGCGGAGGGAGCTGGGGCACGGCGCTCGCGTCGGTGCTGGCCGGGAACGGCTGGGACGTGGTGGTCTGGTCGCACGACCCGGAGGTGGCGGTCGCGCTCGGCGAGCGGCACGAGAACCCCAAGTACCTGCCGGGGCTGCCGCTGCCGCCGTCGGTGCGGGGGAGCTCGGACCTCGCCGAGGCGCTCTCCGGCGCGGAGCTGGTGGTGGCCGCCAGCCCCTCGCACGTGACCCGCGAGGTGATGACCCGCGCAGCGTCCGCGCTCCCGCGCGCCACGCCGATCGTCTGCGCGACCAAGGGCATCGAGAACGAGAGCCTGCTCACCATGAGCGAGGTGCTGGAGGAGGTCCTGCCTCCCGAGATGCACCCGTACCTCGCGTTCCTTTCGGGGCCGTCGTTCGCCAGGGAGACGATGAAGCGCATGCCGACGGCGGTGGTGGTCGCGGCCACCTGGGAGCGCATCGCCCGGCAGGTGCAGCGCGTCTTCTCCAGCGACTACTTCCGCGTCTACACCTCGAACGACGTGGCGGGCGTCGAGTTGGGCGGCTCGCTCAAGAACGTGTGCGCCATCGCCGCCGGGATCGCCGACGGCATGGGGTTCGGCCACAACACGCGGGCGGCGATCATCACCCGCGGCCTGGCCGAGCTGGTCCGGCTCGCCGTGAAGAAGGGCGCGAACCCGATCACGCTCTCGGGGCTGGCCGGCATGGGCGACCTGGTGCTCACCTGCACCGGCGACCTCTCCCGCAACCGCAC
>DASWGI010000179.1:0-3091 GCA_036393835.1 Myxococcales bacterium | reverse complement strand
GCGCCAGCGCGACCGGCTTCTCGTGCACGACGGGCAGCGAACGGCGCACGAGCGAGTCGCCCGACCGCACCACCAGCGCGTGCACTCCGACGGGCAAGGTGAGGCGGGGCGCGCCGGGTCTGCCGTCGACCTCGATCGAAGACCCCGCCGCGTCGATCTGCGCCTCGCCCGTGCATCCCGCGGGGACCAGCAGCCTGCAGGCCAGCGCCTCGGCCGCCGCGCGCAGCTCGGCGGGGTCCGCCGGCGCGGATTGCCGCGCCTCGCCGGGCGGCTTCGCTCCGGAGAGGTCCAGCGCGCGCACGGCGAGCACCCCGCCGGAGATGCGGGCGAAGAGGACCTGGTCGACCTGCTGCTCGGCGCCGAGCGTGGACAGGCAGGCGTCCGCCTCGCATCGATCTGCCGCGAGGGCGACGGGTTCCCGCGCGAGCGGCGCCAGGGCCGCGATCGAGCGCAGCGACGCCGCGAGCTGGCCCGCGGACGCCGGGTCGAGATCGCCCGCCACCCCGACGCCGATGCGCACGGGTCTGGCCAGCGGCGGCAGCGCGTCCGGCGCCTTCGCCGGCGGGGCCGGCTTCTGCTCCGGCGGGACCGGCGGGAGCGGTAGCAGCTCGACCGGCGGCAGCGGGACCTCGGGCGGTGGAGCGGCCTTCTTCTTCTCCGCGCCGAGCGCGTCGAATGCGAGCAGCGCCAGCGCGGCGGCAGCCAGGAACCGGGTCATGTGCGGGAAACCCCCGTGTCAGGATCGCTCAGCTCCTGCGCGCAGCCAAGCGCCTCTTCCACACCTCCCCCTACATATGCGGCAGCGGGTGCTTTTCCAGCGGAGCGATCTCCCGCGACGAAAGCCGTAGGAACCGCGAGAGTAGGGCGACCGCCACGGCGGTGAGCCCCGCGCAAAGTCCCCACCACAGTCCGATGACCCCGCGTCCGGCGAAGAGCCCCATTGCCACCGCGACGGGGAGACCCACCGCGTAGTGCCCGACCAGGTTGGCGAGGAAGGCGAAGCGGGTATCGCCGGCGCCTCGGAGCACTCCCGCGCCAACCGCCTGCACGCCGTCCGAGATCTGGAACACCGCGGCCACGGCGAGCAGCGGCGCCGAGGCGGCGATGACGTCGGCGCGGTCGCTCAGCAGCGAGGCGACCTGGCGCGGGAAGAGCCAGAAGGCGAGCGCGGAAAGGGTCATGATCGAGGCGCCGGCGGCGAACGCGGTCAGTCCGGAGCGCCGCGCCGCCCGCGAGTCGCGCGCGCCGATCGCCCAGCCCACGCGCACCGAGGCGGCGTTGCCGACGCCCACGGCGGCGCAGAAGGTGAAGCTGGCGAGCGAGATGGCGACCTGGTGCGCGGCGATGCTCATCTGCCCGAGCCGTCCCGCCAGCACGCCGACCAGCGCGAACACGCCGACCTCCGCGCCCATCTGCAGCCCGACGGGGACTCCGACGCGGGCGGCGGCGCGCAGGTCGCGCAGGTCAGGCGAGCGCGGAGGCGCGCTCGGCTCTCGCACGGCGGAAGTGGCGGCGAGCAGCACGCCGGCTTGCAGCACGGTGCACAGCGTGGTGGCGAGGCCCGAGCCAGCGGGGCCCATCGCCGGGACGTGGCGCAGAGGGCCCGACCAGGCGGGAAGGCTCGCGCCGCCGAAGACGAGCAGCAGGTCGAGCAAGAAATTGGCGACGTTGGCCAGCACGGTGGAAACGACCAGCGGCCGCACCACGGCCGCGGCCTGCAGGTACGCGCGCAGCCCGACAAACAGCAGCAGCGGGAACAGTCCGGGCAGGCGGGCCCAGAGGAACTGCTTGGCCCCGCGAGCGACTTCCGGCTCGATGCCGGCCAGGTCGATCAGTCCCGGCGCGAACGCGAGCGGCACCGCCAGGACGGCGGAGACGATCAGCGCGAGCCAGGCTCCCTGCCAGACCAGCGCGCGGGTGCGCGGCCGATCTTGCGCGCCGAAGGCCTGCGCGATGAGCGGGTCGAGCCCCATCACCGTGCCAATCCCGATCACCGCGACGGCGAAGAAGATGCCGTTGGCGAGCCCGACCGCGCCCAGCGCGGCGGCCCCCAGGCGGCCGACGACGGCGGTGTCCACCACGCCCATCAGCGCGATGCCCGCCTGCGCCACCGCGATCGGCACGGCGAGCCGCAGCAGCTCGCGGACCTCGCCCAGGAGGCGCGGGGCCTCCACTTCTCGCATCGCGGGAGTGAACACGGCCCGGCGCGCATACCGCACTCGCGCTAGCCGGGGCAAACACGGCTCAGCGAGTCCGATGGGCGCCGAGCCAGTCGAGAATCAGCGAGTCGACTTGGTCGGGACTTTCGAGGTGAGGGAAGTGGCCCACCTCGGGCAGGATTACGCGCTGGTAGATGCCGCGGAAGACCGATTCTTCCAGTTGCGCGTACTTCGCAGTGGGGTCGTTCGCGCCGAAGACGGACAGCGTCGGCGTGGCGATGGGGCCGACCGGGAAGGTGCGCGTGATCGCCGATTGGTAGAGCTGCCGGTAATAGCTGAGCGCCGCCTTCAACGTGCCGGGAGCGGAAAGCGTCTCCTTGACCGAGCGGACGTGCTCCGGGTCGACACCGCGCGACGACCAGATGCGCCAGAGGTAGTCGACGATCGGCAGGCCCTCGACGGCGACCAGCTGGTCGATCGTCTCCGGCTGGAAGAACCAGAAGTGGAAGAGCCGCTGGAGCAGCTCCGGGTCGCGCGTGACGCTGGCCAGAGTCACCGGGTGCGCGGTGTTCATCAGCACGGCAGCGGCAACGTCGTCCGGGTGGTTCACCAAGGCTGCGTGCGTGGCCGTGCCACCCAGTCCATCCCCACCACGAAGGCCTTCCCGGTGGCGCTGAGGGCGCGGATCAACCCGTGCACGTCCCGACCGAGCGTGGCCGGATCGAAGCGCCCGTCGGCTGGGATTTCGGTCGGGGCGTAGCCCCGCAAGAAGGGCGCCACGGCCCGTTACCGGCGGCCGGCTGATCGCGAAGGCCCCGCATCCGCGGCAGGCGCTGGCAGGCGTGGCTGCCAGCATCGACCGGCTGCTCGAAGCGGTTCGCCTGGAGCACCCGCGCTAGCCGCGCGGCAATCCGGCCACCGCGCCCATCCGC
>DASWGI010000178.1:0-1689 GCA_036393835.1 Myxococcales bacterium | reverse complement strand
GTAGGGCGGCGTGGCCCACAGGTTGCCCGCGTCGTAGAAGAAGGCCATCTCCACCGATTGCGCGACGGGGACGCGCAGCTCCGCGGTGAAGGAGACGAATTGATCGCCTCCGCTGGACGCTCCGCCGGCCTGCGCCGTCAGCACCTGGGGAGTGCACGCCGGGTTCTGCTGCCCGAGGATGCCCTGGCAATTCCGGACCGCGATGCGCAGCTCCTCGCTCACGTCCTGTGGCTGTACGGCATCCTCGTGGAAGCCTCGCAGCGAGGTCGCCCCGCCCAGGTAGAAGCTGCGGTCGCCGGGCGTGCGCGAGCTCGGATCGAGCTGGTAGATGCGACCTGCGCGGGCCGACAGCACCAGGCTGGAGAGGAACGGCAGCGGGAGGTAGCCGGCGACCTGCGCCTGCAGCTTGATCAGGCGGACGGTCAGATCGCTCGCGTCGAACGAGCGCACGTAGTCGCCGGAGGCCTGCGCGAAGAGCCCCGCGCGCGGCCGGGCCGGATCGTCGCGGAGGTCCAGCGTCACCGCAGGCCGCAGCGAGCCGAACAGCATCCGCCCGGTCGGAGTCCGGAGGATGCGCGGGTCGACGTCTGCCGCCAGGTCGGAAGGCGTGGCGGAGGTGTCGAAGCTCTGGTAGCCGACCTCGTACTGCACCCCGACCGCGAAGGGCCGGCTCTTGGCCAGATCCACCGATGCCTGCGCGGAATACTTGGTGAGCGCGTAGCTCGGCCGGATGGCGCGCTCGTGGATCAGGTCGATGCCGGCGCGCAGCTTGTCGGTGATCGGCCACAGGCGGGGCGCCGTCAGGCCCACGTCCACGATGCGCTCCAGCGGATCGTCGAAGTGCTTGGTCTCGCACTGCGAGGTGGGCGTGATGACCCTGGGGCACTCCTTCACCTGCTCGTAGCGGATGAACGGGTAGTCGGCCTTGGCCACCACGCTGAAGGTGAGCCCGCGACCGAACAGGTTCCCTTGCGTCCACTGCGCCGTGGTGCGCGGCCCGTCGGCCAGCGAGAAGCCTAGGGTGGCCTGGAAGTCCTTGGTCGGGCGTTCCCGCAGCTGCACCTGGACCGTCTTCTCCGGCTCGGCCACCTCCGGGTTGCGCGGCGTGAGCGTCGCGCTGAAGAAGATGCCGGTGCGCAGGAGCGCCTGCTGGCCGCGGTCGAGCACCTCGGGGGTGAGCACGTCGCCCTGCTTGAGCCCGATCAGGTCGAGGACCAGCGACTCCTGCGTCTTGCGCTGCCCGACCACCTCGACGAACCCGAGGCGCACCACCGGACCGGGCTGGATACGATAGCGCACCTCGACGCGCGCGAACTCCTGCCCGGGCTCGGCGTTCTCGTCGAAGCTCTCCTCGTCCTCGACGCGCGCGTAGAGGTGGCCGCGGCGGGTGAAGATCTGCGTGAGCGCCGCGCGGCCTTCCTCGGCGAGCAGGTAGCTGAACGGCTCCCCCTGGCGCAGCGCGATGGCCCCGTCCAGCTCGCGCGCGGGCACGTCTCCGCCGCCCTCGACCACGATGCGCGACACCCGGGTCTGCTCGCCCTCCGCAACGGGGATGGTCACCCGGAACCGGTGCGCGTCGCCTCCGATCGCCTCCGGCCTGGGCGGCCCGGCGCGGGCGGAGAGATAGCCCTGGCTCTTGTACAGGTCCTCGATCTGCTTGAGCGCGCGCGCGTACAGCACCGGATCGAA
>DASWGI010000177.1:0-16025 GCA_036393835.1 Myxococcales bacterium | reverse complement strand
CGACCAGGGGCTTGACAGCATTGGGGGAAGCGCGTGAGTGTTCGCCTCGCAGACAGCCTGGAGGCCCCCAATGAAGCGGCGGACGTTTCTGCAGGGCGCAGCGCTCGGTGGCGCAGCGGTGGGCATCGGCTTCGACATGTCGCGGGCGCGCGCGGAGATGCGGCAGTTCAAGATCGCCCGGACCACGGAGACGCGCAGCACTTGTCCGTACTGCGCCGTGTCGTGCGGAGTGATCATCCACACTCTCGGCGACAAGGCGAAGAACGTCACTGCGCAGGTGGTGCACGTCGAGGGGGATCCAGATCACCCGATCAACCGCGGGACGCTCTGCCCCAAGGGCGCGACCCTCAAGGACGACATCACCAACACGAACCGCCTCACGTTCCCGCAGGTGCGGCGCCCCGGCTCGAACAAGTGGGAGCGCATCGGCTGGGACGAGGCGATCAAGGGAATCGCGCGCCACATCAAGGACACGCGCGACCGCACCTTCGTCGCCAAGAACGCCAAGGGAGAAACGGTGAACCGCACGCCGGGCATCGCGTGGATCGGCGGCTGCACCGACACCAACGAGTTCAACTTCCTGCAGTGGAAGGCGATCTCGGCCTTCGGCGTCCCGTACCGGGACACACAAGCAAGAGTTTGACACGGTCCCACGGTGGCCAGTTTGGCCGCCACGTTCGGCCGCGGTGCGATGACGAACGGCTGGATCGACATCAAGAACGCCGACGTCGTCCTGATCATGGGCGGGAACTCCGCCGAGGCCCATCCCTGCGGGTTCAAGTGGGCGATCGAGGCGAAGAAGACCCGGAACGCGAAGCTGATCCATGTCGACCCGCGCTACACGCGCACCTCGGCGGTCTCCGACCTGTACGCGCCGCTCCGCGCCGGAACCGACATCGCGTTCCTGTACGGGATGATCAAGTACGCCCTCGACAAGAAGCGGTTCCACGAGGACTACGTCAAGGCGCACACCAACGCCTCGTTCATCGTCGGCGAGAAGTACAACTTCAAGGAGGGCCTCTTCTCCGGCTTCGACGAGGCGAAGAAGGAGTACGACAAGACGCAGTGGGCGTACGAGCCGGATCCGAAGACCAACACGTACCAGGTCGATCCGACGCTGCAGCACCCGCGCTGCGTCTTCCAGCTGCTCAAGAAGCACGTCGAGCGCTACACGCCGGAGACGGTCGAGAAGATCTGCGGCACGCCGAAGGAGCAGTTCCTCAAGGTGGCCGAGATCGTCACTTCCACAGGCAACGCCGAGCGCGCCGGCACAATCATGTACGCCCTCGGGTGGACGCAGCACTCGACCGGCGTGCAGATCATCCGCACGGGGGCGATGCTGCAGCTCCTCCTGGGCAACATCGGCCGGCCGGGCGGCGGGATGAACGCGCTGCGCGGGCACTCCAACATCCAGGGTGCAACCGACATGGCCGGCACGTTCGAGATCCTGCCCGGCTACCTGGCCACGCCGCGCGGCGAGCTGAAGGACTTGACCACGTATCTGGAGAAGGCCACCCCGACCACGCTCAACAAGCAGGCGTGGTCCTCCATGAACTACTGGTCGAACTATCCGAAGTTCATGGTGAGCCTGCTCAAGGCCACCTATGGCAAGGCGTCGACCAAGGAGAACGACTGGGGCTACGAGTGGTTGCCCAAGACGGACGGCAACTATTCGTGGATGTATATCTGCGACGACATGTACCGCGGGAGCTCGACGCGCGCCGGCGGCAAGGAGCCGGGGCCGGAGGGCTTCATCTCCTTCGGCATGAACCCGGTGGGCATCGGGCCCAACTCCCCGAAATGGGTGGCCGCGCTCTCCAAGCTGAAGTGGCTGGTCATGGTCGAGAACGTGGAGACCGAGACCGCTGCGTTCTGGAAGGCGCCGAAGGAGTACGGCACGTCCGACGCCGCGCAAATCCCCACCGAGGTTTACCTGCTGCCCGCCTCCAGCTTCGCGGAGAAGGACGGCTGCTTCACCAACTCGGCGCGCTGGATCCAGTGGAAGTGGAAGGCGATCGATCCTCCGGGCCTGGCCAAGACGGACCAGGAGATCGTCAGCCGCATCTTCCTGGCGGTCCGCGACTTGTACAAGAAGGAGGGCGGGGCGCTCCCCGAGCAGGTGACCAACGTCATCTGGAACTACACCAACCCGGTGAACCCCGACCTGGACGAGGTCCTCAAGGAGATCAACGGCAAGGCGCTGGCAGACATCAAGGACCCGAAGGACCCGACCAAGATCATCAAGGCCGCGGGCCAGCAGCTCGAGGGATTCGGACAGCTGCAGGACGACGGCTCGACGATGTGTGGCAACTGGCTGCACTCGGGCGTGTACCCCGCGGCGGGGAACCTCGCCAAGCGGCGCAACCCGGTCGACCCGACCGGCCTGGGCTTCTTCCACGAGTGGGCGTTCTCGTGGCCGGCCAACCGGCGCATCATGTACAACCGCGCCTCGGCGGACGCGCAGGGCCATCCGTGGGACCCGAGCAGGCCGGGCATCGTCTGGAACGGCGAGAAGTGGGTCGGTGACGTGCCGGACATCAAGCCCGACTCGCCGCCCGGACAATACGGCGCCTTCATCATGCTGCCCGAGGGCGTGGGCCGCCTGTACGCGCCGGCGCTCAACGACGGCCCCTTCCCCGAGCACTACGAGGCCATCGAGGCGCCCGTCGACAACCTGCTGCACGCGAAGGTGACCTCGAACCCGGTCTCGAGGAAGTTCACGACCGACAAGGACAAGTACGGTGACCGGAAGGAGTACCCCATCGTCTGCACCACGTACCGGCTCACCGAGCACTTCCACTACTGGACGCAGCATCAGGTCAATGGCCGGCTCAACGAGGTGCAGCCGGGGTTCTTCTTCGAGATCCCCGAGCAGCTCGCCAAGGAGAGAGGCATCAAGGACGGGGAACGGGTGCGGGTCTCGAGCGCGCGCGGATCCATCGAGGGTCCCGCCGTGGTGACCAAGCGCATCTCCCAGATGAAGATCGACGGCCAGCCGATGTGGCAGATCGGGCTGCCCATCCACTGGGGGTACGCGGGCGCCAAGGGCCACGTCGGCCCGCTCGCCAACATGCTGACGCCGTCGGCCATGGACGCCAACACTTGGACGCCTGAGTACAAGACCTTCCTGGTCAAGCTCGAGAAGGCGGCGGAGAAGGTGTCATGAACTCGCCAGGCCTCCAGATCCGTCGGTCGTCGGCGCAAATGTGGGGTGGCGGGAGCGGCCAGCGCAAGATGCCGGTCGTCTCCAAGTACATCGACACCTCCACCTGCATCGGGTGCAAGGCGTGCGAGGTCGCCTGCCAGGAGTGGAACGACCTCGGCAACGTGCGGACGGTGCAGGTCGGCAGCTACCAGACGGTGCCGACGCTGCACGCCGACCTGTGGAACCTGATCAAGTTCAACGAGCAGACCCTCCCCGACGGCGGCTTCGCCTGGCTCATGCGCAAGGACCAGTGCATGCACTGCGCGGATCCGGGCTGCCTCAAGGCCTGCCCGGCGCCGGGCGCCATCGTGCAGTACGAGAACGGCATCGTGGACGTGAACCCCGAAGCCTGCATCGGCTGCAAGATGTGCGAGACCGGGTGCCCGTTCGACGTGCCACGCTACGCGGCGCGCACCGACAAGATGGCGAAGTGCACGCTCTGCGTCGACCGGGTCGACGTCGGGCTCGAGCCCGCCTGCGTGAAAGCGTGCCCGACGGGTTGCCTGCACTTCGGGACCAAGGACGACATGCTCGCGCTGGCCGACTCGCGCGTCGAGCAGCTCAGGGCCAACGGCTTTGCTCAGGCCTCCGTGTACAATCCCAAGGGCGTGGGTGGGACCAGCGTAGTCACGGTGCTGTCGCACGGCGATCATCCCGAGTGGTACGGCCTCCCGAAGGATCCGCACGTGCCCACGGGCGTGAGGTTCTGGAAGAACGTGCTGCGGCCGGTGGGCGTGATCGCCTTCGCGGCGGCGTTCTTCGCCATGGTCGGCCACTACCTGACCTTCGGCCCCAAGAAGCCGAAGGAGGGTGGCGAGAAGTCCCGAGGGGAGGGTCCGGTATGAGCGAGGTGGCGCTTCCCGGCCAGACCAAGCGGACGGGGGTGGGCGACGCGGCGGTCGTGCGGGCCCGCGAGGACGAGGACGTGGTGGTGGGCGGCGAGATCGTCCGCCACCGCCTTTCCTCGCGCGTGATCCACTGGACCGTGGCCCTGTTCTTCTTCGTCTGCCTCTTCACCGGTCTGCCCATCTGGACTCCGCTCTTCGGGTGGATGGCCACACTCTTCGGCGGCCTGTCGGTCTGCCGCTGGCTGCACCCCTGGACCGGCGTCGCGTTCTCGATCGCGACGCTGGTCATGTTCGTGCACTGGTTCTCGGAGATGAAGCTGACCGACAAGGACCGGGAGTTCCTCACGCCGGGCGGCATCATCCGCTACATGCGGTACCAAGGCGACGACTCGGAGGTCGGCAAGTACAACGGCGGCCAGAAGCTGCTCTTCTGGGCGGCGGCCCTCGGCGCCCTGGGGCTGCTCCTCTCCGGCATCGTGATGTGGTTCCCGGAGCCGTTCGGGAACGGGGTCCGCCAGCTCAGCTACGTGGTGCACGACATCGCGTTCATCCTCTTCGTCGCCATGATCATCGGGCACATCTACCTGGGCACCGCGGCGGAGCCGGGGACCTTCAGCGCCATCGTGCGGGGCACGGTCACCAAGGAGTGGGCGCGGCTGCACCACCCCAAGTGGTACCGGCAAGTGACGGGTGACGCCAAGAAGCGCTGACGTCCTGGAGGGCCTCTCGAAGCGCGCGGAGCGGGCCGAGCTGCTCGCTCCGCAGGCCGCTTCAGCCGAGGCGCCGCTGCGCTTCGCCGCCGGCCTGTACCGCGCGCAGCGCGAGCTGGCGCGCGCGCTCGCCGCGGGGACCCTGAGCGCGGAGCTCGACGAGCAGGCCGGCCCGCTCCTCGCCAGCGCCGAGCCGCTCCTCCGTCACGCGGTTTCGGGTCCGCCCCAGCTGGCAGAGGAGGCGCGCGCCCGGCTGCAGGACGACGCGCAGACCGCGCGCACCCGCCTCTTCGTCTACTGGTCCGGCGGTCCCGAGGCGCGCGCCGACTACCTTTCCCGCGCCCTGCTCAAGCCCTGGGTGGAGCTGCTCGCCGCCGAGCGGCGCAAGCCCGTGCGCGACCTCCGCGAGGGCGCCTGCCCGTTCTGCGGGGGGCTGCCCTGGGTGTCCGCGCGCAAGATACTGCCCGAATCGCACGGCGCGCAGCGCCTCCTCCACTGCGCGCTCTGCGCGGGACAGTGGGACTTCCCGCGCATCCGCTGCGCCTCGTGCGGCGAGGCGGATCCGCACCTGTTGCCCTCGTTCCAGGACGAGAAGGACCCGACCGCGCGCATCGAGGCGTGCGACACTTGCAAGCGCTACGTGAAGTCGATCGACCTCTCCCTCGATGCGCGGCCGATCCCCGAGGTGGACGACCTCGTCTCGCTGGCGCTCGATCTGTGGGCCGTCGATCGGGGGTACCAGCGCATCGAGCCGGGCCTGGCGGGGATCTGACGGCGCCCGGACGAAAAGACGACGACCGGATCCGCCCGTGGTAGGACGCGCCCAGTCTTCGCCGCGCATCCCGCGTGGCCTTACGGAGGCACCATGAAAGCAGTGTTCGGGGGTCTGCTGCTCGCCGCCCTCCTCGCGGCGGCGGAGGCGAAGGCCGATCCCGGGCCGGATCCGGCACCGGCTCGCTCGTCGGCGTCGACGGCCACCTCCAGGTTCCGCCCGGCGCAGCTCTGGGGAGGCATCGGGTTCTACAGCACCAGCGTCAGCGCGTGCATCGGTGCTTTCTGCGTCAGCAACAGCACGGGCCAGTTCGGGTTCAATGGCGGCGGCAGCTACGCGTTCCCGATCAACCCGGACCTCTCCTGGCTCGCCTTCGGCAACATCGCTCTGGCGTTCGGGAGCTTCACCAGCTTCCCGATCACCGCGGGCGGCGGCATCCGCGGCGAGCACATCGGACCCGTCCAGCTCTCCGGCCTGGCCGGGCTCTCGATCGTCCCCATCAGCGGCGGTGGCGGGACCAAGGTGGGCCTCGCGCTCGGCGCGCAGGGAAACTACCCGATTCCGCACGTGATGCCGCACCTCGGCATCCAGGGCGCGTTCATGTTCCACATCCTGAACGACAGCGTGACGGTGTGGACCATTAACGCCGGCGTGTCGTACACGCTGCCCTACTGATCGATCCGGGCCGGGCCGCCTATCCCAGCTGCGGATGGTCCTCGCCGGGCCCTTGCGACGGCGGGAGCAGCGCGCGGTAGGCGGCCTCCAGCCGCTCCTGAGGCCAGCCCAGGAACACTCCCTCTCCCCGGTAGAACTTCTGCGCGCCGTGCTCCGCGAGCACGATGGTGCCCGCTCCGCGCGGCGCTTCGGCGGCGATGCGCCACCCGGACACCGTCACCGCGGACCCGCGCATGCGCAGCACCACCCGTTCCGGCTCGGAAGCGCGAACCTCGCCCAGCCCCTCGATCTGCATGAGCCTGACCTACCACGGCGGCGGCCAGAGCGCATTCCATTACAGCGAGAGCCGCTTGAACACCCGCTCGGGCAGGAGCCGGACCGCGAACAGCACCAGCCGCCACCACCACGGCGTGTAGACGACGTCGCGCCCGCGGTCGACTGCGCGCACCACGTCGCGCGCCACCCGGCCGGGCGAGCTGTAGAGCGGGTTCTTCGCCAGGTGCGCCGTCATGGGCGTGTCCACCAGTCCAGGCTTGACCGTCACTACCCGCACGCCCGCGCGGTAGAGCCGGTTGCGCAGCCCGGAGAGGAACGCGGCCAGCCCCGCCTTCGAGGCGCCGTACACCGCGTTGCTCGCCCGCCCGCGGTCGCCGGCGACCGAGGAGAGCGCGACGATGCAGCCGCCCCGCTGGGCCTCGAGCCGCTGCGCCGCGCGGGTGAGCAGCGAGACGGGCCCGAGAAGGTTCGTCCGCAGCACCGCCTCCGCCGCCTCGGCGATCCGCTCCGTCTCTCGCGCGTCGCCGAGGACGCCGTGCGCGAGGAAGACCACCTCGAGCGGCGCCGCGCGCGCGAGGAGGTCCTCGTGCCGCGCGGGATCGTCCAGGTCCGCGATGGCGGTGTCCACCGAGGCGCCCCGCACGCGCAGGTCGTCCGCCACCGCGGCGAGGCGCTCCTCGTTGCGCGCGACCAGGAACAGCGCGGCGCCGCGCGCCGCGTACAGGCGCGCGACCTGCTGCGCGATGGCCGAGGTCGCGCCGAGCACCAGGACGCGCGTCATGCGGCGCGGACCCGCCGCCAGAAGGAGGAGGAGAACGCCGGATCCACGTGGCGCTCGAAATCGGCGAGCCGCGGGTAACCCGCCGCGAACGTCGCCGGCGACATCCGCGCGTCCTTGGCCGGATAGAGGGCGCCCCCTGCTTCGCGCACGATGGCCTCGAGCGCCTCGAGGAGCACGAAGGTCTCGTCGCCTTCGTTGGGGAAGTCCAGCGCGAGCGTCGCTCCCGGGCGCGGGAAGGAGAGCATCCCGGGCGAGGGGACCTCGCCGAACGTCTTCAGGACCCCGAGCGAGGAGACGACGCCCGACGAGCCGGCGCGGTCGAGCATCGCGCGGACGGCGCCGCGATCCTGGACGACGCACTGGAACTGCAGCAGGCCGCGCTTGCCGTAGACCCGGTTCCACCGGCCCACGCCGTCGAACGGGAAGAAGAACGGCGCGTGGCGGACCTGCTTCCGCCCCGACCGGAGCCGCCCGCGTGCGTAGTACAGCGCGTTGAAGGCGGCGACGGTCGGCCCGCTGACGGCGAAGCCGGGCAGGTCGAACGGGAACGGACCGGGCTCCCGTGGCCGCGGCACCTTCCCTGGGCGGGCCGAGTGGTCGCCGCGGAAGTACAGGCCCCGCAGCCCGCGCGCCCGCAGATCGATCCAGGCGACGGTGTATTCGAACCGCTGCGAGGAGTCCGCGTCGAGGACGAAGAACTCGTCGAGCGAGCGGAAGGGGACCGTCTCGCTGTCGATGAACGGACCCTGCACCGGCCGGAGTTGCAGCTCCGCCCAGGTGACTAGCCCGGTGAGGCCCAGCCCCGCGATGGTCGCCGCGAACAGCTCCGCGTTCTCGACGGGCGAGCAGGCGGCGCGCTCGCCGGTCGAGCGGAGCAGCTCGAAGGCCCGCACGTGCCGTCCGAACGTGCCCGCGCGGAAGTGGTTCTTGCCGTGGATGTCGTTGGCGATGGCGCCGCCCACCGAGACGAGCTGCGTCCCGGGGACCACCGGCAGGAACCAGCCGCGTGGCACGGTGAGCGCGAGGATGTCCGCGATCCGGACGCCCGCCTCGCAGCGCAAGATGCCGCGGCCCTGGTCGAACTCGATGAAGCGGTCCAGCCGCGACGTCTCGAGCAAGGTGCCGCCGTCATTGAGGCAGCAGTCGCCGTAGCTGCGGCCCTGCCCGAAGGGCAGCAAGGTGCCGTGCACCCGGGGGAGCGGGTCGCTCCGCCAGTGGACGGACACGGCCGCCTGGCGCGCCGGAGGGTAGCGGCCCCACGATTCGAGCGGCTGCATCGGCGCGGCATGCTACAGCCGCGTTACAATCGGCGCATGTTCCAGGTCACCCAGGAGCTGGCCTTCTGCTACGGGCACCGGCTGCTCGGCCACCCGGGCAAGTGCGGGCGGCTGCACGGGCACAATGCGCGCGCGTTCGTCACGCTCCGGGCCGAGTCGCTGGACGAGCAAGGCATGGTGGCGGACTTCGACGTCATCTCGCGGCGCGTGCGCGCCTACGTGGACGAGCAGCTCGACCACCAGCTTCTGCTCCACCGCGACGATCCGCTGGTGGCGCCGCTGCGATCGCTGGGAGAGCCGTTCCGCGTCCTGGACGTGGCGCCCACCGCGGAGAACCTGGCGCGGCTGATCTTCGAGCAGGCGGAGCGCTCGGGGCTTCCGGTCGCCGAGGTGCGGCTCGAGGAGCAGCCCGGCAGCGTGGCGACCTTCAGGCGGTGATCCCGCGCTCGGCGCGGTACTGCAGGCAGCGGGCGCTCCCTGGATCGACCTTTCGGCATGCGGCGGGGCGGTCCGCGTAGACGGCGCAGCGCACGCGCCGGCCCAGCGCCCCCTCCAGCGCCGCGCACCGCTCCTCCGGGCCGAGGAGCTTCAGGTGCCGCTCGCCGCGCGCGTTCAACACGGTGTAGCGGCCGAGGAGCTGCCGCCTTCGCAGCAGGCGCGACCCGGGCTCGACCGGCACGTAGTTGCGATACCCTTCGGCGCGGTTCTCGGCGGGATTGCAGCAGCAGGCGCCGCAGCGCTGGCAGTCGAAGGTCACGCCGCCGAGCTTCGCTGCGCGACCGGCACGGCGCAAGCCGGATCGAGCCGCGGCGGGCGCTGTCTGCGGAGGGCGCCGTCCAGCGCGAGGCGGCCCAGCGCCTGCACCGGGCGCGCTCCGGGCTCGACGATGCGCAGCGCGAGGACGGCGGCGCAGAGCCGCAGCCCACCTCCCATGAGGAAGAGCAGCTGCGAGCCGACCAGCGTGCGCCCCAGGAACCCGACGTGCGCCGGCAGGACGTGCGCGAGCGCGCCGCCGGCGGCCGAGGCCAGCCCCGTCGCGATCCCCGCCGCGGCGGCGAAGGCGGCGAGATGGAACGGCCGGGTCCCGCGCGAGGAGAGGTTGAGCGGCAGCGAGAAGGACGCGAGCCCCTGGCCGGCGAGCAGGACGCCGCAGAGGACGGCGTCCAGCGCGAGCGGCCAGAGCACGTCCTCGCGAGGGAACAGCCAGATGACTGGCGAGACGCTGAGCCCGAAGCAGCACGCCACCAGCACCGGGCGCGCTCCGACGCGATCGAGCGCGCGGCCCCACAAGGGCGCGGTCAGCATGCGCACCGCGGCGATGGCGCCGTTGTAGAGTGCCATGCACGCGAACCCCATGCGCAGGTTGGCGATCATGTGGATGGGGTAGAAAGCGGCCGCCAATCCGCACGCCGCCGCCCAGGCGATGTGGAAGGTGAGCGCGCCGCGCGCGGCCGGCTCCGTCCAGGGGCGCAGCGCGTCGGCGAGGGTCGGCTCCGGAGGGACGAGGTGCGCGCGCGGCTCGTGCTGCCGCCGGAGCAGCGCCACCGTGATCGCGCCGAACGCGCAGGAGGCGAGCGCGAGCAGCGAGAGCACCGCCCCCGCGCCGGCGCCCGGCCTGGCGTGGTCCAGCGCGAGCCCCGCTCCGAGAGCGCCCAGCGTGCTCCCCAGGGCGCAGAAGGCCGTGCGCCGCCCGAAGTAGCGGCCCCGGACGCGGTCCGGGACCAGCTCTCCCATCCACGACGTCCAGGCGTTGTTCCCCGCCACCGCGAGCAGCGAGCTGGCCGCGGCCACCGCGAGCAGGATCGTGCGCTGCGCGGTCTCGGGGACCGGCAGCCAGGGAAGGATCACCAGCACCAGCGGGAGCTGCCGCGCGACGCCGATCGTCCACAGCGCCGTCCGTCGGCTGCCGTGAACGCGCGTCAGCCATGCCGACGGGACCTGCACCACCTGCGCGGCGAACGGCAGCGCGCCGAGCACGCCCACCAGCACGGGGGTGAGGCCGAGGTACAGCGCCCAGCCGGTGATCGCGCCGCCGCTGGCGCAGGCGCCGACCAACTCCGCGACCAGGCCTTCGGCGGTGGAGATCCGCAGCGAGCGGCGGACGGCGCTCTGGTCGTCGGTGCGCAAGCGAGGCGACCGTCGCACGCTCGCTCGGGTGGCACGCAAGGGCGTTGTGGTGTGGGGTGAGCGCACCGGGCCGGGCCGGCGCCTGCTCGCACGAAAGGACAGCGGCGGAGTCCGCCCGTCCATTCCTGTGTGTAGGAGGCGCCCCTACCTTTGCTGGAAAGGAGGCGGCTTATGCTCTGGACCATCACGGTCATCCTGCTCGTGCTCTGGGTGCTGGGCCTCGTGTCCGGCGCGCAGATCGGGGCGTGGGTCCACATCCTGTTGATCCTCGCCATCGTCAGCCTGATCTTCGCGGTCCTGCGGCGCGGAACGGGCGCGGCAGTCCCGTAGCTCGAAACGAGGGGAGCGCCCTGCTCCCCTCGCCTTTTCACTGCCGCGGGGAGACGCGCGGCAGCTCCTGCTTCATCCGCTACCGCTTCGACCTGGAAGCGGCCCTGCGCCGGTGCGCCGGGGTGCGCGCGGTCCGCGCGGCGGCGCGCTCCGGCTCGGGACGGCGGCGCCGCTCGCCCGCCTGCGGCGCCTCGCCCTTGCGGGCCGCGGCGAGGCTCTTCGCCAGCGCGTCCATCAGGTTCACCACCTTGCCGCGAGGCTCCTCCTCGGCGGGCTCGGCGACGATCTCTTGTCCCTCCGCCTTGCGCTCGAGGAGCGCCAGCACCTGCTCGCGGAAGGTGTCCTTGTACTTCCTCGGGTCGAAATCCGTCGCCAGCGATTGCACGAGCTGCTCGGCCATGTGCAACTCCTTCTCGCGAGGCTTCGCGTCCGCCCCGGGGAGCCCTTCCAGCCCGCTCTGGTCGACCACCTCGTCGGCGTACAGCATGGTCGAGAGCGCCAGCGCCTTCCCCATCGGCCGGACCGCCGCCAGGTACTGCTTGGTCCGCAGCACGAACTGGCCGATCCCGACCTTGCCGGTCCTCTTCATCGCCTCGAGCAGGAGCGCGTACGGGCGCGCGGCGCCGCGATCGGGCACCAGGTAGTAGCTGTGGTCGTAGTAGATGGGATCAATCTGGTGCAGCTCGACGAAGTCCTCGATGTCGATGGAGCGCGTCGCCTTGGGACTGAAGGCTTCCAGCTCCTCCTTGGTGACCGTCACGTAGCGGCCCTTGGCGACCTCGAATCCCTTGACGATGTGCTCCCACGGGACTTCCTCCCCGTCGATCGAGCAGACGCGCTTCTGCTGGATGCGCCCGCCGTCCTTGTCGTGGAGCATGTGGAAGCGCACCTCCTTGGGGGAGGTGGCGGAGAAGAGCTTCACCGGCACGTTGACCAACCCGAAGCTGATCGATCCGCTCCAGATCGGCCGGGCCATCTAGACCACCTCGCGCGCGAGCTCCGGGACGGGCTCGATCCGGGCGGGCTCGCCCGGATGGGCGAGCTCCGCCACATCCACGCCGAAGCACTTGAAGACCCGTTCCTGGTGCTGCCGGAGCCCGCGCAGCTGCACCCGCAGGCCGACGAGCCCGAGCAGGGCCTGCGACAGCACCGCGACGGCGTAGTCCTGGAACTCCTGGCAGCGGCTGAAGTCGAGGACGGCGTGCGGCAGGTGTTCCTCCGTCAGCCGAGCGGCCAGCTCCCAGGCAGAGACGCCCTCGAACCGTCCGGACACGAGGTAGGTAGCGGTGTCGCCCCGCGCTTCGCGGATCACGCTGCAGGCCGGCATTGGAGAGGCTCCTTGGTCGAGATGCGCATCGAGGGCCGCGACCGCAATGAGTGCGCACGGCTAGCCAGGCGGGCAAGCAGGCGGACGCGGGCTTGCCCAGGATCGGACGCGTTCGGTAGCCGACGGTAGAGCCAAATTTCACGGAGGCTCGGGCGGGAGCTCCTCGGGGGGAACGACCTCCTCCGCGGACGTGGGCGGCTCGATCGCCCGCCGTCCCTCGCGGCGGCGGAGCAGGCGCAGGTGCGACCTGCGCGCGGCCGTGCGCTCTTTCGAGGCGCCCGGCGATGCGGCGCTCGGCCTCGCCTCCGGGGGCGGCGGCGCCTCTCCAGGAGCGCGCGCCCCGGGCGCCTTTCCCTCGTGCGCCGCGTGCTCGAGGATGGCGTTGATCTCGCCGCCGAGGATGAAGATGAGCCCGGTGAGGTAGAGCCAGGTGAGCAGCACGATCATGCCGCCGATCGAGCCGTACATGACGTCGTACTTGCCGAAGTGCTCCACGTACTGGGTGAAGCCCCAGGTGGCGAGCAGCCACAGCGCGGTCCCGACCACGGACCCCGGCGTGATGAAGCGCCATTCCTGCTCCACGTCGGGCAGGAAGTAATAGAGCGTTGCGGCGACCAGCATGATGAGGAACGTCGTGATCGGCCAGCGCAGGACCCCCCACACCATCGCGTACACCTGCTGGACGCCCAGCTGGCTCGCCAGCCACTCGCCGGCCTTTCCGCCCAGCGCGATCAGCGTGATCGAGAGGAGCACCAGCACGGCGCCGACCACCGTGATTCCGATGGCCATCCCCTGCGTCTTCCAGAACGGGCGCGACTCCTTGACGTCGTAGGCGAGATTGAGCGCGGTGCGGATCGCGTCCACGCCGCGCGACGCGCTCCAAACCGCGAGGAGCAAGCTCACGGTCAGGAGCCTGGGGCGCTGCACCGTGACGAGCTTCTGCAACTGGTCCTGGAGGATGGCCATCGCCTCGTCGGGCATCACCTCGCCTACGCGCCCGAGCAGCTCCTGCACCGCGCCTTGCAGCGGCAGGTAGGCCGTCAGCGTGACCAGGAAGGAGAGGAAGGGGAACAGCGCGAAGACGAAGTAGTACGCGAGCTGCGCCGCCCGGTCGGTGATGGCGTTGTCCGACCAGCGCCTGTAGAGCTTCTTCAGGAAGCCCCAGAAGCCCAGCTCGTGCAGTCCGGCGATGTGCACGCCTCGGAAGCTAGGAACTGCGGCGAGGCCGCAGCACCGGGCCAGGCGGGCGGCGACTGGCCCGGCAGCCCGTAGAGCGCTCCGGCGAGCAGGCTCACAGGGCCGCGGCGGCTTGCGAGCGCGGCGGCGGCCGGCGCGGCGCCTGGGCGCGCGCGCTCAGGGTGCGCTCGTCGAACCAGAGGGCCCGCGCGAGGCGCGCCAGCTGCTCCGGCTCGATCCGCACCTCCTCGGCCGCGTCCCACAGCCGGTTCTGCGCTTCCCACAGGTCGAGGTGCAGGCCGAGGCGCGCCGACAGCTCGAGGATGCCCGCGAGCTGCGGCGCCGCGTCGCGGGCCTCGCCCGCGAGGAGCCGCTCGACGAAGGTGTGCAGCAGGTCGGTGAAGGGAGCCTGCACCGCGGCGGGGTCGATGCGGGCGCCGAGCCGCCGGGCCACCTGCGCGGTGGCGAGCAGCTCCGACTGCGCCGTCGCCAGGTCCACATTGCCCTCCGCCAGCGCGCGGGCGCACTGCTGCGCCTGGTGGGTCAAGGCGACGTCGGTGGCGACCTGCAGCGGCCGCGGCACGGGCGAGTCGATCTCGCGCAGGAAGTCGATCAGCCGCCGGTTGGACTCATAGATCTGCAGGTAATCGTCCTCGTAGCGGCGCATCGTCTCGTCGAGCAGCTGTCCGGCGAGGCGGCGGCGCTCGTCGAGGAAGAGGTCGCGCAGGGTGTAGTCGCGCCCGGGGAATTCGTTGTCGATCTCGCGCACCATCTGGGCGAGCGAAAGCGCGGCGAACCTTCCGAAGAGCCGCTTCTCCGCCTCGGCGTGCGCGTGCGCGTCGTACGGCCGCAGCCCGGAGCGGATGTCGGATCCGGAGAAGTGCAGGACGCAGGCGGAGAGGTCGCGCCGCTCGTGGGTCAGGCGGCTGCGGATCTCGAGCCGCGACATGGCCAGCGTGGCGCTGCCGCCCCTCTCGCGCCGGCGCCCGCGCAGGGCCACGTCGTAGCAGAACAGCTGGTCCGCCTTGCCGTACTCGTCGAACAGGCCGGCGATGGCGTAGTGCGCCGCCACGCCTTCCAGCGACACCACCGAGGGCTTCACCAGCGTCTCGTAGACGCGCGCGCCGTCGGCCAGCTCGGGGAGGTTGGAGGGGGCCTTGGCCAGCGCTTCGACGAACTCGGGCTCGAGGTCCTTCCCGCTCACCTCGCGGGCGAGCTGCAGCGCCCGGGCCGCGTACTTGAGGATCTGCACCGCCTCGATGCCGGAGATCTCGGCGAAGAACCAGCCGCAGCTGGTGTACATGAGCAGCGCCTCCCGCTGCATCTCGAGGAGCTTGAGCGCGGTGACCCGCTCGCGCTCGTCCAGCGCGCGCCCGGCCTGCCGCTCGACGAACTCGACCGCCCGCTTGCGCTCCGGATCGATCACCAGCTCGATCAGCTCGTCGCGGGCGCGCCACGGGTCGCGGAGGAGCGGGGCGGCCTCGCGCTCGTACAGCTCGGCGAGCCGGTCGCGCAGGACGTCGAGGGCGGCGCGCAGCGGGCCCCGCCACTGCTGGTGCCACCCGGGCTGCCCGCCCGTGTGGCAGCCGCAGTCGCCGCGCCAGCGCTCCACGCCGTGCATGCAGCTCCACGAGGAGCCCTCGGCGATCTCCGCCTCGTGCTCCGGTGGCGAGAGGGCGAGCGCCTGCGCCAGGTTCACCAGCTCCACGTCCTCGCGCTGCTGCAGGTAGCGCAGCGCCGCCGCCAGCACCTCGTCGCCGCCCTTCTTGTGGTGCCCGAACGTCTCGCCGTCGACGGCGACGGTCAGCACCTCGTCGTGGGCGCGCGCCTCGTTGAAGCCCTGCTCGAGGCGCTGCACCAGCTCCTCGCCGCTGCCCAGCCCCTCGCCGAACGCGATGCCGCGCGCGATGGGCCCGTCGTAGAAGAAGACGGCGATGTGCCGCCCGTCGCGCAGGTCCACCTTGTAGGGCAGCGTCGGGTCGAACTGTGCGTTGCGCGCGTCCTCCCACTCGCCGCCGGGCGCGCGCACCCGCAGCGCCTGGTAGGGGGAGAGGACGGTGAACTGGATGCCCTCGTCGGCCAGCGCGCGCAGCGTGGCCAGGTCCGCGGCGGTCTCCGGGAGCCACATGCCTTCCGCCGGGCGGCCGAAGCGGCGGCGGAAGTCGTGCAGCCCCCAGCGGATCTGCGTGCGAACGTCCCGCTCGTTGGAGAGCGGGAGGATGGAGTGCGCGTACGCCTGCGCGATGGCGTTGCCGTGCCCCCGCCGCCGCACGCTCTCTGCGTCGGCCTCGAGCACGCGCCGGTACACCTCGGGAGCGCGCCGCTCCATCCAGGCCAGCAGCGTGGGCCCGAAGTTGAAGGAGATGTGGCGGTAGTTGTTGACGATGTCCTTGATGTACCCGCCGCCGTTCTTCAGGCGCGCGGCCGCGTTGGGCCCGTAGCACTCGGCGGCGATGCGCTCGTTCCAGTCGTGGAACGGCGCCGCGGTGTCCTGCACCTCGACTTCCTCGATCCAGGGGTT
>DASWGI010000176.1:0-7497 GCA_036393835.1 Myxococcales bacterium | reverse complement strand
ACGCGCCGGTCGGCGTTCAGGCGCGAGACCAGCCCGAGCAGGTCCTCCTGCGAAGTGCGCTCCGGCAGCACGTGCTCGAACGACTCGAGCCCGGCCTCCTTGCACGCCTTGATCTTGTTGCGCACGTAGATCACCGACGCCGGGTCCTCGCCGACGCGGACCGCGGCCAGCCCCGGCGGCATGCCGGCGCGCGCCACCACCACCTTCACGCCCTCGGCGACCTCCGCCCGGACGCGCGCCGCGATCGCCTTGCCGTCGATGATCCTCGCCGTCATCCTCACTCCGGCTTGTGACAGACCACCTCGACGTTGTAGCCGTCGGGGTCCAGCACGAACGCTCCGTAGTAGTTCTGGTGGTAGTGCTTGCGCAGGCCCGGGGCTCCGTTGTCCTTCCCGCCGGCGGCGAGGGCTTCCGTGTAGAACGAGTCGACCTGCTTGCGCGTCTGCGCGGTGAATGCGAAGTGCACTTTCGTCTGCGGCTTCTGGACCTCGCCGAACCAGAAGTCCGGCTTGCCCCCCATGCCCAGGCCGGCGGTCTTGCGGTCCTCCCTGAGCAGCTCGTACCCGAGCGGCTTCAGCGCCACCGAGTAGAACCTCTTGCTGCGGTCGTAGTCCTTCACGTGCATGAAGACGTGGTCGATCATGAGGCGACCTCCTTCGTGCGGGCGCGCACTGTAGTAGAAGGCCGGGCATGACACCACGCTCCGTGTTCATCACCGGCGCCTCGAGCGGCCTCGGCCGCGGCCTGGCGCTGCACTACGCGCGGGCGGGCGCCACCGTGCACGCCGTCGCCCGGCGCAAGCCCGAGCTGCAGGCGCTCGCGGCCGAGGCGCCCAAAGGATCCGTGGCGCCCGTGGTCCTCGACGTGACGGATACGGAGAGGTTGGTGGAGGCGATCCACGCCGCGGAAGCGGCCTCGGGCGGGGCGCTCGACCTCGTCATCGCCAACGCCGGGGTCGGCATTCCCTCCAGCGCGCGCAAGATGGACTGGAGATCGGTCCGGACGACCTTCGAGGTCAACGTCACCGCCGCCTCCGTCACCATCGCCGCTGCGCTTCCCGCGATGGTCGCCCGCGACGCGGGACAGGTCGTGGCCGTCTCCAGCCTCGCCGCTTTCCGCGGCATGCCCGGCAACGCGGCGTACTGCGCCTCCAAGGCGGCCCTGCACGTGTTCATGGAGAGCGTGCGGGTCGACCTGCGGGGCACGGGCGTGCGCGCGACCACCATCTATCCCGGGTTCGTGAAGACCGAGATGACGGCGAAGAACAAGTTCCCCATGCCGTTCCTGATGGAGCTGGAGGACGCCGTGCGCGCAACGGCGCGAGGGATCGAGCGCGGCAAGGCGACCATCGCCTATCCGCTTCCGATGGCCGCTCTGGCGCGATTGCTCGCGGCCGTGCCGCGTTCCGTGTACGAGCCGCTCGCGGCCCGCAGCCGCATGTTCTGATCGAAGCGGTTTCTAGGACGGACGGCCGGGGGAGCGCCCTCCCGGAGTGCGGCCCGGCTTGCGCCCGCGCGGCCAAGGGAGCAAGTTCTCCTCGGCGCGACCGGCGCCTTGGGGGCCGTATGCGGTTCGCACGGGTCTTTGCAGCGTTGCTGTGCCTGGCTGCGGGCACGGCGTGGGCAGATGCGCAAGAGGCGCAGCCACCGACCGGACCACAGGCGCAGTCGCAGCCGGACTCCGCGGCGAAGGACAAGGCCGCCGTGGAGAAGCGCGAGACGCGCACCCTGCAGCTCGGCGGCGGCAGCTACATCCGCTACGAGGTGATGCCCGGCGACGACGAGCAGCCTCCGGGCGAGCTGGTGGTCATGCACATGGAGCCTCCGCCGGCGGCGCCGCAGCAGGCGCAGGCCGCCTCGGACGATCAGCCAGAGTCTCGCGCGCGCGCCGCGCTGCGGTCGGTCCAGCGCCGCCGGGCCGCGTGCGAGGACCTGCGCATGAAGCTCGCCGCGCGTCTCCTGGAGCTGCGGGGCGTGCAGGTCGACCCCGACGTGGCGCTGTGGGTGACGCGGAACCTCTACTTCACCGGCGACGGCGTGCCCGCGCTGCAGGTGTTCGCGGACCCGCTGTTCTTCTCGTCGATGCAGAGCGACTCCACGGCGCGCGGCCTGGCCGTCGATCTGGCGCATTGCGAAGAGGCAGTGCGGCGCTAGTGAAAGGACTTGAGGACCTGCTCGCGCAGGCGCGGCGCCGCGCGGGACGGATCCGCGCCCGCTTGCTCCTCGCGGGCGGTCCGCAGCACTTCGTCCAGGGCGCGCTCGAATCCGTCGGGCGCGGCACCCGGCCGATCGGCGAGCGGCAGCTCCGCCGCTCCGCGGAGGCGCTGGAGCGCCAGCGCGCGGACTGCGTCGCTGGCCCTCAGCGCGGTGGGCGCGATCCCGGCCGCCTCGGCGCGCGGTCCGAGCTCCGCCGGGGAAAGCCCCAGCGCGCGGAGCAGCGCGACCACGCTCTCGGCCTCGTCCAGGAGCCGGTCCGCCTCGCTCACCTCGGCGGAGGTGGCCAGGGCGCGGCGGCTGCGGGGCGCCGACGGATCGGGCCACACAGGCCTCTTGCGCTGCAGCGACTCCACCACGTCCGAGAGAGGCGGGTCGAGCAGGGTGACGTTCTGCGCCTGCGGCAGGCGCGCCGACTGGGCCACGCGGCGCGCCCGCGACTGCAGCCGGTAGGGCTCGGCCAGGCCCGCCTGGAAGATGTCCCGGACCGGCCGCTCCGTAAGCGCCGCGGCCGCGCGGCCCGGGTCGCCGCCGGAGAGCGTCTCCAGGCCGAGCGAGAGCGTGGCGCGCGCGTCGCCCAGCGCGGCGCGCACCTCCTCCGGCTCGTCCATCGACACCCCCGAGGCGACCAGGGCAGCGTTGAGGGCATAGACGAGGCCCTCCTCGGCCCGGTCGCGGGCGTCGCCGTCGAGGCGGGAGAGGGCCGACTCCAGGAGGTTGGCGGCTGTCGGCTGGAGCCTGGCGGCCAAAGAGGTCGGGGTCGAGGTCGAGGTCGAGGTCAGGCTCGAGGTCGAGGTGTGGCTCGGACGCGCATAGAACGCCAGCGCCTCCTCGAGCTCGGGGAACCCGAGGTCCCGCAGGCGGCCGTCGCGCCAGCGCCGCGCCGTCTCCTCCAGCTCGGTCGGCACCTCCCAGCGGAGCGACTCGAGCAGACGGGTCGTCCCCAGCACGTCTTCCGCGTACAGGTCGTCGAGGAGCTGCTTGAGCGTCCCGAACTCGCCCCCCTCCGGCAGGAACTCGACGAGGTAACGGCCCTCGGGCGTGCGGAAGGTGCGCCCGGGGTCGGCGACGGCCGGGTCCGTTTCCTCCTGCAGGTCGTGCACGCGCATCGCCTTGCGCAGCACCAGGGAGCGCATCTCCGCGTCGAGCTGCGCCAGCTTGTCCAGGTAGCGCTGCTGCGCCCGGTCGGAATGGCCGCCGCCCTCGCGCGCGAGGTGCAGCCAGCGCAGCACCGCGCGCGGGTCGGGGCCCTCGTCCCTGCGGGGCCAGGCCCCCAGATCGACGAAGTGGCGGAACTGCTCGGGCGAAGCGAGCGCCACGACCTCGGCGGCGTCGTCTGGGCCCACTTCCAGGACCGCGAGGTACAGCTCGTGCTCCGGGATCGACTGGACCAGCGCCTCCGGGTCGGGCGCGGAGAGGAGCAGGTCCACCTTGTCCTTGCCGCGCGCCGCCTGCAGCGCCTGCCGCGCCGCGCGCGGATCGAGAAGCGCGGATCCGTTGCCAGTGCTCATCGCTACGCGGCCTTGACCACCTTGCCGGCCTTCAGGCACCGCGTGCAGACGCGGACGTGCACCCGCCGGCCACCGACGATGGCGTGGACGCGCTGCAGGTTGGGCAGGGTGCGCTTCTTCGTCTTGTTGTTCGCGTGGCTCACCTGGTTGCCGGTGAGTGGACCCTTGCCGCACACGTCGCACTTGAAGGCCATCTGTCCTCTGAGCTCCCGGAAGGAACGGCGCAACTTACCCGGGAATTCCGGCCTGTCAAGTCGCGGAGACTTGCTTGCGCCCGCTCAGCTCCAGGGCCTGCGCCGCGCAGGCGCGCGCCGCCAGGATCGCCCCTTCCAGCCCGAACCCCGGATACACCTCGCGGGAGGCGAACAGGACCCGCTCGTGCGCCGCCGACACGGGCCGGAGCCCGATGGGCTCGGAGTGCAGCCCCTCGTGCGGCTTCAAGATCCTCTGCCCGTGCAGCGGGTCCAGCTCGGCCGACTCGTGCACCACGTGACGCTCGAAGAACGGCAGCACGGGGTCCAACGCCTGGCGGACCGACGAGAGCAGCGCCTGCGCGTCGGAGAAGCCCGCCTCCACCACGCGGCCCACGGTGAGCAGGCGCTCGCCCGCCACCTCGCCCCGGGCCCTCCGCGCGGGGACCGCCGAGATGAGCAACGGGCCCAGCGGGCTGCCGAGCAGCAACGCCGCCTCCTCCAGCGCCTGCGGCAGCCCCTCGGGGCGGACCACGAAGTGCGACAGCGCCTCCTTGCGCTCGACCTTCAGATCCGCCTCTTCCGCGACGGCGCGCTCGGGACGGCCGCCTCCGTCGCACAGTCGCCGGATGGTCTCGGGAGGGCAGGCGAGCACGACCATGTTCACCTGCACCTCGGCGCCGGCCAGGTCGAACATGGCCGACTTGCGGGTGAGCCGCAGCCGCGAGCAGCTCTCGGTGGTGAGGTGCGCGCCGGCGGTCTCCGCCTTGGCGCGCAGGAGGTCGGCGAGCTGCGCCGCTCCGCCCCACAGCCGCAAAGGCGCGCGGAACAGGGCCGCCGCCTCGCGGGCGGTGGCCTCCGGCGCGGTGTCGCCCACCAGCGAAGCCGCGAACGGCGCCAGCGCGTGGAGCGCCTCGCCGACGATCCCCTGCGGCAGCTCGGGCGGCGGGTGAGGCAGGATCTTCCGGAGCTTGCGCCGCTCGAAGAACCCGCGGGCGGGGAGCGGAGGCGGCTCGGTCGCGCACGGGTCCCAGGCGCGGCCGAGCTGCTCGAGCGAGTCGAGCGCCGCTTCGGCCGCGGCGGCGTCGTCCCCCAGCTCGCGGCGCAGCTCGGCGCGGCGCCGGAGCTGGTCGGCGGGCAGCGAGAGCCGCAGCTCGTCGCCGAGCAACTGGAAGGCGCCCGTGGCGGTGCCCGCGGACTGGCGCTGCAGATCGGCGGCGAGGCCCAGCTCGTCGAGCGCGAAGATGCTCCCGGAGAGCTGCCGCAGGGGCGGGATCATCGGGTGCGCGGCGGGGAGCAGCCAGCCGTCGCTGTCGCGCGCCACCCCGGCCTGCGAGAGGGGCGCCATGAGGACGCGCAGCCCTCGCTTGGCGAGCAGCGCCGCGGCCGCCGCGCCACCGAGGTCGGGGCCGATGATGGCCACGTCGTAGACCCGCCTCTGCAGCGGCTTGTCGGGCACGGTGGGGACGCGGCGGGCCACGAACGAGGGAGGCCCGGGCGGGGGCGGGACCGCGATGGGCGGCGGTCTGCTCGTATCGCTCACGGCTCGTCCACCGGGGGAGAGGACAGGGTCCGCGCGGCGTCGCCCTGCGGTCCCGAGATGCGCACGTGCCGCGCCTCCACCGCGACGCGGCCCTCGGCGACGAGCTGGATGGCGCGCGGGTAGATGAGGTGCTCCTGCGCGAGGATGCGCGCCGCGAGGGATTCCTCGGTGTCCCCCTCCAGCACCGGCACCGCCGCCTGAATGAGGATGGGCCCGCTGTCGGTGCCCTCGTCCAGGAAGTGCACCGTGCAGCCCGAGACGCGCACGCCCGCCCGCAGCGCCTGCCGCACGCCGTGCATCCCGGGGAAGGCGGGCAGGAGCGAGGGATGGATGTTCAGCACCCGCTGCGGAAAGGCCGACAGCAGCACGGGCGTGACGATGCGCATGAACCCCGCCAGGCACAAAAGCTCCACGCCCCGCGAGCGCAGCTCGGCCACCAGGCGGGCGTCGTAGTCCTCGCGCCGGGCGTGCTCTTGGTGCGGCAGCAGCACCGCCGGCACCCGCGCCTCGCGGGCGCGCTGCAGGGCCCGCGCTCCGGGGACGTTGCAGATCACCGCCGCCACCTCGCCCGCGATGCGGCGCGCCGCGCACGCGTCCAGGATCGACTGGAGGTTCGACCCCGATCCGGAAGCGAGGACGCCCAGTCGCAGGGGATGCGCCATCAGCGGAAGACCACCTCGGGCTCGGTCAGCCCGGGGGCGGCCTCGATCACGCCGATCTCCCAGGCCGGTTGCCCGCGCGCCTGCAGCAGGTCGCGCGCCGGGGCGGCGTCCTCGCGGCGCACCACGGCGCACATGCCCACCCCGCAATTGAAGGTGCGCAGCATATCCGCGTCGTCGATCTTCGCCGTCCTCTGGAGCAGCTCGAAGATGCGCGGCCTGGGCCAGCTCCCGGCGCGCAGCACGGCGCGGTGCTCGGCAGGCAGCACGCGCGGGAGGTTTCCCGGCAGCCCGCCCCCGGTGATGTGCGCGAAGGCGTGCACGTCGATCGCCGCCCGCAGCGCGAGGCAGTCCTTCACGTAGATGCGCGTGGGCTCGAGCAGCAGGTCGAGCAGCTCCCCCGTGGGCCGGTCGCCAAACACCTTCCGCGCCAAGGAGTAGCCGTTCGAGTGCAGGCCGCTCGAGGCCAGCCCCAGCACGGCGTCTCCGGCCCGGACGCGCGAGCCGTCGAGGATCCGCGATTTCTCCACCACGCCCACGCAGAAACCCGCCAGGTCGTACTCGCCTTCCGCGTAGAACCCGGGCAGCTCCGCCGTCTCGCCTCCGATCAGCGCGCAGCCGGCGCGCACGCAGCCCTCCGCGATGCCGGCGATCACGCGCTCCGCCTGGTCCGCGCGCAGCCGGCTGGTGGCGAAGTAGTCGAGGAAGACCAGCGGCTCCGCGCCGCACACCACCACGTCGTTGACGCTCATCGCCACCAGGTCGATACCGACCGTGTCGTGCTTGCCAGCCAGGAAGGCGAGCTTCAGCTTGGTTCCGACGCCGTCGGTGCCCACCACCATCACCGGTTCTTCATAGCCCTTGGGCACCTGGAAGAGACCGCCGAACCCGCCGATCCCCGCCAGGACCTCGGGGCGCGCCGTCCGGCGGGCGTGAGGCTTGATCCGCTCGACCAGCGCGTCGCCCTCGTCGATGTCCACGCCGGCGTCGCGGTAGGTGAGGTTCTTCTCGGACATGGCGGCGCGCACCTTAGATCGATCCCGCGCGGGTTGTAAGTCTTCTTGCCTGTACACCCCTCGGGCTGGTGTACCCTCTCTGGGGGAGACACCACATGCAACGGTTCTGGCGCTGGCTCAAGGGCGTCAACGCATTCCGGATCGGCCTCTTCACCGGGCTCTTCTTCGCTGCCCTGCAGATCCTCCAGATCGCGGGTCGCGGGCGTTGGGAAGTGCCGCTGCTGGTGAAATTGGAGAAGGCGCTGGTCGATCTCCGCTTCAAGCAGCGCGTCGACCTCAACCCACTACGGACGTCGGACCGCATCGTGATCGCGGCGGTGGACGAGGCGGCCATCGCCAAGTTTGGCCGCTTCCCGTGGGACCG
>DASWGI010000175.1:0-2758 GCA_036393835.1 Myxococcales bacterium | reverse complement strand
GTCGCCTTCACCTACGTGAGGGCGCACATGCCGAAGCAGGAGGCGGCCGTCGACGTCGTGTTCCGGCCGCCGCCGCCTCCTCCGCCCCCTCCGCCCCCGCCGGCCGCCCGGAAGAAGACCACCCCGCGGCAGACGCCCAAGATCATCCCCAAGGCGCCCACCCAGGCCCTCGTGCAGCCCAAGGAGCTGCCGAAGCTGGAGGAGAAGCCGCCGGAAGACCTTCCCGAGGAAGAGGTCGACGACGAGGGCGTCGAGGGAGGTGTCGAAGGTGGCGTGGTCGGCGGCGTCCAGGGAGGCGTGGTGGGCGGCACCTTCGGCGGGACCGGGACGGTGAAGCGCATCGAGGCGGAGAACACCGTCATCAAGATGCAGAAGATGAGCGGGCCCGAGATCCAATACACCACCCAGGCCCTGGAGAAGGAGGTCCAGGGGACCATGGTGGTGAAATGCCTGATCGGAATCGACGGATCTGTGCGCAACTGCCGCGTCCTGCAGGGACTTCCCTTCATGGATCGCGCTGCCGTCGAGGCGCTGCAGCAGCAGAGGTACAAACCGTACTTGATGGGCGGCCAGCCCGTCGAGGTCGATCTGACCTTCCGCATCCGGCTGGAGCTGCCTCAGTAGATCACCGCTGCCGCTTCCGACGGCCCTCCCGCCGGTCGTGGCGCCGAGGACTGCCATGGAACGACACAGCAACCGGTTCGCCTCCCTCCGTGCCCGCGCGTGGCTTGCCGCCGTCCTCTTCCTCGCCGGCTGCGCCGGGGCTGGCGCGCAGCGAGCGGGCGCCGGTGCCGTCGCCGCCGGCAAGTTCACGCCCGCCGGCGCGCAGGCCGCCAACTACGGCCCCGATCCGCAGCGGACCTGCCCGGCCACCTCCATCGGACGCTACATCGCAAGCGACAGCGCCGATGAGGCCAAGAAGATCCAGAAACCCGCCCCCCAGGCGGACGGGCGCCTCTGCGCCGTCGCCGAGTCGTTGCTCGGGTGGGACGAGCAGCAGAACCCGCCCGAGAGCCTGTTGTCGTTCCTCGCCTTCCACTTCGGCATCCCGTCGGGGATCCCCCGGGTGGTGCTCGCCACCATCGACAGCGAGGACCCGAAGGACCTCGGCGCGCGCCTGAACGAGGCGGTGATGCAGTACGTCCGGAGCACGGCTGGCCAGGTGCGATACGGCTGGGCGACCGCGCGCGGCGCGAGGGGCGGCACCAAAGTGTCGCTGGCGATGCAGGATCCTCCGCTCGAGCTGGAGCCGCTCCCGCGCAAGCTGGACCCCAAGGCGGAGGCCACGCTGAGCGGCCGCCTGCTGGGCCCGCTGCAGAACCCCAAGGTGCTGATCAGCGATCCCCGCGGCAAGCTGCAGCAGCCGGAGTCGAAGCCCGGCAAGGAGTTCAGCGTCCCGGTCAGCTGCGGCGGGCGCAAGGGCCGCATCGCGGTGGAGATCCGCGGCGAGGAGCAGGGGCAGCCGCGGATCGCAGCGAACTTCCCGGTCTTCTGCGGGATCGACCCGCCCACGAGCGCGCAGCTGCCCACGCCCGGTGGCGAGGTAGCGCAGCAGGAGCGCACCATCTTCGAGCAGATCAACGCCGAACGGACCGAGGCGGAACTCCCGCCGCTGAAGTGGGACGACAAGGTCGCCCAGGTGGCCCGCTCCGTCTCCGAGAACGAGGCGAAGGGCGGCGGCGGCGGGTCGGCGACCGCCGACCTCGCCCAGCGGCTGAAGGCGGCGGGGATCGCCTCGCCCGTCGTGCTGGTGAACCCCGGAGCGGCGCGCACGGCCGAGGACGTGCAACGGCTCTTCTCCTTGAGCCCCATCTATCGCGCCAACTACATGAGCACGGATGCCACCAGCGCGGGCACCGGCGTCGCGAACGGCAAGGATCCCCAGGGCGGGAACGTCGCCTTCGTCACCGAGCTGTTCGTGCGCGAGCTCGGCCAGGTGGACGTCGCGACGGTGGCTCCCAAGCTGCGAGAGACGATCAACAAGAAGCGCGCCTCGGCGGGGATGCCGGCGTCCAAGGACGACCCCGTCCTGGACAAGGTGGCGCAGGAGTACGCGCAGGCGCTGGCCGCCGCGAACGGCAACATCAGCGACGCCAAGCACAGCCAGATCGTCAGCCCGCTCTACAAGACGTTCCGGACGGTCGACTTCCTCTCCGGCGCCAAGGCCGATCCGGCGGAGTTCGCCGACGAGAAGACGGTGATCACCAGCAAGGAGAAGGCGATGGGCATCGGCGTGGGGCAGGGAAACCACCCGGTGCTGGGCAAGAACGCCACCTACGTGGTGCTGCTGTTCGGCACCCGGAAATAGACGGCGCGCCATGCCCTACCGCCACCTCGTCGAGGTGCGGCCCGAGGACATCGACGAGCTGGGCCACGCCGGCAACCTGGTCTATCTGCGCTGGGTGCTCGAGGCGGCGCTGGCCCATTCCACCGCGGTCGGGCTGGACCAGGCCGCGTACCTCGCGCGCCGCGAGGTCTGGGTGGTTCGCAGCCACGAGATCCAGTACCTGCGCCCCGCCCTCTCCGGCGAGCGGCTCGCCGTCGAGACGCGCGTGGCCAGCATGGCCGCGGCGAGCAGCGTCCGGCGGACCCGCATCCTGCGCGCCTCCGACGGCACGGAGCTGTGCCGCGCCAGCACCGACTGGGCCTTCCTCGACCTCGCCCGCGGCCGCCCGTGCCGCATCCCGGAGGACATCCGCTCCCGCTTCCCGATCGAGCCCGACTAAAGCGCCTCCGCCATTCGCCGTGGCCGCATCGG
>DASWGI010000174.1:0-3667 GCA_036393835.1 Myxococcales bacterium | reverse complement strand
CTCGCCTACAAGAAGAACATCGACGACCTGCGGGAGAGCCCGTCGATCCGGCTGATCGAGCTGTTCCGGCAGAAGGGCCTCACGGTCGAGTACCACGACCCGTACTGTCCGAAGATGAAGGAGATGCGCCACCAGCCCCGGTACATGCTGGAGATGCAGAGCGTGCCGCTCGAGCAGGGCGTCGAGTGGGCCGACGTGGTGGTGATCGCCACCGACCACGAGTCGATCGACTACCAGAAGCTGGTCCGCGACGCGAAGCTGGTGGTGGACAGCCGCAACGCGACCAAGAACGTCACCTTCGGGCGGGACAAGATCAAGAGCGCGTAGGCAGCGACCGCGGGACAGGCGGCGCTGTGTTTCTTCCGCGGCAGGGCTCGGTCATCCGCACCGCACCGCATAGGTGCGCGTGGGACGGGCCCACGCCGGCAGCCGGAAGACGGCCTGGCGCGACTCCCGCGCCAAGGCGACCTCGCCCTCCTCGAACCGGGCGTCTCGAAGGTGCGCGCCCGGGAAGATCAGCTCGCGCGTCCACCGCAGGCCCCACAGCACGGTGATCTCGGCCAGGCGGCAGCGGCCCAGCTCCGCGTAGTCGAGCACGCCCGACCGCGTCGCGCGCAATTGCGCCAGCGGCCAGCCGTCCGCGGTGGTGCCGTACTCCCATCGCGCATCGCGGTCGAGGCGCACCCTGGGTGCCGCGGCGGAACCGCGCGGACGGAAGAGACAGACCTGGAGGTCGAAGTCCTCGAAGCACCCCTCGGGCGCCAGGAGCGCATTCGAGGAGAGCTCCGCAATCCACCGCGGATCCACCGCCGCGACGAGCGGCGCACGGGTGAGCTCGAGGACGTCCGACAGCGAGTCCTTGCCCGCCGCCGCGCCGGCGAGGAGCGCATCGAGGAGCTGCACGTTCGCCGGGGCCCGGCCGCTCGTGCCCTGCAGCAGCGGCACCCCGGAAGGAAGGGCATGGAGCTGGAAACGCGCGTCGACGGCGGGCGCGACGAGCAGGGGCCCCCGGCCGCCGACCGCCGCCTCGAATGCAGTGGCGCGCCGGCCGAAATCGACCGGGACCGGGGCGCGAAGCGCGCGGACGCCGGGGACCAGCTCGATCGCGGCGAGCGCGATCGGCAGCCAGCGCGCGGCGCCGCGAGCTTCCTGGACGACGAGCAGCGCGGCTGGCACGGCGAACAGCGCGGTCAGCACCTGGAACCTGCCCGCCGCGCGCAGGCCGGAGAAGCCGGGCAACGCATGCAGAACGTCGAAGAGCCCGTGCCCGAGCCCGAGCGCCGCCCAGAACGCGAGCAGCGCGGCCACCGCCCAGCCTCGCGCCCGCCGGTGCAGCAGCGCGGCGACGACCAGCGCCGTCCAGGAGAAGCCGAGGAACCCGGCCGCCTCGATCGGGACCTCGGCCGTGGGGTAGCCCGGCAGGAACCGTTGCAACAACGTGGGCCGCATCGCGGTCCCGAGGATGCTGCGAGGCACCGCGCCGTAGGTGAGCGATACGCTCAAGCTGCCGATGGCGTGCTGCAGCTCCGCGTACTTGAGCGCGATGGGCGCTTGCGTCGCTGCCGCGCCGGCGAGGGCCGCGAGCCGCCAGCGCATCGGGACGCCGGTGCGCAGCAGCAAGAGCGCGAGCAGCAGCAGGTCGGCGAAGAGCTGGAAGTAGACGTTCCAGCCGCTGATCCAGCCGAACGCAAACGCGCACAGCGCGGCGCGAGCGGGGCCCGGGGCGCGCTCGAACGCGTTCCAGCTCCACAGGGCGAGGGGCAAAAGGAAGATGCACAGGTTCTGGTAGTGCGCGTACTGGCTCTGCACGAACCCGCAGCAGGCGAAGAGCAGCGCGCCGGCGCCGGCCAGCTCGCGCAGCCCGAGCGATCGCAACCACCCTAATGCGCACCCGAAGCCGGCCAGCGTCATCAGCACTGCGCCCCACTGCAGCGCCAGCCCGCCTCCCAGCGCGCGCCAGAGCGGCCGCAGGATCAGCGCCGGGTAGAGCTGGTTCTCGGAGAACGCGAGCTGCAGCGGCATGCCCGCGAAGATCGGGGCGCTCCAGAACCGGTCCGACCAAAGGTGCAGCGGTCCGAGCCGGTCCATCTGCCTCCAGACGTGCTCGAACGTCCACAGGTTGAAGTCCCCCTCCCCGCCGGGCAGGAAGCCGCGCTCGGGCCGGAAGGTCCACAGCGCGTACGCCGCGACCAACGCGAGGGGGACCAGGGTGCGCGCCCGCACGCACTTCCTCCTACAGCACGCTCGCGCTTGTGTCGCGGGCGCACGCGAGGCACAACAGGGGCATGCCCTTCGTCGCGTTGCTCTGCTCGCTGCTTGTCGCCGCCCCGGCTCCAAGCGATCCGCGCGAGCGCGTCCTGTCCGCCCTGGTGGAAGAGTTGTCCCGCTCGCAGAAGGATCTGCGCCTGCGCGGACACGAGGCGCCGTACTTCCTCTCCTACACGGTGCGCGGCATCGAGGCGCGCGAGGTGGGCGCCAAGTACGGCGCCATCTTCCTCGACCACGTCCGCCGCGACCGCCGGCTGCAGGTCGACGTGCGGGTGGGGAGCTACGAGTTCGACAACACCGGGTCGCAGGAGATGTTCGACTTCGACAGCCAGGACTCGGGCTACAGCGCAGGGCGCGAGGCGCCGCTCGACAACGACCCGGCCGCGCTGCGCAACGCGCTGTGGCTGCTCACCGACGACCTCTACAAGAAGGCGCTCTCGGCGTACCTCAAGAAGAAGGGCAAGGAGGTCTACCGGCCCGACGACCCGGAGCGGCCGCCCAGCTTCTCGCGCGAGGAGCCGCACGTCGACGTGATGCCCAGGGCGGAGCGCCCCTTCGACGCCGAGGCATGGAAGCGCGAGTTGCGGGCGCAGTCGGACCGGCTGCGGTCGCACCCCGAGCTGTTCGACTCGCAGATGCGCGCCGGCGTGGATCGGGAGGAGCGCGAGCTGGCCAACACCGAGGGCGGGCGCCTGATCACCGAGCGCGTCCTCTACGGGCTGCACGTGCAAGCCTGGGCGCGCGCCCCGGACGGCATGCTGCTGGAGGACAGCCGCGACTTCTACGGCGCGACCGAGGCCGAGCTGCCGCGGGGCGAGAAGCTGTCGCGCAAGATCGACGAGATGGTCGGCGAGCTGCTCGCGCTGCGCAACGCGCCGGTGCTCGACCCGTACACCGGCCCGGCGCTGCTCGCGCCGGAGGCGGCCGGGGTGCTCTTCCACGAGGCGGTCGGTCACCGTCTCGAAGGCGAGCGGCAGAACGACGACAAGGACGGACGCACCTTCAAGGGACAGGTCGGCAAGTCCATCCTGCCGGGTTTCCTGACCATCCTCGACGACCCGACCCGCGCGCAGTTCGGCGGCGTGAGCCTCAACGGCGTCTACAAGTACGACGACCAGGGCGTCCCCGCGCAGCGCACCGTGCTGGTCGACCGCGGGGTGCTGAAGACGTTCCTGCTCTCGCGCGCTCCGGTGGCCGGGTTCTCGCGCTCGAACGGGCACGGGCGGTCCTCGCCGGGCCGGGACCCGGTGGCGCGGATGGCGAACCTGATCGTGCAGTCCGACCGCACCCTCTCGCCGGCGAAGCTGAAGGAGGCGCTGATCGCCGAGGCGCGCCGCCAGGAGAAGCCGTTCGGACTCCTCATCCGCGACGTGACCGGCGGCAACACCGACACCAGCGG